>CAYZFZ010000001.1:0-80079 GCA_964477795.1 uncultured Bifidobacterium sp.
TGGTGTCGGCCCCCGATTCCAACTTCACCGCCGAAGCCCTCGACAAGTTGGAGTTCTACGCCGCCATCGACTTCTTCTTGTCCGAGACCGCCACCCACGCCGATGTGGTGCTGGCCGGTTCGCTCCACGAGGAGGACGAGGGCACCTCGACCAGCGGCGAGGGGCGGATCATCAAGATCAACGCCGCCGTCGCCCCGCCCGGCGAAGCACGGCGCGACTGGGAGATCCTGCTCGACATCGCCCGCCGGCTCGGCAAGGGCGACCACTTCCAGTACACGAACACCGAGCAGATCTTCGACGAGCTGTGCCGGGCCAGCCACGGTGGCACCGCCGACTACACCGGTGCCACCTGGCAACGGATCGAGGACGAGATGGGCCTGTTCTGGCCGGTCCCCGAACCCGGCCATCCCGGCACGCCACGGCTCCACGAAGGAGGTCGCTTCGCGCACCCCGACGGCAAGGCCCGCTTCCACGCGGTGCCGTTCAAGCCGTCAGCCGAGGTCGTCGACGACGACTACCCGATCCTGCTCACCACCGGTCGCGTGGTCTCGCAGTACCTGTCGGGGACGCAGACCCGGCGCATCGCCGCCCTTGTCGCCCAGTACCCGCAACCGTTGTGCGAGATCCACCCCCACCTCGCCGAGCAGGTGGGCGTCGCCGACGGCGACCTCGTCACCGTCACCTCGCGGCGGGGCTCGATCACCCTGCCGGCACACGTCGTCACCACGATCCGCCCCGACACGGTGTTCATCCCGTACCACTGGCCCGGCGCCCAGGCCGCCAACCAGCTGACCAACCGTGCCGTCGACCCGCTGGCCAAGATGCCCGAGTTCAAGGTCGCCGCCGTGCGCGTCGAACGCGCGACCGGGCACGTCACGACGACGGATCAGCGGGATCTCGATCTGCACGAGGGGCCGGCATGAGGACGGGACGGTTCGGGATCGACGACACCCCGGTGTTCGTGATCGACCAGTCGCGCTGCATCGGCTGCGAGGCCTGCGTCCAGGCTTGCGCCGAGTGTGGCACCCATCGCGGCCAGTCGCTGATCCACCTCGAACGCGTCGACCGGGCCATGTCCACGCAGACGGCGCCGATGGTGTGCATGCACTGCGAAGACCCCACCTGCGCGCAGGTGTGCCCGGCTGACGCGATCAAGCAGACCGAGGCCGGCATCGTGCAGTCCGCGCTCAAACCGCGTTGCATCGGCTGCTCCAACTGTGTGCTCGCCTGCCCGTTCGGTGTTCCCAAGTACGTCGCCGACTTCGACCAGATGATGAAGTGCGACATGTGCACCGATCGCACGTCCGAAGGTCTCACGCCGATGTGCGCATCGGTGTGCCCCAGCGACGCGTTGTGGTACGGAACCGTCGAGGAGTTCCGCGACACGCGCCGCGGGGCCCTGTTCCGCGACTTCCTGTTCGGCCGCCAGGGCGTGCGCACCAAGGTGTACACCGTGATCGACGACGCGCTCGCCGGCCCGATCGAGGTGCTCGCCGGCACCCGGCGCTCATGGCTCGACGACCCCTTCGGACTCGACACCGAGGTGCATCCATGACCGACGAACCCACCCCGGCAGCAGTCCCCGTCGCGCCGCCCTGGAAGCGGGACTTCCCCTACCAGGCGCTCTCGGAGGAAGAAGTCACCCGCCGCGAGTTCGCCCGTTACCTCGTCCTGGGGGCCGGCACGATCGCCGCCGCCAATGTCGGCATCGCCGTCTGGACGCAGCTGCGCACGATCAACACCGGCGAACCGACCGCGATCACACCGCTCGCCGGCGTTGCCGTCGGCGAGCCGTACCTGTTCCGCTACCCCAGCGACGACGACCCGGCGATCCTCGTTCGCTTGTCCGACAGCGAGGTCGTCGCGTTCAGCCAGAAGTGCACCCACCTCGGATGCGTCGTCTACTACGAGGCGGAGCATGAGCGCTGGCACTGCCCGTGCCACGAGGGCAACTTCGACGCCGTGACCGGCAACGTCATCTCCGGCCCACCCACCCGCCCGCTCGGGCGCATCGACCTCGAAGTCCGCGACGACGGCATGATCTGGGCGCTCGGCAGGCCGGCATGACCGCCTCCGATCGAGCCCGCCGCACCTCGTCGGCCGTCGTGCTGTACGTGATCGTCCTCGTTGCGTTCCAGGTGTTCCTGATCACCGTCGCCGTCGAAGCGTTCCAGACCGACCACGAATCCCTGGCGTGGGCCACCGCTGCGGTGTCCGTCGCCCTGTTCGCATCCGCCGCCGCGTTCCTCCGCTACCTCCGCCCATGAGCACCATGCCCCACACCCAACCAGCCCGCCCCAACCCTATCGCTTCGCTGTTCCCCGGCTACTTCGCGCTCGTCATGGCCACCGGCATCATCGCCATCGCGTCGAAGCAGCAGACCATCGAGTGGCTCGCCGACGTGTTGTACGTCGTCGCCGCCGTCGCCTACGCCGTGCTCGCCGTGCTGGTGATCGCCCGCGTGGCGCTCTACCCGCGAGCGCTCGTCGCCGACCTGACCAGCCACGCCAAGGGGTTCGCGTTCCTCACCATCGTGGCCGGCACCAACGTCCTCGCCAGTGCCTCCGCGATCATCCACGGCTGGTGGACCCTCGCCGAGGTCCTGTGGTGGTGCTCGCTGCCGCTCTACGTCGTCCTCGCCTACAGCGCGCTCGTCTCCGACATCCTCCGCCGCGACAAGCCGGTCCTCGGGGCGGGCATCAACGGCTCCTGGTTCCTCCTCACCGTGTCCACCGAATCGATCGCGGTCATCGGCGCCCTGCTCCTCGGCCACGACCCCGGCGACCTCCTCGCGTTCACGTGCATCGCCGCGTTCTGCCTCGGGCTCGTGCTCTACCTGATCGTGATGACGATGGTGTTCCTCCGCTGGACGTTCCAACCGCTCGAACCCACCGAGGCCGACCCGCCCGCATGGATCGCCGCCGGCGCGGTCGCGATCACCGTCCTCGCCGGCTCCAACCTGCTCGCCACCCGCGCCGTCGCGCCACGCGTCGATCGCCTTGCCCCCTTCATCGAGGGGCTCGTCACACTCGCCTGGGCCACCGCCACGTTCTGGTTCCCCGTGATGGTCGCGATCGGCGTCTGGCGTCACCTCGTGCGCCGCCTGCCGCTGCGCTACCACCCCTCCTACTGGGCGCTCGTGTTCCCCCTCGGCATGTACGGCGCCGCCACGTTCAAGATGCGCGCCGTCACCCAACTCGAACAGCTCGAATGGGCTCCGAAGGTGACGCTCGCCGTCGCGCTCACCGCCTGGGCAGTCGCGTTCACCGGGCTGCTCGTGCAAGGCGCCCGGGCACTTCGCCGCCGGCCGGATCCGGCGCGGGCGAGCTGACATGGCCGGCTACTACATCGCCCTCAGCCTTCACATCCTCGGCGCGACCATCTGGGCAGGAGGCCACCTCGTGCTCGCCGTGTCGATCCTGCCCGCCGCCTTGCGCAACCGGCGAGCGGCGACCGTCAGCGACTTCGAACGCAGCTTCGAACGCGTCGGCCTCCCTGCACTCGCCGTCCAGATCCTCACCGGCCTCTGGCTCGCTCACCACCTCCTGGGCGCGCCCGCCAACTGGTTCCACGACAACCCGATCGCACACGTCGTCCAGGTCAAGCTCGGCCTCTTGGCCGCGACGCTCGGATTGGCCATCCACGCCCGCCTGCGCGTCATCCCCAAACTCTCCGACGACACCCTGCCCACCCTCGCCTGGCACATCCGCGCCGTCACGATCGCTGCCGTACTGTTTGTCCTCGCCGGGGCCAGCATCCGCTTCGGCGGCTACCCCGCGTTCGATCGCTGACCACCGCCTCCGCCTGACGGTGGGGTTCGGTCGGGCGCCGGGGTCGGTTGGCCGCCGAGCGCGTCGGCGAGGTGCCGCCACCGTGGGTCCCACCGGGCATCGAACGCGGCAGCGCGGCTCGTGGCGCGGGCGCGTGTCTCGGGGCGGTCGCCGTAGTGCCGGTGGGCCCAACGCGAGTTCGGGCGGGCCAGGCGGATCGCGCCGACGATGGCGACGGGCCAGACGAAGATCGCGATCAGCCCGAGGCGGTACTTGCCCTTCATCGCGCACACGACCACCGCCACGAACGTGGCGACGACGATGATCATGCCGGCGATGCGGACGGCGAGCTCGGCGGTGCCGAGATCGTCGACGCCGAACGGTGCGAAGCCGGCGAGGACGAGACCCAGGCAGGCGGTGACCAACCCCACCGCCTCGACGGATTGCTGGCCTTCGTTCTGCCAGTAGTCGTCGCGCAGGTGGAGGATCATCGCGAACTCGTCGAACACCAACGACGCCCCGATCCCGATCACGACCGCGCACACCTCCCGCCACGGCGCATGCCCGGGCGTTGCGATGGCGGCGACCGCCCCGGTGGTGAGCAGGATGATGCCCGGAGTGGAGTGGTGCAGATGGACGCCACCGGCTTGGACGTTGTGCAGCCGGCCCTTCCCCGACCGGATCGAGCGGGTGATGGCACGCACGACGATCCATGTCAGAACGAACGCCGCGAGGAGCAGCAGCAGCGGGAGCTTGCCGGCGTCGGACACGTTGCGCCGCCACAGAGCCATGGTCGCGACGATAACCGAGGTCGCTGGAGCACTGGATCGTCGTCACCGTTCCGTGCTGACACCCCGACGCCGCCACCGGAAGTGGCCCTTCACACACTCACCGCGCCGCTGACGCTCGTGGAGGGCGATGGTGTGCCCGACCATTCTTTCGCGCTGTGTTCGCGCACCCGAGCGTATGGTGCGCGCGCATGGGGAGAGCGATGCGGGGCGCACTGGTGACCATCCTGATCTTGACGGTCGGTGTCGGAGTCGGGCCGACGCCGGTGCCGGCCGCTCCGGTGAGCGGGCAGCCGCGTCCGGCGGAGGGCAACTGGGGCGCGAGCGCGGAGGCGGCGCCGCTCGCGGTGAACGCGGCGTCGGTGCCGACCAGTTCGGTGTCACTCGCGGCCACTGAGCGGTCGCAACTGGACTTCGACTTCGAGGAGCCACGTTCCCTCTGGGCGGCGGAGAGCTTCCCGGCGGCTGCCGGCGTCACTCCCGCCGACGCCCAGCGGAGGGAGACCAGGGGCGTGGCGGTCGACGCCGCCGACCTCGACGCCAACGGCAGTGCCGATCTCGTCTCCTTCGCCTTCCAGCGGTCGGGCAACTCGACCTCCGGCTACGTCGTGGTCCAGCGGACGGACGGCTTCGGAGGGGTCGAGACCGGGACCGCGTACCTCGTCCCCCTCTCGACCGACGTCGGCGACCTGGCCCTGGCCGACGTCGACGGCGACGGTGACATCGACGTGGTCGTCGCCACAGGGAACGTCTTGACCATCGTGACGCTGCTCAACGACGGCACGGGTCACCTGTCGACACAGCTCACCACGCCGACCGCGGAGGCGCTCACTCGCACCATCACCCTGGGCGACGTCGACGGCGACGGCATCGCCGACCTGGTCGGCCTGAGCGGGCCCGCCCGCGGCGCCCGTGTGTACCTGGGGAATGGCGACGGCTCGTTCCGGCCCGACGCAACGTTGAGCCAGTCGAGCCCGATCAACGTCGCGCTGATCGACGCCGACGGCGATGGCACCCTCGAGATCCTGGTCACCAGCCAGGAGAGCATCCCGCAGCTCTGGCGGCGGGCCGGCAACGGGACGTGGGCGGTCGTCGAGGGCGCGATGCCGAACATCTTCGCCAGCGCCACGTGGGTCGGCGACTTCGACGGCGACGGCGACGACGACGTGGCCCTGCTCCTCGGCTGCGTCAACCTCGAGAGCCTCTGCCTTCAGCCGTTGCGCAACAACGCCGGTGTCTTCACCGCACTCGACGCCGTGGCGTTCCAGCTCCCGATCGCGTACTTCGGGGCGTCGCACCCCCACATCGACGGGCTCGTCGTCGACATCGACGGTGACGGCCGCCTCGATCTCGCCGTCCCGGGCCGGGGCGGCGAGATCGGCATCATCTTCGGTGTCGGCGACGGCACGTTCGCGGGCTGGCGGACCGTCAATGGCACCACCGGCTGGGAGCCGGCGCTCGCCGGCGGCTGGGATGCTGCTCCCGTCTCGGGTGGCGTCGGTGGGTTCCCGCAGAACTGGGGCACGGGTGCGGCTGGGCGGGGCGTGGTGGCCGCCGACGTGACCGGTGATGGCATCGTCGACCTGGCGGCGGTGTCCGGCGGCTCACCCATCCAGCGGCTGGCCGGCTCGGCCTCGGGTCGGCTCACGCTCGTCGAGGGCACCGGGTCCCGTGGGTTCGTCGGCTCCCGGGCCGTGCCCTTCACCGACCGGGACTGGCGCTCCGACCGATGGGACGACATGACCACGGTGGCGGACTGGAACGGCGACGGGAAGGCCGACGTGGTGGCCATCGTCCGGGCACAGGGCCTGCAACCGCCGGCGCTGGTCGTGGCCCGCGGGGGCGAGGGGGGCTTCGCCCCGGGTGAGGTCGTCGGCGAGGTCGACCCCGAGTGCGTCACCCGCACCCGGGGGCAGCGGTTCCTGGTGAGCGATGTCGACGGCGACGGCGCGCTCGACGTCGTCTGCGGGGGCACGAACCTCTGGTTGGCCCGCGGCGACGGCGCCGGCGGGATGCTGGCCATCCAGGAACTCGGTCCGACCACGGGGAGCGGAACCGACCTGTGGGGCATCGACGCGGTCGACATGGACGGCGATGGCGACCTCGACATCGCCTACGCCGCCTCGGGCTCCCTCTCGAACATGGTGCTCGGCTGGGCCGAGAACCGGGTGGGCGAACCCGCGGGACCGCCGACGGTGGGCGGGTTCGCGGCGCCGGCGGTGATCGGCACACCGGATCTCCCCGCCCCGACCACCAACTTCTACTACAACGGCATCAGGCCGAGGATCGTCGACATGACCGCTGACGGGCTCGCCGATCTCGTGGTGGTGAGCCGGGCGCAGGCCTCGAACGGCGCCTCCACCTCCTCCATCACCGTCCTGGTGAACGGTGGCCACCAGCCCGACGGGTCGTTCACCTTCACTCCCGTCCGCCGGGCGCTCGCCGGCGTCGACGGGCAGTCCAGCCAGATCGACGTGCTCGACCTCGACGAGGACGGCCTCCCCGACGTCATCCTCAGTGAGCTCACCTCCACGTCGAGCTACGGCGACGAGGGCTGGGACGCGGTGTCGCTGCGCAGTGTGGGGGACGGGACCTTCACCCCGCTCCAGACGTTCCCGGTGTCCAGCAGCGCCCACGGCATGCGGCGCCTCGCCGACCTGAACGGCGACGGCATCGGCGACCTGATCGAGCCGACCAACTACCGCTCGGTCCAGCTCCGCGCCGGCAACGGCGACGGCACGTTCGCCCCGCCGACCATCTTCGGGACGCCCGGCTTCAACACCCCGTGGGCCGAGCCGGCCGACTTCGACGGCGACGGCGATCTCGACATCGTCGGGCGCACCGAGCCGTTCGACGACGACCGCTCCTTCCTTCCCAACAACCTGGTCGTCCTGGAGAACCTGGGCGGCGGCGGGCCCGAGCCCACGCCCGCGAACTTGGCGGCGGTGTCGCTCGAGTGGCAGCCGGGGGCGGGGAGCGCGTCCGATCCGTTGACCTCCGTCACCGCAGGCCACGTGCGCATCCAGGTCACCAACACCGGAGGGTCGCGTGTTGCCGGTCAGTGGACCGACACCGTGTGGCTCTCCGACGACGCGACCTTCAGCGTGGACGACACCCTGGTGCTGGCCGTGCCCCGCACCGGTGGCCTGGCCGCCGGGGCCACGCTCGACGGCACCTTCGACGTGACCATCGCCCCCCACCGGGCCGGGCCCCAGCACCTGATCCTGCGCACCGACGTCCGTGGCCAGGTGGCCGAGACCAATGAGACCGACAACGTGGTTTCGGCGTCGCCGCTCGACTTCGCGCCGCCAGTGCTGGCCCGACCAGTGGGCGCCGCACCGTCATCGGGATCGTTCACCTCGACCGGTGGGCCCGTCATCGTCCGCATCCCGGCCGGGACGGGGACGTTGCGCCTCACCGTCGACG
This sequence comes from uncultured Bifidobacterium sp., assembly GCA_964477795.1. Classification (GTDB taxonomy): domain Bacteria; phylum Actinomycetota; class Acidimicrobiia; order Acidimicrobiales; family Ilumatobacteraceae; genus UBA668. Next base: position 7,985 of record CAYZFZ010000001.1, read on the forward strand.
GCGGAGCGTCCGCCGTCGCCGTCCGCGAGGGCGCGGTCCCCACCGCCACGGTCGCCGATGATCGCCTCGCCGGCGGGACCGGCACCGTCTTGCTGCTGCCAGGCGGCGACCGCTACGTGTGGCTCGACCTGCCCGCCGGCGCGACTGCCGGCCTCGTCCTCGAGAACCTCGCATTCGGCATCGGCACCGTCTCGCCCGTGATCGCCGGCAACGCCGGCCCGGCCAGCTTCACGCTGTGGGGCACCGGGCTCGGACGGGTCGAGGAGGCCCGAGCCGTCTCGCCCACCGGGGCCGTCCTCGTCGCCACGAACCTCCAGCCGAACGCCGACGGGACTCTGGCCGTCACCTTCGACCTCGACGGCGCTGCCACGGGCGCCTACGCCATCGAGGTCACCGACGGCCGGGCGACCTCGTCGCTTCCCGCCGCCTTCCGGGTGCTGGCGGCGCGGGCCGGCACCGTGCGCACCACGCTGTTCGTGCCCGGGATGGCCCGACCCAGTGGCACGGGTACGACGTTCATCACCTTCGCCAACGACGGGCTCTCCGACGTCGTCGCCCCGATCTACCGTGTCCGGTCGCGGGGGGTGGCCGCCCCCGCGGACGGCCCGTACCCTGTCGGTGACTTCACCGTCGCCGCCTCCGTGCCGGGCGCTCCCGTCGGGATCATCCCACCTGGTGCGTCGGGTCGCATCGAGATCCCGTGGACTCAAGCGGGTGCGTCGGTGGACGGGCTCGGGCCTGGCGTGGCCACGCCGCGAGGTGCCGCCTACGGCTTCCTGGTCGACGAGTACGGGCCGGGGTCGATCGCCCCCTACGACCCGGCTGCCGACTACGCCGACGAGCTCGCCACGTTGTCCGCGTCCGACCGGGCCGCCGTGGTCGACGCGCTCGAGGACACGTTCGGCCGCACCGGCGACTCGTACCTGCGGGCCATCCATGCCATCCGCTCGCGGCTGGCCCGCGGGGGCACGGTTGCGTCGGACCTGGGTACACCGCGACGGGTTGCCTTCGATCAGGCGATGGGGCAGCTGCCCGGTGCAGCGGTGCAGGGCGCCGTGACCGATGCGTCGGGTGACCCGATGACGTTCGTACGGGTCCGGGTCCTGCCCGCCGGGGGCGACGACCTGTTCACCGTGACCGACGGCGCCGGACGCTTCAGCATCCGGGGCGTCCCCGACGGGACGCAGGTCGAGGTGTTCCTCGACTCCCATGGTCCGACACCGCTGGCGACCGCGACCACACCCGCGCCGAACCTGGCCGTGTCGGTGCCCGCGTGGGCCGGCCTGGTGGGCACCGTCACCGACGCCGGCGGCCGGCCGGCCGGTGGCGTCACCGTCACGGTCGCCGACCCGGCGACCGGCGCCGCCATCAGCACCACCGCGCGGGGTGACGGCACGTACCGCTTCGACGGCCTCGCACCGGGCACGTACACACTGACCGCAACACCCAGCGCCGGTCGACCGGTGACCCAGGCCCTGACGGTGGCGGCCGTGCCTCTGGCGATCGACCTCCAGCTCCCGCCGTCGAGCACCGTCGTCGGCCGGGTCGTCGCCCCCGACGGCACCACGCCGGTCGGCGGAGCGCAGGTCCTCGTCCGCCACGACGCGTCGGGCGACTCGCGGACGGCCACCGCCGGTGCCGACGGGACGTTCACCCTCGACGGCGTCACCCCGGGCCCGTCGGAGCTCGCAGTGCGGGCCGCCGGCCGGCCGACCACCACGACCGGCGTCGACCTCGCTGCCGGCCCGGTCGACGTGGGCGACGTGGCCTTCGAGGCCGGTGTCACCGTCACCGGCACGATCACGTCCTCGGGGGGAGGGCCGATCGAGGGAGCGGTCGTCGTCAGCTCGACCGGCGCCACCGCGGAGACCGATGTGGCCGGCGACTTCGAGATGGTCGGGGTGCCGTTGGGCAACGTGACGCTGACCGCGGTGTCGGACTCGACGCTCGCCCGGTCGGTCGTGCTCGACACCACGGTGGCGACGACTGCCGACATCGAGCTGGAACTCGCCGCGCTGGTGACCGTCCTGGTCACCGGGGCCGCGGGTGCGCCCGTACCGGATGTCGACGTCACCCTCACGCCGGACGGGGACGGGCCGCCGACCGCAGCCACCACCGGCGACGACGGTACGGCCGAGTTCCGGGTGGAGCCCGGCGACTACACGGTCGCCACCGGTCTGTTCAGCCAGCCGGAGACCCTCATCACGGGCCCGCAGACGGTCGAGATCGCGCGGGCGTCGTCCTCGCTGAGGGGTGCGCTGCCGGACACGGTGCGGCGCGGCGGGGCGACGGCGACCAGCAGTGGGATCACCGTCTGGTTCGACGGCGGAGGTCGCAGCGAGTACGTGACGACCGACGAAGACGGCGCGTTCACCGTGGACGGGGTCGCCGGCACGGACGCCGAGCTGTGGGTGTACGACCCGTATCTCGGTGTGCTGCACGAGACCGTGACCTTCCCCGCCATCGGCCAAACCGACGACCTCGGGGAGCTGGTGCCGGACGGGGACACCCTCACGATCGACCTGCCCTGGATGGACCGCACCAACGCACCGTTGGTCTACCTGCAACCCGCGGGGCTCGACGGCATCAACCGGTCCTTCCAGATCATCCCCGACGCCTACGACGGCGAGCCGCTCGACGACGCGGTGGTCGTCGGTCACGACACGTCCATCGAGTTGCGCGACCTGCCGGCCGGCGACTACCGGGTCACCGTCCTGCGAGCACTCCCCGGCGGTGGTTACGAGGACGCCGTCGTCGAGTTCTCCTTCGACGGGGCGGCCACCGTCACGCCCGAGTTCCCTTCCTCGATCGCCGCCGAGGGGACCGAGGTGGACGGCGACGGCGATCCGCTCGCCGGCGCGCTCGTGGAGCTCACCAGCGCCGCGGGCGTCGCCCCGGCCCGGCGGTACCAGGCCCTGACCGGTGACGACGGATCCTGGTCGGTCCCCGTCGCTGAGGGCGAGTACCGGATCGAGGTCCGCGATCTCACCACGGGTGCCCTGCTGTCCCAACGGGACCAGGAGTTCCCGGGTGGGGCGCCGAGGCCCCTGAACGAACGGAGCAGCTTGCGTCGCTCGGCATCGGCGGTGCTCGACGCCACGGCGATCCTCGCCGCGATCGTGCCCGCGGGCGGCGTCACCCCGTCCGAGAGCGAACTCAAGGAGGCGTACGCCGACAAGTTCTGGCCCGACGATGCCCCGCCGACCGACGGCCAGGTGCAGCAGGCGCTCGCCCGGCCGTTCCCGAGGCAGCCGGACGACCAGTGCCTGATCCTCGACACCTCCGCGCTCAACATCGCCAAGAGCGACGCGCAGAAGGCCGAGGACACCCGGCTACTGATCCAGGAGACGGTCGACCAGGCTCAGAACGAGGTCCTGCGCATGGCCGCCGTCGCCGCGCTGCAGGGCATCCGGCTGCTGAACGAGAGCATCAACGTGGTCACCGGCGTCAAGGGCTTCGCTGACGCCGTGGCGACCAAGGCCGTCACGGCGGGAGTGCGGACGGCGGAGAAGGCGGCCGACAACGCATCGGACGTGGCCAACGCGTGGATCTACACCGCCGAGGAGCTGGAGTCGATCCAGAACTGGAACGCGACCCTCACCAACCTCAAGGAGTTGGGCGACCTCACGCAGAAGGTGTTCTCCGGATTCCTCTCGGCTGTCACGGCGGCCGAGCCGCCGTTGACCGCGGACACCGTGGCCGCGATCGGCGAAGCAGGACAGCTGGTCGTGCAGCTCGCGACGAGCCTGAAGGCCTTCGCGAAATTCCCGGCCGCCGGCGCCGCCAAGGAGCTGCTCGGGCCGGTCACCGCGCTGCTGAACATCTACAACTTGGTCAACGAGGTGGCCGACCAGTTCAACGGCGCCATCGCGCTGCTCGACTCCTTGGCCGAGGCGAACGCGGGCCTTCGCCGCAGCTACGACTTCGACCTGCAACGGGCTCATGCCTCCTGGGACAACTTCCTTCGGGTCGGCTTCAGCCTCACCGTCAAGTCGGGTTGCCCGCCGCCGGACGAGCCCCCGCCCGGGCCGGGCGGGTCGTACGGCACGGCCTGGGGTGTGAACTTCGGGTCGAGCGATCCCAACGCGATCACCGGCGCGTTCGGTGTCGGCGGCGAGCGCTGGGTGCAGGCCGACGCCGTCCTCACCAACGAGATCCACTTCGAGAACCTCGGCCCGGGCTCGAACCCGGACACCCGGCCTCCCGGAGTGCCCAATGCCACGGCGCCGGCGGCGACGGTCGACATCCGGCTGCCGCTCGACCCGGCCGTCGACCTCGACACCGTCGCCCTCGGCCGGTTCGGCTTCGGCGTCGGAGCGACCGAGATGATCTTCGAGCCGGCGCCCGGGGCTCAGTCGTTCGAGGAGGAGCGGCCGCTCGTGCTCACCGTGCCGTCGCTCGCTGACCCGAACACGAGCGAGGTCCTCTCCCTGACGATGCGGGTCACGGCGCTGCTCGACCGTGGCGCCAGGGAGGTCCGCTGGCTCCTGACCCTCGTCGACCCGACCACCGGTCTCGTCCACCCCAACCCGCTGGCAGGCTTCCTGCCTCCCGAGCCGGTCGCGCCCCAGGGTGCGGGCGGGGGCTTCGCCACGGTGTCGTACCAGGCCGACGATGCCCCGACGGGTACAACGGTCACGGCTCGCGCCAGCATCGTGTTCGACGACAACGACCCGCTCGACACGAACACGTGGTCGAACAGGCTCGACCGGACCGCGCCCGACACCACGATCACCGGCGGCGGCACGACTGCGGTGGGCGGCACCGTCTCCGTCGGCTCCACCGACGAGGGCTCGGGGCCCGGTCTGGTCGACGTGTGGCGCTCGGTCGACGGTGGTCCGCTCACGCTGTGGAAGTACCGCGTCGACCCCGGCACCATCGTCCTCGACGGCGCCGCCGGCCAGGAGATCGGGTTGGCCGCGAGGTCATCGGACCTCGTGTTCAACCGGGAGGACGTCCCCACCGAGGTGCAGTTCGTCACCGTGCTGGTGGAAGGCACCCAGCCAACGCAGCCCACGGTCCCGCCTTCGTCCACGGTTCCGCCGCAGCCCACGGTCCCGACAGAACCCACTGCTCCGCCCCAAACCACCGTGCCGGCTCCCGTGACCACACCGCCCGATACCACAGTCGTCGCCCCGGACAACCGATCGCTGCCCCGCACCGGGGCGGACACGTTGCCGCTCCTCGCGATGGGTCTGGTGCTGGTCGGGCTCGGCGTCGTGCTCCGCCGCGCGAGGCCGGCTGCACGCCCACCACGAAGGTAGGAGCAACTGGGAAGACCGAGGCGCTTGACAGTCGCGGCCCGGCACCCTAACGTAGCGATCGCTCCAGTAAGAATCGGGCCTGCAGGAGCGTCGGGGATCAGCCTCAGCCACCGATCTGCACGCGTCCCGACCTCTCCTTCATCCCCCGTTCCCGACCCCGGAAGGCAGCACGTCGTGATCACATCGCTCATCCACGCCCATAAGCACCAGGCGCGCACGGTGTCCTCATGAGTGCGCCGATCACCGTCCACGAGGTCGACGTCCACACCCCCGACGGGGCGGTCACGTTCCATCTCAACGAGTCCGGCCCTGCCGGCGCGCCGGCGATCCTGTGGCTTCACGGGTCCGGGCCTGGCGCCACCGGCGCGTCGAACTGGGAGTGGATGATCGGCGAGCTCGGCGACCGGTTCCGCTGTCTCGCCCCCGACATCGTCGGGTTCGGTGACTCCACCCATCCGGATCCACCGCCGCAGGGGCTCACGGCGTTCACCGAGCTGAGGGTGGCCACGCTGGTCGGCCTGCTCGACACGCTCGGCATCGATCGGGTCACGCTCGTGGGCAACTCGATGGGCGGCATCATCTCACTCGCACTCACGCTGCAGCACCCTGAGCGCGTCGAGCGCCTCGTGCTGATGGGAGCGGGCGGCGCGCCGACGGGGCTGACACCCGAGCTGCTGCAGCTGATCATGTTCTACGAGAACCCCACCACGGAGGCGATGGCGGAGCTGATGACCTGCTTCGTCCACGACCCGGCGTTCTTCGGTGGGCAACTCGACGCCATCGCCGAGGCACGGATGCCGCTCGCGTCGCGACCCGACGTCGAACGCTCTCACCGGGCGACGTTCGCCCCGGGCGAGCCGCTGCTGTTCACGCCGGAGGCGCTGGCGACGATCCGCCAGCCTGTCCTCGTCGTCCACGGCCGCAACGACCGGATCATTCCCGTCGCCGCCGGCGAGTACTTCGCCGAGCACCTGCCCGACGCCCGCCTCGAGATCTTCGAGGAGACCGGGCACTGGTTGCAGCTGGAGCACCCGCAGCGCTTCGCGGCGCTGCTGCGCGACTTCCTGGAAGGCCGGCCGTGAGCGCCGACACGCCTACGGGCTCGCTCGGCAGCGACCAGACGTCGTTCGGCTCGCTGCCCGTCGCCGAGTCGCGTCAGGCGTCGGCCTGATGGGCGCATACGCGGACGCGTTCGGACCGCATCGACCGGAGGCGACCTACGTCGTGCATCGCTTCGCGGAGCAGACCGTCAACCTCGGCGAGGTGGTGCTGAACCATGTCACCGTCGGCGAACCGGGTAGGCCGGCGCTGCTGCTGATCCCCGGGCAGTCCGAGTCGTGGTGGGGCTACGAGGAAGCGCTGCCGCTGCTGGCAGAGCACTTCCAGGCGTACGCGGTGGATCTGCGCGGGCAGGGCCGCTCCACGCGCACGCCGGGCCGCTACACGCTCGACAACATGGGCAACGACCTCGTCCGCTTCATCGACACGGTGATCGGCCGACCGGTGATCGTCAGCGGTCTGTCGTCGGGTGGTGTCCTGTCCGCTTGGCTGTCGGCCTACGCGAAGCCGGGCCAGATCGTCGCCGCGCACTACGAGGACCCGCCACTGTTCCACTCCGAGGTCGACACCTCGTGCGGGCAGTCGTTGCGCCAGGCGATCGGGCCGATGTTCGCGCTGTGGTCGAAGTACCTCGGCGACCAGTGGAGCATCGGCGACTGGGAAGGCATGGTGGCTGCCGCGCCGTCGGAGCTGCCGTCGTGGATCGCAGGGCTCTTCGGCGCGCAAGCCGGAGCGGCGCCGACCCAGAACATGAAGGAGTACGACCCCGAATGGGGGCGCGCGTTCTGGGAGGGCACCGTCGCCGCCAGCTGCGACCACGCCCGCATGCTCGCCTCCGTGAAGGTGCCGGTGCTGCTGACGCACCACTTCCGTGCCGTCGACGAGCGCACCGGCACGCTGATGGGCGCGTTGTCGGATCTGCAGGCGGCACGCGCGGTCGAGCTGATCCGTGCCGCCGGTCAGCCCGTCGACGTGCGCAGCTTCCCGTCGATGGGGCACTCGCTGCACGGCCAGGATCCACGCCTGTTCACCGACACGCTGGTCGACTGGGCCGGCAGGCTGCAGGGGAATCCGTGACCGCCGCCTACCTGGACGCCGCCGCGCCGATCGAGGAGCGCATCGACGACCTGCTGGCGCGCATGACACTGGAGGAGAAGGCCGGTCAGCTGTTCCACACCATGGTCCTCGTCGGGCCCGGCGGGACGCTCACCGGGCCCGTCGACGCGCTCGGGCTGCCGTCGCCGCAGGACATGGTGCACGGTCGGCACATCACCCACTTCAACATGGTCGGCTCCGCGTCGGCGCAGGACATGGCCCGCTGGCACAACCGCCTCCAGGACCTCACCGAGACGACCCGGCTGCGCATCCCGATCGTGCTCGCCACCGATCCGCGGCACTCGTTCACCCGCAACGTCGGCACCGGCGATGCGACCACCGCGTTCTCGACGTGGCCGGAACCGATCGGCCTCGCCGCGATCGGCGAGCCCGCGCTCGTCGAGCAGTTCGCCGATGCCTGCCGGCAGGAGTACCTGGCGGTCGGGCTGCGGGTCGCGCTGCACCCACAACTCGACCTGGCGACCGAGCCGAGGTGGGCGCGCATCGCCGGCACGTTCGGCGAGGACGCCGACCTCACCGGCCGGCTCGGTGCCGCCTACATCCGCGGGTTCCGTGGCAACGCGCTCGGTGCGGACTCGGTGGCGACCATGATCAAGCACTTCCCGGGCGGTGGCCCGCTGCGCGACGGTGAGGACTCGCACTTCCCAACCGGCAAGGCGCAGGTCTATCCCGGTGGTTGGTTCGAGCGTCACCTGGCACCGTTCCGTGCCGCGCTCGACGCGGGGGCGACGCAGGTGATGCCGTCCTACGGCATCCCGCTCGGGGTTGGTGTCGAGGAGGTTGCGTGCGGGTTCAACCGCGACCTGATCGCCGGGCTGCTGCGCACGGTGCTCGGCTTCGACGGCATCGTGTGCACCGACTGGGGGCTGATCACCGACGTCGTCCTCCTCGGCCAGGTGATGCCGGCTCGCGCCTGGGGTGTCGAGCATCTCAGCAGGGAGCAGCGCGTGCTGCTCGCGCTGGAAGCCGGGGTCGACCAGTTCGGCGGCGAGCACTGCCCGGAGATCGTCGTCGACCTCGTCCGCAGCGGCGCACTCAGCGAGGCCCGGGTGGACGAGTCCGTGCGACGAGTCCTGCGCGACACCTTCGCGCTCGGCCTGTTCGAACGCCGCCACGTGGACGTCGACCACGCCATCCGCACCGCCGGTCACGCGACGTTGCGGGCCGCCGGGCGCACCGCGCAGTCTCGCTCCGTCACGGTGCTGGCCAACACCGGCCCGGCGGGTGCGCCGACGCTGCCGCTCGCCCGTGGCTGCCGCCTGTACGCCGCCGGTCTCGACCCCGCGGTTGCGTCCCGGTACGCCACCGTCGTCGACGACGCGTCGGCCGCCGACGTCGCCGTGATGCGACTTCGCGCCCCGTTCGAGCCACGCCCGGGAAGGTTCGAGTCGATGTTCCACCAAGGCTCACTCGAGTTTCCCGACGACACGGTCGGCGCTGTCCACGCGCTCACCGCGACGGTGCCGACGGTGCTCGCCGTGTTCCTGGACCGGCCGGCGGTGCTCACCGGTCTCGTCGACGACGCAGCCGCGGTTGTAGTGGACTACGGCTGCAGCGACGAGGCGTTGCTCGACGTGCTGTTCGGACTCGTGCAGCCCGCCGGCCGGCTTCCCTTCGACCTGCCGCGCTCGATGGCCGCCGTGGAGGCGAGCCGCACCGACGTCGCGTTCGACACCGCCGACCCGCTGTTCCGCTTCGGTCACGGTCTCGAGATCGGGGAGCGGACCACGTGATCGCCGTGCACGCCCCGTTCGACATGTCGGGGTCGAACGCGCCGGACGGCGGCCCGGGCTCGGCCGGGTAGCCGGGTTCCGGAAGCACCCCGGCACACATCCGTGCCGACAGGCTTCCGATCCATGCCGCGGGAGTGTCAGCGTTGGCTGCCCGGAGCGCCGGCGGCGCCAACCACGCCGGCCGTGCCGACCCCCGCCGCTGGGCCTCCCAGGCCGCCCTGCCCGCCGGTGCCGACGGTTCCACCACCGGCCAGCGACGCGTCGCCGCCGTTCCCGCCGTTGCCACCGTTGCCGCCGTTGCCGTTCACCACCCCACCGGATCCTCCGACGCCACCGTCGCCGCCGTTGCCACCGTTGCCGCCGCTCGCACCGCTGCCACCTGCGTGACCACCGTTGCCTCCTGCACCCCCGTTGCCGAATTGGCCGGCATCGCCGCCGTGGCCTCCGGCGCCACCCGCGCCGCCGCTGCCGTCGGGTGCGGCACCGTTGCCGCCGTTGCCGCCGTTGCCACCCCGTCCACCGTTGCCGTTGCTGCCACCTCGTCCTCCGAAACCGCCAGCGCCGCCAACCGCACCCGGCAGGGCAGCGTTGAATCCGTTGCCACCCGCACCGCCGCTGCCGACGGTTCCGCTCACCGCCGCGCCTGTGGCGCCGTTGACCGACCCGATGCCACCGCTGCCGGGATGGCCCGCGTCGCCGCCGTTCCCGCCGGCGCCCCCGCGCGGGTTCGCTGCCACTCCCGTGGCACCCGCGCCGCCGTTGCCGGGTGCAGCTGCTGCGCCGCCGACGCCGCCCGCGCCGGCCACGCCCGCGCTTCCCGCCGTGCCGTTCGGGGCAGCACCGCCGGGCGCGCCGATGCCACCGTCGCCACCCCGTCCACCGTTGCCGCCGTTGCCGCCGCCTTGGCCACCACCGATCCCGTTGCCGAAGAAGTTCTGGCTGGAAGCCCCGTTGGCACCGTTGACACCTGCGCCACCTGCTCCCCCTGCACCGCCGCTGCCGCCGTTCCCTCCGGCGCCACCGTCGCCCGACTGCGATCCGCCCGCACCGCCGGCGCCGCCAGCGCCGCCCGCACCGCCCGCTTGACCGGTGCCGCCGGAGTCGCCGGGGTTGACGCCGCTGCTGCCAGCACCACCGGCGGCGGCCCGACCGCCGTTGCCGCCCGCGCCGCCCGATCCGATCGCTCCACCGGCACCGCCGATCCCGCCGTTGCCGCCCCCGCCACCGGCGACCGTGGCACTGAACCCCGCACCACCCGCACCGCCGTTCCCGGCAGGCCCCGCCACATCGACACCGTTCGATCCTGCCGGCGAGCCCGTGCCACCGTTCCCGACCGTCCCCGGATCGCCGCCCGCACCACCGGCGCCGCCGTTCGGGCTCGCCGCGGTGCCGACCGCACCAGCGCCGCCGTTGCCGGGCCTGCCCGCGTTCCCGCCGGCACCTCCCGGCCCGCTCGCTCCGCCGGCACCGCCCGATCCGATCGCTCCACCGGCACCGCCATCACCGCCGGAGCCGGCGTTGCCGCCTGCACCCCCGTTGCCGCCGTCGCCGCCTCGCTGGCCGCCGCCGATCCCCGTGCCGAACGCATCCACCCCGGCGACGCCGTTGGCACCGTCGACCCCGGTCCCGCCGTCTCCGCCCGTTGCACCTGCGCCGCCGTCACCGCCACGGCCACCGTCACCCGAGACCGAGCCTCCGGCGCCGCCCGTACCGCCGACGCCTCCTGCACCGCCGGCGGCGCCGCCGCCCCCGTTGGCACCGGCCGACACCCCGTCCGATCCGTTGTCGCCGGGCGCGCCGTCGCCGCCGTCACCACCGGCGCCGCCGGACCCGATCGAACCGCCGTCACCACCGTCACCGCCGTCACCGCCGTGCCCGCCGGGGAGCACGGCGCCGAATCCGGCGCCACCCGCTCCGCCGTTGCCGGCACGCGCGGTCACCGTGTGCCCGTTCGGGCCGGAAACCGAGCCGCTGCCACCCACGCCAGGACTCCCCGGCTCACCGCCCGCGCCGCCGTCGCCTCCGTCGGGATGCGCCGCCGTGCCGGCCGCTCCGGCACCGCCGTTACCGGGTGCCCCGGCGTCGCCACCGGCACCACCCGTGCCGTTGGAACCGCTGGTACCGGGCACACCGGCGGGCGCGCCACCCCCGGCGCCGCCCGGCCCGCCCGTGCCGCCGGTACCACCCGCGCCACCGTCGCCACCTTGCTGGCCGCCACCGTCGGCCGCCCCGGCGATGCCGTTCGCACCTGCTCCGCCGGCACCACCTGCGCCCGCGGCTGCGCCCGCCCCGCCCGCGCCGCCGCGGCCGCCGTCGCCGGCGAGTGACCCACCTGCGCCGCCCCTGCCGCCGGTACCACCTGCGCCACCGTCGCCGCCTCGACCGCCGGGTGCGCCTGGTGCGCCGGTGGCTCCTGCAACGCCTGCGGCGCCGGCCGTGCCGCTTCCGCCGGCGCCGCCGTTGCCGTAGCTGCCGGCGTCGCCGCCGGCACCACCGTTGAACCCGCTGCCGCCGTTGCCCACCAGTACGCCGCCGCGGCCACCGGTGCACGGCGCCGAGCCGGTACAGGTGGTGGCGTCGAAGCTGAACCCGTTGCCGAGCAGGCCGGTCGCGTCGGGGTTCGACGCGGTGCCGTTGCCCACCAGTGGAACTGCTGCGCACTCGGGGAGATCGGCCACCACCAGCGCGGCAACGATGTCGGGGTCGAATCCGGCGGCGATCACGGACTGCCGGTTGGCCTGCAGCCACACTTCCAGACTCGACCGGCACTCGTGCTTCGCCGGCGCGGCGTACCAGCCGACCACGTCGACCACGACGTCCGCGTCGCCCGCCTGGTTGTACAGCGTGGCCGCACCGCCGGCGCCCACCACCGCGGTGGTGCCGTTGGCGATGGTCTGGCCGGGCGCCCAGTTGAGGCTGGAGACCAGCGGGCTCTGCGTCGGGGTGCCCGCCGGCCACGACGACAGGAACGACGCGGCGGTGGTGCCGGTGACCGTCGTGTTGGTGACCACCGCTGTGGCGTCCGCCGGAACACCTGCCACGCCCGCCAGCGCGACGTTCCGGGAGGCGCCGGGCGCCCAGGGTGATGCGAACGGGCCGATCTGCGAGGCCGCGCGCGAATCCAGCATCCTGCGCGGAGTCATCGGTACGAAGCCTGCGCCCGAGCCGGCTTGGAAGTAGCCGACCACGTCGACGATCACGTCGGTGCTGCCGAACGCGTTCAGGAGCCGGACCTGCCCGCCGGTGCCGACGCGCACCACGACGGTGTTGGCGATCGTCTGCCCAGCCGCCCAGTTCAGGCTGGACACCAGGGGCGACGGCGTGACCGTACCTGCCGGCCACACCGAGAGGAACGACGCAGCCGTCGTGCGATCGACAGTGACGTTGAGCACCACGGCGCTGGCGTCGGCGGGGACGCCACGCACGCCGGCGACGGCGACGTCGCGAGCGGTGCCCGGCCCCCACGGCGTGGCGACGGGCCCGATCTGCGAGCCGGGGCGCGAGTCGACGAGCCGGCTCGGCGTGACCGCGGTGAAGCCAGTGCCGTCACCGGTGCCGTACCAGCCGACCACGTCGACGACCACGTCGACAGTGCCCGTGAAGTTGTTCACCTCGACGGCCCCGCCCGCACCGACGGTGGCTGTCACCGAGTTGGCGATCGTCTGCCCGTCGGCCCAGTTGATCGAGGACACGGGCGGCGACGGGCGGGGGTTTCCTGTCGGCCACACCGACAGGTACGAGGGTGCTGACGTGCCCGTGACGGTCACGTTCAGCACCACCGCCAGCGCGCCGGCGGGCACCCCGCCGACACCCGCGACGGTCACTGTGCGAGTGGTGCCGGCACCCCACGGCGATGCGAACGGGCCCACCTGCGACCCGGGGCGAGAGTCGAGCACCCGGGCGGGCACCACGGCATGGAACGCCGCGGCCGGCGCCACCGGCATCGAGGCGGCCGAGGTCTGGCCGTCGCCGCTCGCGTTGTGGCCGGTGACCGTGAACGTCACGGGCGCGCCGTTGGTCAGCCCGGTGACCACGCACTGCAGGGGGCCGGTTGTCCATGTGCAGCGCTTCGTGGGGTCCTGCACCGACACCACCACGTAACCATCGATCGCCGCGCCGTTCGCAGCCGCCGCCGGCCAGGTGACCGTGGCCGAGGAGGTGCCCGCGACTGCGACCGGCTGCCCTGGCGCGCCGGGAAGACCAGGCTGGGCAACCGCCTCGTCCGCCGGGCCGACGCCGGCCAGGAGCGCTGCGACCGCCAGGCACACGAACGCACCGATGGTGGTGCCGCGCGCGACGCGAGAACACGTGTGGACAACCGATGCGCTGATGCCATTCATGGCCCGCCAGCCTGGCAGGCGCAACCATCGGTAACAGGGATCGCCGACTCCGGTGCCTGCCGGCATGCGAGAACCGGCGCCGGTCGACGGCGCCCACCCTCGGCGGCCGTTCCGCGCCGAGCGCGAGGTGGCCCGTGAGCGAGCCGGGGACAACACCTTCCTCGAAGTGTTCGTGGACGCAACGCTCGAGGTGGCCGAGCAGGGCGACGTGAAAGGCCTGTACGCCAAGGCCCGCACCGGGCAGCTCGCCAACTTCACCGTCATCGACTCTCCGTACGAACCCCCTGCCAACCCCGAGCTGCGCCTCGACAGCAGCGGCACGCGTTCCCCCGAGGCGTGCGCCGACGACGTGATCGACGCGCTGCGCCGAGCGGGCGTGCTCTGACGCGGATGCGCGGGTGCGCCGTCCGGGTCGCACGGTGGCGACCTCGGCCGGATCGGTGGTGGACCGGCGGAACGCCATGGGGCGGTCGGCTACCGTCACGCGTTCGTTCGTGGCGATCGAGGAGGATCACCGATGAGTATCAGCCCGTATCTCTTCTACAGCGGTGACTGCGCGGAGGCCTTCCGCTTCTACCAGTCGGTGCTCGGCGGTGAACTGCAGGTCATGACGAACGCCGACGCGCCGGCCGACGTCGACCAGATGCCGGGAGCGGCGCCGACGCAGGTGATGCATGCGGCTCTGACGCTTCCCGATGCCCTGCTGATGGGCTCCGACGACCCGACCGGCGACGGTGGTCGCAAGACGGGTGTCGCTGTCGTCTACACCGCGCCCGACGCGGCCAGCGCTCGCGGGATCTTCGATGCACTGTCCGCCGGCGGTGAGGTGCAGATGGCGTTCGAGACGACGTTCTGAACTTGTGGATCGACCTCTCCCTCGGGACGACGTCGTGCAGCGACGGATGCGACAGCAACGCCGATCCGGCACTGCGCCCGAACTCGCTCTTCGTCGCGAACTATTTCGGCGGGATCTCCGGTACCGGGTCAATGTCCAGATCGTGGGTCGACGTCGACGAGCCGACATAGTGTTCCGCGCAGCGAAGGTGGTCGTGTTCGTGGACGGGTGTTTCTGGCATTCGTGCCCGGTCCACGGAACCATGCCCAAGAACAACGCGGAATGGTGGCAGCAGAAGTTGGAGGCCAACCGCCGACGCGATGCCGACACGGACTTGTCGCTCCGCGCCAGCGGATGGTCGGTCGTCCGAGTTTGGGAACACGAGGACGTGCGCACAGCAGCGGATCGGATCGAGGAGCTCGTCCGCGGGAACCGGCCGAGCCGGATCGACCCCATGTCACACTGAACGAGATTCTGGCGTTGGCTCACGAGAACGTGAAGCAGCATTTGTCAGAATGTGGCACACAACTACGCGGGTGGCGCGCGGACAACCTGAGGAGCGAAGTGACCGAGACGAAGCAGTCAGCGTGGGTGTGGGAGCGCACTGACGAGAAGCGGAGCGGATCGTCTGGCGACGTCGCAAAGTTGTTCAAGCACGAGGGCGCCAAGCAGCCGGGGGCGTTCGCCATCGGAGCGCCGCGGCCTGAAGCGACGCTGATGGCGCGCGAGGTCATCCAGAACTCGTGGGACGCGGCGCGTGAGTTGCGCGCGGAACTCGGCGATGCGGCCCCCGACTTCGAGATCGAGTTCATCTTCCAGGATCACATCGACGAGTCGAAGAAGTCGTTGATCGAGCGGCTTGATCTGGCAGGTCTGGCTGGTCAGCTCGCCACCGTCGGCGCACAGGGCGACGATGCTCGCTCCAAGATCGGTTTGGGCTCGTCGAACGTGCTCGACCGGCTGGCTTCGGACTCGCCAGTGAAACTGCTCACGATCGTGGAGCGAGGCACGACGGGGATGTACGGGCCCTTCGTCCAGGCGCGATCGAAGCTGTTCCTCGCGCTCATCAGCGTGGGGTACACGGTGAAGGCCGTGGGCTCAGGTGGGTCCTACGGGTACGGCAAGGCCGGTCTGATCGCCGCATCCGCCACACGTACGGTCATCGCCTACACCTGCTTTCGGGAGCGCCCAGACGATCCGGAGGTCACGCGGCGACTGCTGGGGATGACCTATTGGGGGCAGCACGAGGTGGGCGACAACAGCTTCACCGGCTTTGCTCGGTTCGGCGATGACGACGGCAGCTGGGTGAAGCCGTTCGTCAACGAGGAAGCCGACGCGATCGCGGTCTCGATGGGGCTGGACAAACGCGATCCGAGCAAGCTGAGCGACCTCGGTACGACGTTCGTGTTGGTCGACCCGGAGGTCGCGCCGGAGGAGTTGCAGGTGGCGATCGGTCGCAACTGGTGGCCCGCGATGCTCGACGAGGCGTTCCATCCGATCATCCGACACATCGACGCATCGGGTCTCGCCGAGCGGTTCGACGTGAGACCTCGGAAGGATCCGCTGCTCCAGTCGTTCATCCGCGGCTGGGAACTGGCAACCACTCCGCAGGACAACTCGCTGCCGACCGACTACCGCAAGGATCTCGGTAATGCACCTGGGACGGTAGGGGCACCACCGCTCGGCAGCATCGGGCTCCATGCGGACCTGGGGGGATGGTCGTACTCCCAGGTGGAGGAAGTCGAGCAGGAGAACGACGACGAGGTCGCCAACATCACGCAGGTCAGCCTTGTGGCCCTACTGCGTGGACCCCGGATGGTGGTGGAGTACTACCCGTACGCTGCGGGCAAGCAACCGTTCGTGCGCGGAGTGTTCGTCGCCTCTGAAGCAGTTGACGACCTACTGCGCCAGACGGAGCCAAAGGCGCACGACGCATGGCTCGCAAAGGGCACTGAGGAGGGCGTCGACCCGCGTGCCCCGATCGTTGCTGGTGAGGTGATCAAGAAGATCCGGGCGAGTGTTCGGGACTTCCAGAAGCGGCTCAAGCCGCCACCGCCCGACCCCGGCGATGTGAAGCTTCCCGTGTTCCAGGAACTGTTCCGGAACCTGATGACCGGCAAGGGCCCCGGTCGACCCAAGCCGCCTGCCAGCGGACCTCGCGACGTGTCGGTCCACGTGCGACAGAAGCCCGTGGTGGCTGACAACGGAGTCGACCTCGTGCTCACGGCCACGGTCGACGTCGCACTCGCCACGGCGTACACAGCCGCCGACGAGGCCGCCGTCACGGCGCGGTTCGGCTACAAGTTCCTCGAAGACGGAGCCTCTGGCGAGAAGTGCAACCTCTCCGTCGTCCCACCCGAGGGTTTTTCTGCTGCCGATGGAACCACCTTCAGAGGCCAGCTCGGGCGAACGTCGGTGAGGTTCGAGCTACGGTCGGAGGCATACTCGGCCGACTGGTCAGGGCGCCTCGTTGTGAGCTGCGAAGTCGACAAAGCGGCGGTAGCAAATCAGGCTGCGGCGATGGACGGTGAAGCATGAGCACCGAACAACGCGACATCCGCCCCTTCGGCTCGGTCGAGGCGCTCGATTTCTTGCTGAAGCACGCTGTCGTCCGGGTCGGTACCGAGGTGATCGAGCCCGGGGGAACGCTGGTACTGGAGGAAGACGTCTTCCTCCGTTCCAACGTGATGCTGATCGTGGCCTCCGATGCTGCCGCGATCTCGGGTGCGCTGAAGGCGGCAGAGGGGGACCTGGCTGAACTGGAGCTCGAAGTCGACGACCTTGCATTCGCCGTGGTGCTGTCATCTGGCTATCTCAAGATCGCAGAGTTCCGGCACCCGATGCCGCTGTCCGAACTCGCCTCATGTGGTCCTCAGTTCTTGTTGTCCGGTCCCCCTCGCCCACACGCGCTGCGCAGCCCGCGCGCCGGCTGCCAGATCGAGGTATTCATCCATCTCGCGACCGAGCGACCCCGGCGTCCATTGCGACCATGGCGATACGGCACGTGGATCTCGAGTGCCAGATTCGGGCTGGTCACCGAGCACGCCTTCACAGGGTTCACTCCGAAGCCGTTGACACCGGAGAAGAAGGTCGAGCTCGGCCTTCCCCCCAAGGCCGTGCGATACATCACGCTCGGCGGAGCCTCACCACTGGATGAAGGCGTGACGGAAGACTCGGTCGAGGTGTGGTTCGATGCCGACCTGCTCGCCAAGATGTCCGCCAATCCGAAGAGCAAGCCATCGGTCGCTCTTCAGCGACAGCTCTTCCTCGATGCGATCGCGACAGTGGTCGCTGAATCACGTGTCATCGAAGACTTCGACCAACAAACATGGCCCGATGTGCAGGACTCGCTGCTCGGCCGTGTCGTGGCGCTCGTTGCGCCGTCGCATTCCAACGAAGACGCTCGTGCCGCCGCCTGTGCGAACTACCTGGAGATGATCAGGTCCGCCCCTGCGCGTTTCTTGGCGTTTGCGGAGGAGGCCGCGGGCCTTGGTGTCGCGCTCGACGCAGAGCTGGGAGGCTGAGATGAGGTATCCGACACTGACAGTGGGCCACGTGGAAGAGATCGTGGGCGGTCTCATCAGCGGATCGAACCCGTCGTGCGACACCTCGGCCGTGTGGCGAGGGGACGGGGAGACGATCGACTTCGACGTGCTCGACGAGATCCTCGACAAGCTGCGACTCGAGCTCGAGACGATCGGCACCGATCCCTCGCTCACCGGGGACAAGGAGCCGTTCGAAGGTGCGGTCGCCGTGGCGATCTTCTCCTTCCTCGACGGGCTACCAGTCGAAGTGCTCGACGACCCGGGCTTCTGGCGCTATCTCTCCGTCAGCAGGTTCTGGTGGTTCATCCAATGGCGTGAGGCTGACGCCATAGGTCGCGGCAACGTCGCGACCTATACGAACGGACGCAGAAACACCGAACACATCCCGCTGCGCCTGTACCTGCGGGTCAAGGCGATCGCGGCCACCGGAGACGTCGCGCTGGCCAAGGATCTGCAGAAGTGCACCGACTTCTGGCGCAGCCACGTCATCCGAGTTCGTACGGCAACGGCCGCCCCACTTGCCGCGGCGTTCGCCGAGATGCAGAACGGCGAGGGTCGTCTCCCGACCTCGAAGCTGAGGCCGTACGCTCGTCGTCTCAACCGCACGTGGACCAACGTGCAGCTGGGGCTGTACCAGCAGGACCGTGCGAGGGCGATGATCGAGGAGCTGCGCGAGTGACGGAACTGGCAACAGAACAGGCGCAGGAACTGGCTGTCGACGAGTCGTACGTGGTCGACGGCGACTCCATCGTGAAGCGGCTCGCAACTGCGGCTGGAGTGGCCGTCACCCGACGAACCTGGATGGCTGACGAGCGCGACCTTCGTGGAAGCTGGCTTCACGCCTATCTCCACGGCGTGCGCCCGACGCTCGACTCGCCGGCGCTGCCATCCGTGCGCACCGCGGAACTCTTCTGTGGGCCGGGTGGATTGGCGCTCGGTTTCGGGGAGGCGTGCCGTGAGCTCGGCAGCCGGTTGGAGAGCGAAGCGGCGGTCGATCAGGACGCCGGAGCGGTCTCCGTGTATGCGTCGAACCACCGTACGAAGGTGCGCACCAACTGCTCGGCGTCGGAACTCGCTGATCATCGGATCCTGGGAGCCGGCGAAGCTGCCCGCTACGCCTACGAGCCGGAGCTGATCCACGCGGACTGGATACCGTTGGTGGGCAAGGTCGACGCAGTACTCGCGGGGCCACCGTGCCAAGGCCACTCCAACCTCAACAACCACACGCGGCGAACCGATCGCCGCAACGATCTCTACCTGACGGTTCCGGCCGTTGCGATTGCCCTCGCCGCTGACGTCGTGGTGATCGAGAACGTGCCGGCGGTGGTGCACGATCGCTCGCAGGTGGTGAAAACCACAGAGCGGCTGTTGAAGGACCACGGCTACCACGTGGAGACCGGTGTGTTGTCGGCCGTCCGGATGGGTTGGCCGCAGACTCGCCAGCGTTTCTTCATCGTTGCTCGCCGGTCAGCGCCGCCCCTCAAGCTGGCGGAGGTTCAGGCTTCTCTGAGCGACGGCCCTACCCGCTCGGTCACATGGGCCATCGGTGATCTGGCGGAGACTCCGTTCGATCAGCGTCTTCACCTCGACGTGGAGCTCAGTGAGGACAACCGTCGTCGTATCGACTTCCTGTTCGACGAGGGCCTGTACGACCTTCCGAACTCGCAGCGGCCCGACTGTCACCAGGACGGCACGACCTACAACTCGGTCTACGGTCGACTGTACGGCGATCGGCCTGCCCCGACTCTGACGACAGGCTTCCTGACGCCCGGCCGTGGCCGTTACATCCACCCGACCCTCCGCCGCACCCTCACGCCTTGGGAGGCGGCCAGGTTGCAGGGCTTCCCCGACAGTTATGACTTCTTCCCAGACCCGAAGAATCCTCCCACGAAGTTGAAGATCACCAAGTGGATCGGTGATGCCGTTCCAATGCCGCTGGGTTTCGCTGCCGGGCTGAGCGCCCTCGGGAACGGCTGGTCTCGCGAGGTGTGACGACGGCTCCTTCGAGTTGGTCAAAGTCTCGCGAGGTGCTGGACGTTGTGCGATTCCGTGGAGTTCCAAGCGAATGAGAAGACGGGTGGTGAGCGCGAGCTCGTCGGGATTTCCCGGCCCGCCTCGGACGATCCGCGCTGGACATTGGGCGAAGCGGGATTCCGCGTCACAGTCGATGATCTAGATTCCTCGATCGTGACCGTGCCGGAGAGCTGCATTCGGGTCGACGTGCACTTTCCTGGCTCATAACCACCGTCCGCCTAACGGGGAGATGCCCACGGCGACCCTCTCCCCGGTACCGGCTCCGCACGCGATGGTTCGCCTGTCGGAGCCGTCGACCCGCGACATGCGTCTGACATGCGGCCGACGAACGTGTCGACAACACATCCGTCACCAAAATCGTCATCGTCAGGCCACCATCCGAATCGGTTCGTTGAAACGATCGCGACCGCAATCGCTGACGACCTCCGCTCCGCTGTCAGCCCTGCTCAATTCGAGGCGGTCCTTTCGAGAGTGAGAGAACTCCTCAAGGACCAGCCGAGCTGACAGCCTTGTCCGGCGTTCCCCCGAGGCGTGCGCCGACGACGTGATCGACGCGCTGCGCCGAGCGGGCGTGCTCTGACGCGGATGCGCGGGTGCGCCGTCCGGGTCGCACGGTGGCGACCTCGGCCGGATCGGTGGTGGACCGGCGGAACGCCATGGGGCGGTCGGCTACCGTCACGCGTTCGTTCGTGGCGATCGAGGAGGATCACCGATGAGTATCAGCCCGTATCTCTTCTACAGCGGTGACTGCGCGGAGGCCTTCCGCTTCTACCAGTCGGTGCTCGGCGGTGAACTGCAGGTCATGACGAACGCCGACGCGCCGGCCGACGTCGACCAGATGCCGGGAGCGGCGCCGACGCAGGTGATGCATGCGGCTCTGACGCTTCCCGATGCCCTGCTGATGGGCTCCGACGACCCGACCGGCGACGGTGGTCGCAAGACGGGTGTCGCTGTCGTCTACACCGCGCCCGACGAGGCCAGCGCTCGGGGGATCTTCGATGCACTGTCTGCCGGCGGTGAGGTGCAGATGGCGTTCGAGACGACGTTCTGGTCCAAGGGCTTCGGCGTGTTCACCGACAGGTTCGGTGTGCCGTGGATGATCGACACCGCCGGCGACGTGAGTTGACCTCGAGTCGGTCGTCGTCGACGCGCGTTGCGTAGCGGGGAGCTCAGCAGCTGGCCGCTGCCCTGACGGCATCGAGGGCGGTCCCGAAACCCGTCTTCGCGGCGTCGAGCGCGGCGGACAGATCTGCCAGCGACGAGGCGTTTCCGATCGCGTCGAATGCGGATGTCAACGCATCGAGACTCGGCTGCATCGCGACCTTCAGATCGTCGTCGAGGTCGGCCGCGTCGGTGCGCAGCTGTTGGATCTCGGCCGGCAACGCCTTGAGCCGGTCACGTGCGTTGCCGAAGTTCCCGTCGCTCACGTCGGACAACATGCCCTCCACCTCGGTGGCCACCTTCGAGCGCTGCGAGCAGAACCGTTCCTTCGCCGTCGGTTCGTCGTCGGAGCAGCCGACCATGACGAGGAGTGCCCCGGCCAGGAGCCCGTGCCAGCAACGCTTCATCGGAGTGTCCCTCTCGTTCGTCTGACCATGTCGGTCGGGTCGAGCCTACGGTTCCGTCCACCCGCGACGCCGTCGCCATATCCCTGCCCGTCCCTCCTGCCAAGCGGTAGAACGATACATCTCATGTATCATACGTGTAGTGTATTATTCTAACGTTTGGCGTGAAGGGAGCAGCAGTGAAGTCCACGGGGTTGGCGTCGTTCGTGAACCGCACCAGCGAGCTGTCGACGTTGGCAGCGTGGCACAGCCGTTCGGGTCCCGGCCTGGGCATCGTCTACGGCCGCAGGCGTGTCGGCAAGAGCTGGCTCCTCGCGAAGTTCGCCGACGGGCGACGGGTCATCCAGCACACGGGTCGCGGCGCACCGCTGGCCGAAGAGCTCCGGATGCTGTCGCGCGCGGCGGCACCGGTGCTGAACCTTCCCCGGAGGTCGCTCATCGACCGACCGTTCTCCGGTTGGGATGACGTCTTCGAGACACTCGCCGACGCAGCCGACATTGAGCCGGTCACCCTCATCCTCGACGAGTTCCCTGAACTGATGAACGTGTCCGAGAAGCTCGAGGAAGAGCTCCGGGCGATCTGGGGCAGGGTCACGGAGGCTGCATCCACGAACCTGAAGTTCCTCGTGTGCGGCTCTGCCGTGCGCGTGATGGAGGCCCTGCAGGAGGAGAACGCGGCGCTGTTTGGTCGCGCTGACCTGCGCATGGTCGTGCAACCGTTCCGCCCACACGAGGCTGCGCTGATGCTTCCGAGCGCTACTTCCTCGGACCGGGCTGCTGCGTGGGGTGTCTGTGGTGGAATCCCGCGCTATCTGGCGCTCTGGGACGATTCGCGCAGCTTCGGCGACAACCTGCGCAACTTGGTCGCGAATGAGCAGGGTCTGCTGCTCTCCGAGGGCGAACTCGTTCTCGCTGGTGAGGAGATCGCGGGTCATCGTGGCAAGCACCTGCCCGAGCAGGTCCTTCGTGCGATCGCGTCTGGGGCGACGACCTTCCAGTCAATCCAAGCCCGCACCGGCAGACTCCCGACACGCACCCTGCACGATCTCGTCAATGCTCGACTGATCGAACGGGTCGTGCCCGCCGGCGACGACCCTGAGACGACGAAGCGGACGTACTACCGGATTGCCGACAACTTCCTGGCGTTCTGGCTGTCGTGCGTCGAACCGCACCGTGGCCAGATCGAACGAGGATTGGGGCCGTCGGTCGCCCCTGTGATCGCGGAGGCGTTCAGCGACCACATGGGAGCCAGGTACGAAGACGCGTTCCGGAGCCACCTTCGACGGCTGGGTGCGGACGGCAAGCTCGGAGTCGCCGATGTCGTCGAAGTGGGTGAGTGGTGGCGAGCACAGGGCGACGCGTCGGATGACGCGTGTCAGCTGGATGCCGTCGCGCTCGCTGGGCGGCGCCGCACACCTGTTCTCGTCGGGGAGGCGAAGTGGGCGAAGAAGGTGAACGGCAGTTCGCTGCTCGGGGGGCTTCGGCGCAAGCTGTACGAGTCGAAGCTCGCAGACCCCGACACCGTCAGCTTCGTCGTCTGCGCCCGTGAAGTCGTGGAACGCTCGGCCGGAGTGACGGTCGTGACGGCTGCCGACATCTTCGGCTGAAGCCTGTAGGCCGACCGGTTGGGTGCTGTGAGGTCGTGGTCGAGCTGAACTGCGCGACGACGACACCGGCGAATGGTGGGGTCCCGCCGAGGAGGTCGTGGCGATCGCCCACACAGATACCGCGTTCACACAGGGACGTGCTCTGGGGTGTGGCGGCACGTACCGGCTCAACTTCGGCGAGGGATTGGACTTCCACGGTGGCTACCTCGAGGTGACCTGCTCGCCAGGTTGCGCTGAGCGCGCGGCGGCTTCGAACCTGTGGGTGCTGTGGGGCTCGTCAGCGCGCCGTGGATCGGCGGCGCGCCGGCGGCTTGCTCGACTGCAGGCCGGGCAGGAGCAGGGCGACGATGCCGTCGGCGTGTTGCTCGACCCACTCGCGATCGGTGGGCTCGGTGCCGGTGAGCACGCGGACCTCGGCGGCGTTGACGAAGGGGAGTGACGCCGCACCGACGATGATCCAGTACACGCCGATCGGTTCGACGGGTGCGGCGATGCCGGCTGCGCGCAGGCGGGCCCACGTGCTCGCGGTCGTCTCGTACCAGCTGCGGACATGGAGATCCAGCATGCGGTGAAGCCGGTCGTTGTCGTCGGTGGCGGCGTGCAACATGATCCGGTTGAGCTCGGGGTGCTCGGCGGCGAACGCCACGAAGCGGCGCAGCACCCCGGCGAACGCGTTCGCGAGGTCGGGGCCGGGCTCGAGCTCGTCGAGCAGTTGGCCATCGGCGATCGTCGCGTACAGCTGGGCGAAGAGGTGGTCGACCGCGGCATCCCACAGCGCCTCCTTCGACGCGAAGTGGTAGTTGATCTGCGGTTGGTGGGCGTCGACGCGCTCGGCGATCGAACGAGTCGACGCGCCGTCGAAGCCCTTGGCGGCGAACTCGACGAGCGCAGATTCGATCAGCTGCTCGCGCAGGTTGTCGCGGGTTCGGCGTGGTCGTCGCTCGGCGGTCATGGTGCGATCCGAGGGTACAAGGCGTTGACCGTTCGCCCGGATGTGCCGCCGCCGCTGGGAACCTGGGGGAGATCGTTGACTGACATCAGACGCGAATGTTATCGTCCGATAATATGAATCTTCTTCCACTGGCTTCCGAGCCGTTCACCTGCCCGACCGATCGCGACATGCTGCCGTCCGAGCGCCGCCAGTTCGTGCTCACCCACCGAACCTGTGTCGTCGGCACCACTCGCAAGGCCGACGGCCCGGCCATGTCGATCGTGTACTACATCCCCACCGACACCGGTGAGCTGCTCGTGTCGACGATGCGCGACCGCGGCAAGGCGAAGGCCGTCGCCCGCGATCCGAAGGTGAGCCTGTGCGTGCTCGACGAGCGCTGGCCCTTCGCCTACCTCCAGGTGTACTGCGATGCCGTCATCGACGAAGACCCCGAGCTGATCGTCGATGTGATGATGGCGGTCGGCGGGCGCATGTCCGGCCAGCCGCTCGACGGCAGCGCCCGCCCCTTCGTGGCAGCCATGGCCGAGCAGGAGGGTCGCGTCGTCATCCGCTGCCGCCCGTACAGCACCTTCGCCCAGCCGCCGCGCCACCTCCATCGCAACGACCAGGAGGAGCGGATCACCCACTGGAGCTCCGCATCCGTGCCCTGGGATGCTGCGGACCCGACCCCTGGCTGACCACGACGACCCGCGGCTGGACAGCGCACCAGTTGCATCATGGAAGCGGGATCATCTACGCTCAGTTCCATGATGGAACCAACCGCCGACGCGCCGGCATCGAGCCACCCCCACGGCGACGTCCGCACCGAGGTGCTCGACGGCCACATCCTGCTGGTGACCGTGGATCGAGTGGCGAAGAAGAACGCGTTCACGCCGCGCATCGTCGACGGTCTGAGCGACGCGTTGACGCGGCTCGACGACGACGCAGAGCTGTTCGTCGGTGTGCTCACCTTCGCGGGCGAGCACACGACCGCAGGCCTGGAGATGCCGCTCTTCTTCACGCAGGAGGCACGCGCGGAGGCCGCACGGCGTGGAAGCGAGCGCACCACGGAGCCGGTCGATCCGTTCGGGCTCGCCCGCCGGCTGCGCAAGCCGCTGGTGACCGCGGTGCAGGGCATCACCTACACCATCGGCATCGAGATCGCGCTCGCCGGCGACATCGTGGTGGCCGCCCGCGACACCCGCTTCTGCCAGCTGGAGCCGCGGCGTGGGCTGGCGCCGCTCGGCGGTGCGACGGTGCGCTACGTGCAGCGCGCCGGGTGGGGCAACGCGATGTACCACCTCCTGCGCGCCGACGAGTTCGACGCCGCGGAGGCACACCGGATCGGGCTCGTTCAGGAGGTCGTCGACAGCGGCACGCAGATCGATCGGGCGATCGAGCTCGCCCGCGAGATGCTGCAGTGCGCACCCATCGGGCTGATCCACACGATTGCCAACGCACGGCTCGCGCTCGACCACGACGAGCCGACCGCGATCGCCGCCATCCCGGCGATGTCGAACGCCGTCATGGCCACCGCCGACTTCCAGGAAGGGATCACGTCGTTCCTCGAGCGGCGCCCGGCACGGTTCACCGGGCGCTGACGGCATCCGGCGGGTTGGGTCGCTTCCCGGCCGCCGTGGCCGGGCGCGTGTAGCCGGGCCCCGGCCGCGCCAGGATCTGGCGGACGTCGAGCGCTTCGGCACACTCGCTGCACGTGACCACGGCGTGCATGTCGTGATCGCAGGTGGTGTGGTGTAGCACCAGTGGGGTGCCTTCCGTGCCGACCAGCCAGCGATCGCCCCACGCAGCCATCGCCGCCAGGATCGGGTACACCTCGCGGCCCTTGTCAGTGAGCCGGTACTCGTGCCGGCCCGTGGACTCCTGGTACTGCTCGCGGCGCAGGATGCCTTCGTCGACCAGGGTGTTGAGGCGCACCGTGAGGATGTTGCGCCCAATGCTCAGCTCGCGCTGGAAGTCGTCGAAGCGGCGCGTGCCCAAGCACGCCTGGCGGATGATCAAGATGTTCCAGTGGTCTCCGAGGATCGCCGCGCTGCGCGCGATGGTGCACGGCCAGTCCGAAGTGTCGACTCGACGCATGTCGCACAGCATACGCGGTAGTTGCATGATGGAATCCAGTACGGCTACGGTCAGTTTCATCATGGAATCAACTCCACCTGACTCGGGGAGAACGGGATGAGCATCGATCAGGACACGGTCCGCCACGTCGACGAGGTGTTGTCCACCACCCGCGCAGTGCGCCGCCGGCTCGACCTCGACCGGCCGGTCGACAACCAGCTGCTGCTCGACTGCATCGACCTCGCCGAGCAGGCGCCCACGGGTGGCAACCTGGGCAGCCGGCGGTGGATCGTGGTACGCGACCCGGCGGTGAAGACGCAGCTGGCCGACCTCTACCGTGATGTCGCGGGCGAGTTCATGACCTCTGCGGCGCAACGCCTGCGTGGCACCGGCCACCCGCAAGCGCGCGTCATGGAGTCGGCTGCCCACCTCGTGGAGCACCTCTCCGAGGTACCCGCGATCGTGATCCCCACCATCATCGGTCACTACGACGGCAGTGGGCGGCCCGGCCTGTTCGACTCGGTGATCCAGGCCGCATGGAGCTTCTGCCTCGCGCTGCGCACCCGCGGCCTGGGCACCACCTGGGTCACCGCGGCGCTGCAGGACACCGATCGGGTGAAGGAGATCCTCGGCATCCCTGCCGAGATGACCGAGATCGTGCTGCTCCCCGTCGCATGGACGAAGGGCACCGACTTCCGGCGGGCGCCGCGGCACCCGGCGCGAGACATCACCTACTTCGACCGCTTCGGCACCATCTCCGAGCGCGGCCCGTTCGGCTCGCTCGCCTTCGCGGACGGGCCGGGCACCATCGCCGAGGTCGACATCGACGCTCCGGCGGAGGCGGTGTGGGCGCTGGTGACCGACCTCGAGGTCGCCACGCGGTTCTCCGGGGAAGCGGTGACGGCGTCGTGGGATTCCGACCGGCGAGACGTGGGCGCGACGTTCACCGGGCGCAACCAGCATCCGGCGCTGGGCGAGTGGTCGATCCCGTGCTTCGTCGATGCGTGGGACGAGCTGCGCGCCTTCGGGTGGCGCACCTCCGACCCTGGGCAACCGGGTGCACGCTGGCGCTTCGACCTCGAGCCGTCGGCGGGGCGGACGCGCCTGCGCTACAGCTACCGCCTCGGCCCCGGTCCGTCGGGCACCACGATGGCGATCGACGCGAACCCGGGCAAGGAGGCGCGGGTCCTGCGGCGTCGTCTCGACGAGGTGCTCGCCAACATGCGCCTCACCGTCGAGGGCATCAAGGGCCTGGCCGAGGCAGGCTCGCGGTGATGAAGGTCGGACTCTCGACCACGCTCTCGTCGCCGGCCGCGGTCGACCTGGTGGTCCAGGCCGAACGGCTCGGCGTGGACTCGGTGTGGGTTCCGGAGTTCTGGGCGGGCGACGCGCTCACGCCGCTCGCGTTCCTTGCCGCCCGAACCTCCACGATCCGGCTCGCGACGGGCATCGTGCAACTCGGTGCGCGCACGCCGGCGATGCTGGCCATGTCCGCTCAGTCGCTGCAGGCCCTCTCCGGGGGCCGCTTCGTCCTCGGGGTCGGCACCAGCGGCCCGCAGGTCATGGAGGGCTGGCACGGCGTCAGCTTCGACCGCCCGATCCGGCGCACCCGGGAGACGATCGACATCGTCCGTGCGATCTCGCGGGGAGACCGGCTCGAGTACGACGGTGAGATCTACCAGCTGCCGCTTCCCGGCGGTGAGGGTCGCCCGATCCGATCCCTGATGCCGCCCGGGCACGTCCCGATCTACGTTGCCGCGCTCGGCGAGGCGAACCTGCGGCTCACCGGGGCGCTCACGGACGGCTGGATCGGCAACTCCTTCTTCCCGGAGAGCGCCGAGGTGTTCCTTGCGCCCATCCGGCACGGTGCCGAGTCGGCCGGTCGCACGCTGCGCGACATCGAGCTGACCGTCGCCGCGGGTGTCGAGTTCACCGACGACGTCGAGGAAGCGGGCCGCCGCCATGCCGCCGGCTACGCCTTCACGTTCGGTGCGATGGGCTCCGCCACGACGAACTTCTACAACGACGCGTTCGCGCGGCAGGGCTACGGCGACGACGTTCGCGCGGTGCAACGGCTGTGGCTCGACGGTGACCGCGAGGGTGCGCGCCGGCGGGTGCCCATCGAGATCGGCCTCGGCACGAACCTCATCGGCACCGACGACATGATCCGCGACCGGTTGCGCGCCTACCGCGACGCCGGCATCGACCTGATTCGTGCCGGGCTGCAGGGCGACCCGAGTGGTGGCATCGACCGGCAGCTCGACGATCTCGGGCGCCTCGTTACGCTCGTCGGAGAAGTCAACGACGAACGAAAGCCCCAACCCGCATGAGCATCACCGTCCGCCGCGTCAGCTTCCAGTTCCCGGACACGCTCGACGACGTCCTGCCCGGGCGCGACCTCGTGCGCGAGAGCTACCTGGTTGCGTTCTCGTTCACCATGCCGGCGCTCGAGCCGTACCTGATCCGCACGATGCGAGCCGCGCTGCCGCGGATCACCGACGCCGCCCTTGCCGCCGATGTGCAGGCTTTCGTGGGCCAGGAGGCGCAGCACTTCCAGAACCACCGCCGCGTCAACGAGATGGTGCTCTCGCAGCTGAGCCAACCTGCCGCCGAGCGCATCCGCGGCATCCTCCGCGACCTCGACGCGGACTACCAGCGGTTCACCGCCACTCGATCCGATCGCTTCAACCTCGCATATGCCGAAGGCTTCGAAGCGATGACGTGCGCGATGGCGATGACGATGTTCGAACAGGCCGCCGCTGCACCACCGGGAGAGCCGGCGCTCACCGGCGAGTGGGCGAACCTGTGGGCGTGGCACGCGGCAGAGGAGATCGAGCACCGCACCGTCGCCTTCGAGGCGTTCGACCACCTCGTCGGCACCTACTGGTACCGCGCCTCTGGCTCGCTGCGCGCCCAGCTCCACTTCCAGCGCTACATCGATCGCCTGCAGCGTGAGGTGCTCGCCGATCGCGGCGCCCCGGCGAGGCACCACCTGCCGGGCTGGCTGCGCAACCCCGAGGGACGGCGCCGCTACCTGCGCACGTTCCGCCCGGGATACGACCCCGGCCGGCTCACCCCGAACGACCTCATCGGCCTCGTGCTGTCGATGTACGGGCCGCGAGACGACTCGTCACCACACCAGGAGTAGCGCCGTTGCCGAGCAGCGACTGCGTCCCCGTGGTGCAATGCGAGCTGTACTTGATCTAGTAGGTATGCCTAACATGCCGGCATGCGCTGGAGCCGAGTGCGATGACCGCCGACGACACCCGTGCGCCGGATTCCTTCGGCGCGGCAGCGCAGGCAGCCGTCGACGAGACGATGGAGCACTTCAACGAACACCACGCCGACACCGTGCTGCTGGTGGCGCGGCACCTTCGCGCCGGTGCGCTCGACGCGAGGATCGATCGCGCCGACCGTCGCGGCGTGACGTTCGCGATTCACACCCGGTCGCAGCACGCCGCCGAGGTGCACCTGCCGTTCCCCGCGCCGGCGGACGAGACGCACGAAGTGCAGGGCCACCTCCTCGCGGCCCTGGCGGCAGCACGGGCAGCAGCCCACCCGGACGAGCCGTTGACCTCCCTCGAGCGTGAGCTGCAGATCACCCGCTCGCTCACGACGGTGCACGGCCGCGTCGGTGCGGTGCGCCGGCTGGCACCGGCTCTGCTGGAGGTCACGCTCACCGGCTTCACCGGCTACCCGCTCCAGGGAGGCGACGAGTTCGTGTACGTGATGGTGTCGTCCGCCCCCGGCGGCATCTCACCGCAGTACACGATGGACGACTACCGCCGCCAGGCTGGCGGCGACACGGTACGCGGTGCGTACTACACCGTCCGCCGCTCCCGACCCGATGTGGGCGAGATCGACCTGTGGGTGGTCGAGCACGACCACCCGGGCTCGGTGGCGGCGTGGATGATGTCGGCGGCACCCGGCGACCCGGTGGCGCTGTGGGGACCGCGTGCCGGCTACCGCGTCCCCGACGACGCGCGGCACGTGCTGCTGGTCGCCGACGAGACCGGGTTCGCGGCGGTTGCCGCGTTGCTCGACGGGCTGCCTGCCGATCGGCGCGCCACCGCCGTGCTGCAGTGCCTCGGCGCCGACCACCGGCCGCCCCTCCCGGCGCATCCCGGTCTCGAGGTGATCTGGGTGGATCGCGGCGCCGACTCGCACTCCACCAACCGCCTGCTCGGCGAGGTCGAGGCGCTCGCGTGCAGCCCGGACACCGTGTTCGGCGCCGGTGAGTCGCGCCAGGTGAGCGCGGTCCGCCGTCATGTCCGTCGCGTGCTCGGCGTACCGGCCGATCGTGTGCTGGTGACGGGCTACTGGCGCCGTCAGGACGCCTGATGCCCGCCCCCGGTATCAGCGCCTGCCTCGCCGCCGCTGCCGCCGCGTTGCTCGTGGCCGGCTGCGGCGGCTCGCCGGAGGAGGCGACGCCCTCGACGACGAGCCCGCCGCTGGTGTACGTCGACGAGCGGGGCGCGGCGGTGGAAGTCACCTCGACCGCGCGGATCATCCCGCTCGACGGTGACGTCGCCGAGATCGTCTTCGCGTTGGGGATGGGCGATCACGTGGTCGCCACCGATCTGTCGGCCACCTACCCGCCCGAGGCAGACGCGCTGCCCCAGATCGGCTACCAGCGAGCACTGAGCAGCGAACCGATCCTCGACTTCGAGCCGACGCTCGTGATCGGCACCGACAACGCCGGGCCGCCGGAGGTGATCGACGAACTGGAGCATGTGGGCGTGCCGGTGGCGATCGTGCCCACGCCCGACGACGAGACAGGGCCGGGCACCAAGATCCGTGCCGTCGCCGAACTGCTCGGCATCCCCGAGCGTGGTGAGGCGCTCGCCGGCGAGGTGGAGCGCGCGATCGACGCCGTCGAACCCGGGCCGAGCCTGCGGGTGGCGATGCTGTACCTGCGCGGCGAGAGCACCCAGCTGCTCTTCGGTGCCGGCACCAGCATCGACTGGCTGATCGTCGCCGCCGGCTCGGTGAACGTCGCTGCCGAGATGGGCGTGGTCGACACCGCCGAGATCACGGCCGAGGCACTCGCGGCAGCGGCACCCGACGTGTTGCTGGTCACCGAGGACGGGCTGGCGTCGGTCGGGGGGCTCGCCGGCCTGCTCGCGATGCCGTCGGTTGCCGGCACGCCCGCGGCCGAGCACGGTGCCGTGCTCGCCTACGACGCCCAGCTGATGCTGGGCAACGGTCCGCGCACCGGCGACTACCTGGCCACGCTTGCCCACGATCTGACCGAGCTCGCGGCGCGACTCGCCGGCGATGGATCCGGCTTCCTCGACCCGTCACAGTGACCTGTGAGAAGAAACCTTCTCAGTTTGTATTAGGAATACCTAACAACTAGGGTGGCGACGTGTTCCCGACTCGCCCTTCGCTCTCCACCGTTCCCGAGCGCATCCGGCTCGGCGTCTGCCTCGCCCACGCCGTGCCGCACACGGTCGCCGTGCTCACCGCACGATCAGGGGCGCGCCATGTGGTGGCGCACCACCGCTACGACGCCGCGCTCACGCCGTGCCAGCTGCGCAGCGCGCTGCTCCAGCCGTTCGAGCAGGGCGTGCCGCACATCGTCGACACCATCGACTCGCTGGAGATCGTCGCCGGTCTCACCGAGCTCGGCGCCGGCGTCCATCAGACGTGCCACCCGGCCGGGCCGGACCAGCGATGGTTCGCCAGCACCCTGCCCTCCGACACGATCGAAGCCATCGCCGGGCGCTGCCCGGCCGACATCGACCACCGCGACATCTCGGTGCGCGTGCTCGCCGACGTCGACCTGGCCGTGTGCGCCGTGTGCGTCAGCGGCACCGGCGTGGGGCTGCGGCTCGACGCCGCGGCGTGCTGGCTGAACACCCAGTGCCTCGTCGAGGAACTGCTCCTCGCCGCGGCGTGACCCGACCCGACCACATCTCACCCGCCACATCCGACCACCCGGCACCACCCGGCACCACCCGGCCACCCGGCACCGCCCGACCATCCCCGAGGAATCCGACATGAAGCGCTCCCTGGCCCTGCTCACCACACTGCTCCTCGCCGCGACCGCTGCCTGCAGCAGCGACGACGACGGCGCGTCCGCCACCACCGCCGGCTCGGCCGCCACCGCCGCCTCGGCCGCCACCGCCGCCTCGGCCGCCACCGCCGGCGGGCAGGCCGACAGCGCGGCCTTCCCGGTCACCATCGAGCACAAGTACGGCGAGACCACGATCGATGCCGAGCCGGAACGGGTGGTATCGGTCGGCTTCGCCGAGCACGACGGGCTGCTCGCGCTCGGCGTGATCCCGGTGGCCGTTCGCGACTGGTATGGCGACCAGCCCTACGCGACCTGGCCGTGGGCGCAGGACGAGCTCGGCGACGCCACCCCGGAGGTGCTGCCCAGCACGGAGCTGAACTTCGAACAGATCGCGGCGCTCCGCCCCGATCTGATCCTCGGGATCGGCTCGGGCATGACCGACGCCGACTACCAGACGCTGTCGGCCATCGCCCCCACCGTGGCCCAGCCGGAGGGCTACATCGACTACGGCACGCCGTGGGACGTAGCGCTCGAGATCACCGGCCGCGCCGTCGGCCGCAGCGCGGAGGCGGAACAGGTGATCGCCGACACCAAGCAGATGTTCGCCGACGCGATCGCAGAGCATCCCGAGTTCCAGGGTGCGTCGGCAGCCGTCACCTTCTTCTTCGAGGATCAACCCGGCGCCTACGGCTCTCAGGACATCCGCAGCCGCACACTCGTCGACCTCGGGTTCACGATCCCGGCGGCGATCGACGATCTCGCCGGCGACCAGTTCTTCGTCTCGATCAGTGCCGAGGACCTCTCCGTCATCGACACCGATGCGGTCGTGTGGATCGGCCTCGGCGAGGACAACACCGGCGCAGTGCGCGACCTGCCGACTCGGCCGAGCACGCGGGCCTTCCAGGAAGGCCGCGAGGTCGTGGCCGACGACCTGCTCAGCGGAGCGTTCTCCCACGGGAGCCCGCTGAGCCTGGAGTACGTCATCGACGAACTGGTGCCGGAACTGGCGCTCGCGCTCGACGGCGACCCTGCCACGCCGGTGCCGTCCGCCGCCGCCATCGCCCCGGACGGCGCCGGCACCACGGAAGCCGCTGGCGGCACGGCCGCGACTGCCGCCGGTGATGCGTGGAGCCTGGTGTTCGACTCGTCGGTCGCCTTCGACGACAAGGCGCCACACCTCGAAGACGCCGATGCCCTGCGCGGCACGGTGGAGTCGTACACCGCGGCCGGCGATGCGATGGGCGGCATCACCCTCGTGCCGACCGACGTGACCGTCGACGGCGACACCGCCACCGTGGTCTACGACGTGATGTTCGGCGACGCCGCCGCCTACACCGCGCTCACCGGCACGATCACGCTGATCGACGGCACCTGGGTGGTGTCGCGCGCCGAGTTCTGCAGCTTCATGGCGTCCGCCCGCAACGCCTGCCCAGCCTGAGCGCTGCCCGGCGCTCGCCGTCAGACCTACACCACATCTTCCCGACACCCGAAGGATTCGACATGACCGCGACCATCGACGAGCAGGAGCCGGCCGGCCTGGTGCCGGAGCCCGCGACCGCTGCGCCCGAGCCCGCACCCGTGCCGCCGGACGCGCCCGGCGGGCCGAGCACGAAGCGACGCGGGATCGTCCGGCGGATCGCCATGCGCCCGCGGCGCGTGCTCGTGCGCGTGCACCGGTGGTTGTCGCTGGCGCTGCTCGCGTGGTTGGTGGTGATCTCGATCACGGGTGCGTGGCTGGTGGTGCACGACTCGGTGGAGAGCTGGATCCACTCCGATCGTTACGCGACGACACCGGGCGACGTCGGCCTGCAGGCAGCAACGGACGCCGCACTGACCGACGCCGGTGTCGACATGACGAGTGTCTGGTACGCCGAGATGCCCACCAACGCGCGCGGGGTGTACAAGATCGGCGTCAGCGTGCCGGCCGACCCCGGCGCCCCAGTGGCCGAGGGCGAGGAACCGGCGATGGAGTACCTCCTCTACTTCGTCGACCCGGGCAGCGGGCGGATCAACGGTGTCGTCAACGACGAGGCGGGTGCCACCTGGTGGCTGTACCGCGGGCACATGTACCTGTGGCAGGACCACGGGGTGTTCGGTGTGTTCGACCCGAACGACGGATGGTGCAAGCTCGACGCTGGCGGGGCCGAGCCCGGCGGAGTGCGAGGCGTCGTCTGCGACGTGATCCCCACCGGTGAGGACATGGTGGCCTGGTTCGCCGTCGGGTGGATCGTCGTGCTGCTCACCGGCTTCTACCTGTGGTACTGGCCGGGCGTGCGCCGCTGGGCGACCGCGTTCCTGGTGCGGCGCGGCCGCGGTGCCTTCACGTTCAACATGTCGCTGCACAAGGTCGTGGGCCTGCTCGTCTGGGTGCCGTTGACGGCGATCGCGTTCACCGGCGCCGCGTTCGCGTTCCCGGCGATGCGCGACTGGTTCCAGGACGCCACACCGGCGCGCGACGGCTTCGAGCTGTGGGCCGCGCCGGAGGACGCAGTGTCCGGGCCGGCCGACGGGCGCACCCCCCTCGATCTCGACCAGCTCGTCGAGATCGTCGAAGCGCGTTACCCGGGTAGGACGATCGAAGGCATCACACCGCCCTTCGACGAGACCGCCACGTTCAGCGCGTGGGTCACCCGTGGCTACTCGCCGTGGACCCGCGAGGACAGCGCCGGCAACGTGTACATGCTCTTCGACCAGTACACCGGCGACACCATCTTCGACGGCACCTCGGAGGACGGCAACGTCTTCGAGCAGGCATGGGACGACTGGAGCTTCCCGATCCATACCGGCGACTTCGGCGGCACCACCACCCGGGTGCTGTGGGTCTTCGTCGGCCTGTCCCCGCTCGCGCTCGGGGGCACCGGGCTCGTCATGAACCGCATCCGCAAGCGCAAGCGGGCCCGTGCCGGCCGGCGCGGCGTAGAGAGCCCATCCCACGACGACTCAGCTGAGCAGCACCCAACGGGTCATCCACTCGACGAGGGCGTCGTCGTGGGCAAGGCGCCCGATGACGGGGCCGTAGGTGCTGCCCTCGTGTGAGCTGCCCGGCAGCACCAGCACCTCGCTGGGCGTGCCGGCGCGAACGAGGATGCGATGCATCGACCACGCCTGTGCCGGGGGGCAGCGGCGGTCCGCGGTGCCCACCACGAACAGGCACGGTGTGGTGCAGCGATGCGCGTGGAGCAACGGCGACTGCGCGAGGTAGCGCGGCGCGACCTCGTGCGGCGCGCCGCCGAGCTGCATCGGGAAGAACGTGGCGCCGATGTCACTGGTGCCGTACATCCCGATCAGGTCGGTGACCGGGTTCTCGATCACGGCGGCACGGAAGCGGGTGGTGGTGGACGCCAGCCACGCCGAGAGGTAACCGCCGTACGAATTGCCCGTGATGCCGAGGCGGTCGCCGTCCACCCAACCGAGCGCGACTGCGTGGTCGATCACCGCGAACACGTCGCGCGCCGGCCCGTCGGCCCAGTCGCCGTGCACGGCGTGGGCGAACGCGTCGCCGTAGCCAGTGCTGCCGCGCACGTTCGGGTACAGCACCCCGAAGCCGGCGGCCACCAACGCATGCGCGTCGAGGTGCAGCCCCTCGCCGTAGGTGAAGTGCGGGCCGCCGTGCAGCAGCACGACCGTGGGGAGTGGCCCGTCGGCGCCGGCGGGGGAGAGGAACCAGGCATCGACCGGCCAGCCGTCGCTGTCGACCGTAACGCGCCGCACGCGCACATCCGCCGGTACGCCCGACCCGAAGGTGGTGAGCACTCGCTCGCTCCCGTCCGGCTCGAGCAGCGCCATCTCCGCGGGGGAGGTCGCGGTCTGCGTGGTGAAGAGCAAGCGCCCCGCTGCGGTGGCCACGGTGGTGCAGCACCGGTCGCCGGCGAGCAGCACCTCGGTCTGCTCCGGATGATCGGGGTGCACGCGCCGTGCGCCCATGCGGCCGCGGGCCCCGGTGCGCACGACGAGTCGCCCGCTGTCGTCGGCGAGCAGCAGGTGCTCGTAGGTCTCCGGCAGCAACGCCGGGTTGTCCGCGTACACGTCGCCGAACAGATCGGCCAGGTCGAGGCGGCGCACGTCGTCGCCGTCGATCACGAACAGCGCGGCCGCGCCACCTGACGCTCCGGTGCGCGGCTCGGCCACCAGCACCGCCAGCCGGCTGTCGGGCAGCCACGCCGGTACCACCCCTCGCCCGCCCGGAACCTGGGGAGCGGTGACGGTGCCGTCCAACTCGACGATGCGCAGCACCGAACCGCTCGATCGGCCTGTCGGGTCGAGCGAGACGGACACGGCCAGCCGGTCGCCGGCGGGCGACCACACGGGAGTGCCCCACCGCCAGCCGTCGTCGGTGAGCCATCGGCCGCTGCCGGCTGCGATGTCGTAGAGGCGCAGCTGCGGCGGGTCGTCGAGCGGCCCGAGGCCGTCGAAGTCGAGGATCGGCCGGCTCCAGCGGAACGGGGCCGACCGGTCGAGTGCGATGCCTCGCCGCGCCGGGAACACGAGGCGGGTGCCGTCGGGCGACCACACCGGTGGAGCGTCCGGCTCGTACGGGTCGGGCAGTACGTGCATCGGGCCATCGATCGATCCCGCGAACGCGACGGCGCTGCGGCCGTCGCGCGTGGTGCACCACGCCAGGCCCGCGCCGTCGGGCGCCCACACGGCCGAGTGGTCGCCGTTGCCCATCGCCGCGACAGGCGACTCGCTGCCCGTGCCCACGTCGACGAGCGTGGTGCGCAGCACCTCCGCCAGCTCGCCCGCGGGGACGTGCGACGTCGTCAGGAGCAGCCGCGTCCCGTCGGGCGACAACGATGCGTGCATCGGCGCCCGCAACGCGAGCAGGCGGCGCGTGGAGGTGGCGATGGGGGAAGCGCTCATCGGTCCGTTGTGGTCAGTCGTCCGCGTACACGACGACGGTGAGCAGGGTGCACGCCTTGGCGCCGGTGCTGTACGAGTGGGGGATCGAGGATGCGAAGCGAACCGCGTCGCCGGCGTGCAGCGGATAGGACTGGTCGCCGACTGACAGCGTCACCGTGCCGGCGACCACGTAGCCGTGCTCGATCGAGCCGCGACCGTGGTCGCTGGGCACGCCGGCCTGGTGCGGCGGCAGGACGCCCTCCGAGATGTCGAAGCGGCGCCGCTCCATCATCGAGAACAGCATCCGCGCGCGAGGGCTGTCGGGGCCGACCGCCTCGTGGCGGATGATCTCCGGCTCCGTCAGCGACATGCGCGTCAGCTCGGCGAAGGAGACATCCAGTGCCTGCGCGATCCGGGTGAGCGCGGCGACCGTGGGGTTGGCCACCTCGCGCTCGATCTGCGAGAGCAGCGCGGTGCTGAGCCCTGTCTGCGCGCTCATCTCGCGCAGGCTCGATCCGCGAGCCAAGCGTGCCCGGCGCATGTTGGCCGCGACCGCGCTGCGCACGAGTGAGCTCTCGTCGGGCTGTTGCTCGTGATCGTGCTGATGTACTGAGCGCGCGGCCGTCATCGCCCCGGCACCGATGCGAACAGTTCTCGGGTGTAGTCGTCCTGCGGCGCGCGGATCAGCTCGTCCATGACCCCAGATTCCACCACGCGGCCCTGGTGCATCACGTACACCCGCTGCACCACCTGACGAACCACCGCCAGATCGTGGGTGATGAACAGCAGCGCGATTCCCAGCTGCTCGAGCAGGTCGTTCATCAGGTTGAGGATCTGTGCCTGGACGGACACGTCGAGCGAGCTGACCGGCTCGTCGCAGATCAGCAGCCGGGGCTGTGGCGCGATGGCGCGGGCGATCGCCACCCGCTGCTGCTCGCCACCGGACAGGCCGCTGGGCCGGCGCTGCGCATACGACAGCGGCAGCCCCACCATCTCCAGCAGGCCGGCGACCTCGCTGCGGTGGCGCCCACCGGCGTGCAACGCCTCGGTCAGCGCGGCGCCGATCGTCATGCTCGGGTTGAGCGCGGAGGTGGGGTCCTGGAACACGATCTGGGCGCGGCGGGCACTTCGCTCACCGCCGTCGCGCCAGTCGATCGTGCCGCTGTCGGCGTGCTCCAGGTGCACCAGGCAGCGGGCCAGCGTGGTCTTGCCGGAACCGGACTCGCCGACGATGCCGACGGCCTCCCCGATGCGCACCGTGATCGACACGTCGTCGAGCGCGGGCGGCAGGTCGGGCCCGAACCGGCGCGTCAACCCGGACACGACGACCAGCTCGTCGCCGGTGGCGTCGCCCGCCACGTCGGCGATCACGGCCGGCGGCTGCGTCCGCTCGCCGGCGCTGAGCGGCTTCCAGCAGGCAACACGGCGATCGGCACCCGAGCCGGCACTGGGCTCGACGCCGCGGTCGG
Organism: uncultured Bifidobacterium sp.; assembly: GCA_964477795.1. Classification (GTDB taxonomy): domain Bacteria; phylum Actinomycetota; class Acidimicrobiia; order Acidimicrobiales; family Ilumatobacteraceae; genus UBA668. The sequence goes on from CAYZFZ010000001.1 coordinate 46,417, forward strand.
CAACTGGCACCGACGACTCGCGGTTCGACAGTGTCGGCTCGTCGGCGCGGCAGTGGTCGTCGGCGAGCGCGCAGCGCGGCGCGAACACGCAGCCCTGCGGGATGTCCCACACCCGCGGCACCGAGCCGGGGATCGCGGGTAGCCGTTGCAGCCGGTCGTCGAGCGGTGGCTCCGAGTCGCGCAGGCCCGCCGTGTACGGATGGAGCGGCGCGGTGAACACGAGCGAGCCCGGGCCTTCCTCCACCGTCCGCCCGGCGTACATCACGAGGATGCGGTCCGCCCGTTCGCGGGCGACGCCGAGGTCGTGGGTGATGAGCACCAGCGCCATCGACCGCTCGCGCTGGATGCGTGCGACGAGGTCGAGCACCTCCCGCTGGGTGGTGACGTCGAGCGCGGTGGTGGGCTCGTCGGCGATCAGCACCTCCGGATCGGCGGCCAGGCTCGCGGCCAGCGCCACGCGTTGGCGCATCCCGCCGGACAGCTCGAACGGGTACTGCGTGGCGACGCGCGCCGGCAGATCCACCTCCTCCAGGCGGCGCAGCACCTCCGCGTCGGTGCGCAGTGCGGGGGGCAGGGCCGCCGCGATCTGGCGGCCGCAGCGGTGCACCGGGCTGAGGCTGGTGAACGGGTTCTGCAGCAGCAGGCTGATGCGCCGGCCGCGATGGGCCTGCAGGGCGGCGCCGCCCCCCGCCAGATCGACCACGGTGTCGCCGAGGCGCATGGTGCCCGTGGCGGTGACCCCGCGGGGCAGCAGCCCGATCATCGCCTTCGCGGTCATCGACTTCCCAGAGCCCGACTCGCCGACGAGCGCGACGGTGCGGCCCGGCTCGACGGCGAGGTCCATGCGGGCGACGATCGGCCCGGCGGCGCCGACCACGCGCAGATCGGTCAGCTCCAGCGCGTTCACCGCACCACCGCCCTCGCCTCGAAGCGCTCCTGCAGCCAGTCGCCCAGCAGGTTGATGGCGGTCGCGGTGACGATGATGAGCACACCGGGCACCACCACCGCACCCCAGTTGCGGCCGAGGAGATCGCGGCCGTCGCTGAGCTGGCGACCCCAGTCGGGGGTGCCGGGCCCGACGCCGAAGCCGAGGAAGCTGAGCGCCGACATCGCGACGAGCGCGAACGCGACGTTCAGCAGCATGGTGGTGAACGCGATCGGCAGCACGTTGGGCACGATGTGGCGGAACATGATCCGCCGGGGGCGCAGCTCGAGGACTTTCGCGGACTCGATGTACGGCCGTGCCGATTGGGCGATCACGGCACCGCGCACCATGCGGATGTCGGTGGGCGAGAACAGCACCATCAGCACGAGCACGGTGACCCAGTACCCGCCGTCGACGAGACCCGCGACCACCAGCGCGATCAGGGTGGTGGGGAGCGCGAGCAGCAGGTCGGCGTACTTGGAGAGCGCAAGGTCGAGCCCGCCACCGATGTAACCGGCCAGCGTGCCGAGCAGCAGCCCGATGAGCATCGACCCCAGCGCGATCGCGATCGGGCCGACGACCGCCGATCGTGCGCCGGCGACGGCCAGCTGCCAGATGTCGCGACCCAGCTGGTCGGTGCCGAAGCGGTGGCCCGCGGTGCCGGGTGGCACCACGCCCAGGAGGATGTCCTGCTCCGTCGCGTCCTTGGCGAGCCACGGTGCACCGACGATGAACGCGGCGACGACGGCCAGCGGCACGGCCGCGACGATCGGCGTGATCGGCACCCGTTTCATCGCAGACCCCGCTTGCGGATGCGCGGGTCGACCGCGTAGTAGAGGAGGTCGACGCCGAGCGCCGTCAGCGCGATGACCAGCGCGGTCAGCAGCGTGATCGCCTGCACGACCGGGATGTCCTTGAACGTGACGGAGTTGGCGAGCAGGCTGCCGATGCCGGGCAGCGCGAACGTCACCTCCACCAGGATCGTGCCGCCGAAGAGGAACCCGAACACCAACCCCAGGCTGGTGGCCACCGGGATCAGCGCGTTGCGCAGCACCAGGCCGCGCACCTGGCGGGGCGACAGGCCGCGGCTGTAGGCGAAGGCCACATAGTCCTGCTGCAGCTCGCCGAGCACGGCGGTGCGCGTGAGCTTGAAGATCAGCGCGCCGATGCCGAACGCCAACGTGATCGCCGGCAGCACCAGGTGCCACCATGTGTCCAGCCCGCCCTCGCCGCTGCCGTACACGGGGAAGATGTCGAGCCACACGCCGAACACGTAGAGCAGCAGCAGACCCACCGCGTACGACGGGGCACCGACGCCGACGATCGACGACACGCTCACCGTGCGATCGAAGAACGTGCCCACCCGGCCCGCCGCGGCGATGCCCAGCGGCACGGCCACCAGCACGGTGAACCCGAAGGCGAGCGCGGCAAGTTGGAACGTGATGAGCACGCGGTCGGCCAGCAGGGTGGTGACCGGCGTGTTGTTGCGGATGCTGGTGCCGAAGCGTCCGTGCAGCACGTCGTTGAGCCACAGGACGTACTGACGCAGGAACGGCTGGTCGAGCCGGTACTTCTCGCGGATCGCGGCGAGCGCGTCCGGCGAAGGGTTCTTCGGGCCGAGCAGGTTGCGCGCCGGGTCGCCCGGTGTGAGGTGGAGCAGCCCGAAGACGATGAACGACAGCGCCACCAGCAACAGCAGCGTGGCCGCCAGGCGGACGACGATGAAGCGGCCGATCGACCCCTTCGCGAAGTGGCGCGTCACCCCTTGGTGAGGATGCGCGTCGTCCACGGCGACAGCCAGGTGTACGGACCGAAGTCCTCGATCGTGTACTTGTCGTCGATGGCGGTGGCGGCCTCGCCCCACCACAGCGGCACGTACGGCAGGTCCTTCAGCGCGAGCTGCTGCGCCTCGATGATCAAGTCGATGCGCTTCGCGGGGTCGGCCTCCTCGCGCTGCTGGGTGAGCAGGGCGGTGACGTCGTCGTTGGTGTACGACGCCGGGTTGCCTTCGCCGAGGAACCAGCTGATCAGCTCGGCGGGGTCGCCGGTGGCGTTGAAGTACCACATGTAGGCCAGGCCCCAATCGGGCGAGCCGATGGTGTCGTACCACTGCTCCACGGGCATCTCCTCCACCTCGATGGTGATGCCGAGATCCTTCACCGTCGCGGCGAGCGCCTGGAAGAACTGGCTGACCTGCGGGGCGCTGGACGACACGCCGACCTTGCAGCTGAAACCGTCGGGCACCTTCGACTGCGCGAGCTCTTCCTTCGCGGCGTCGAGGTCGTAGGTGAGCTCGAAGACGGGCGCCAGCTTGTCGCGCGCCGCGTCGCCGACGACGGACTCGATCTGCTGCGGCACGGTGAGCGCGGTGGCCACCTCGCCGTGGCCGTCGAGCAGCTTGGCGACGTAGGTGGCCCGGTCGCAGGCCAGCGCGATCGCCTTGCGGACGTGGATGTCGTCGAACGGCTCGACCGCGGTGTTGAAGTCGATGCCGACATAGCTCTTGTCGGCGGCGAACAGCACGTCGGTGGCCTCGGTGTCGTCCCACTGCTGAGCCTGGTCGAGCGAGATGCTGACGGCCAGGTCGATGTCGCCGGACTGGCGGGCGAGGATGCGGGTGGTCTCCTCCGGGATGAACTCGATCTTGACCGTCTTCACCGGGGCCTTGCCGCCCCAGTAGGTGTCCACCCGCTCCAGCTCGACGCCCTGGTCGGGCTGGAAGCTGGTGACCTTGTACGGCCCCGTTCCGATGAGCCCGGCGGCCGGGGTGCCGATCTCGCCGCCCGCGGCGGTGACGAAGCGCTCGGCCGTCACCCACATCGCGTTGGCCGCGCAGGGGCCCCACTCGAACGCGACGTCGGGCGAGGCGAGCGTGATCGTCACCTCGTTGTCCGCCGTCTTCTCGGCCTTGTCCACGTTCGCCCAGTAGTAGGCGGTGTTGGGCGACTTGGTGTCGTCCTTGGCGAGGCCCACGCTGTACACGATGTCGTCGGCGGTGAGCGACGAGCCGTCGCTGAACGTGACGCCACTGCGCAGCGCGTACACATACGTGGTGGGCGTCGGGTTGGTCCACGATTCGGCCAGCGCACCCACCAGCTTGCCCGTGCTGTCCGGCGCCACCAGCGCCTCCGCGATGAGGGCGGCGATGTAGTAGTTGAAGTTGCCGGCTTCCTGGCCCGGGTACAGGTTGGAGATCGAGCTGGGGAAGGCGACGGTGAGCGTGTCGATCTCCTGCGGGCCGGCCGCGGTGGAGTTGTCGGTCGAGCCGCCGGCGGTGGTGGCGGTGCTGCCGGAGTCGTCGTCGCTGCCGCACGCGGCGAGGAGTGCGAGCAGTGCGGTGGCGCCTGCGCCTTGGAGCAGGGTGCGACGACTGACGGGAAGCGGCTGTGACATCGAGGAACTCCTGGTGCTGGGTGGCTCGGACCGAGCCGTGATGGATGTCTACTGAATCTCAACAACTGAGTCAAGCCAGTAGACGGCTCGGAGAGCATGCCAAAAGCCGACCAATCTTGTCAACTTTCGGGGACCGTCGGAGGGGTGGCTGGGTTCCGGAAGCACCACAGCACGGATCCGTGCCGACGTGCTTCCGGTGGCGGCAGCGATGCCGCGTCAGCTCGGCGCGAGTGGGAGGCGGGCGAGAGGGACGTGCTGCTGGCCGGCGTGGACGTCGCGGTCGTGCACCGAACCCTGCGCCACGGGGCGCGGGAACGAGACCTTCACGGCCAGCAGGTCCGGGAGCAGGAACACCCGTATGCTCGCCGGCTCGACGGCGTAGGCGGCCGCGATCCGGCCGCGGTCGAGGACGTCGTCGCGGGCGACCTGCCGGTACGACGCCTCGTCGTCGCAGAACACGTCGAGCGTCAGCCAGAACGGCCCGGCGTTCTTCGAGCGCACGAGTCGGGCGACGTCGCCGATCGTGGTGGGTGTGGTCGTGGAGGTGCTCACAGGTCTCCGATCACGGTGCGCACGAGGTCAAGCGGCCCGTCGAGCTCGACCGCGTGCTGGAGGCGGAACTCGTACATGGCACCGCACGGCATCTCCGGTGGCGACGCAGCGAACGCGAAGCTCGGGAGGTGGTCCATCCCGGGGAGCGGCAGATGGAGCAGGTAGGGATTGGCGAACTTGGCGATCCGGGTCGCCGTCGCCTGGTCGTTCGCAGTCGCGGTGAGCACGACACCGACCTCCCGCGCCGGCACGTCGGCCGGTTCCCTGCTGCCGAGCACGGCGTTCCATCCGTAGCAGCGCAACTCGAGCGAGTACTCCTCCGGCGCGAGCCGCAGCACCTGGCGGATCCGGTCGTTGACGAACGCGTCGAACGTCTCCACCCAGGTGTCCATCGCTGCGACGATGTGCGGGTCGCGGATGCCGACGAGTGACATCGTGCGGTAGCCGGCCACGGCCGAGCCCTCCAGCTTCATGGACAGCGGTTGGTGCGTGAACCGCGAGCCGGTCACGCGGACGCGACGATCGTCGAGCGCCCGGTACGTCGCGTCCGATGCGTCCAGCGTGCCGTCCGGCTCGCGCATCCGGAACGGGTCCGCGTTCTCGTACATCATGTGCGCCGCGACCGATCGTGGCGTGCAAGCCGTGGCGGGATCCAGCGGCTCGACGGTGAACCCGTCGGCGTCGATCGTGAGCAGGACACCACCGGAGCGGGGGTTGACGGTGCACATGCCACCGCACTCGGCGATCTTCGCCGCGTGCCACGTCGGGCCCGGCGGGCATCCGCGCAGCAGCGGGACGGCACTCAGCACGGCCGTGTCCGTCGCCCGTCCCGCCAGCACGATCTGCGCGCCCTGCTCGACGGCTTCGGCAATCGGATGGTGGCCCATCAGCCCCACCACGTGCTCGCAGGCCGCGATCGTCGCAGCGTCGAGTGGGCCGGCCGGATCGAGCGGAGCGATCCTTCCGGCCGCGAGCCGGTCCTGCAGCACGGCCGGGTCCTGCTCGCTGTAGATCTGTGCAATGCGCGGGTGGAGATCGCGAGCCGCTGCGATGCGCTCGACGATCCCGGCGATCCAGTCGACTCCGGCGTCCGCGCCGCATGTGCCGCACGACCCGACGACGAGCGGGATGCCTGCCCCCAGCGCGGCGGGCACGAGGACGTCGAGATCGCGATGGACCGCCTCCTCGGTGGTCTTCGGCGAGGCCGTGCCGAGGTAGTACGGGCCCGAGTCCGTCGACCCGCCGTCGATCGCGATCACGTGGGCCCCGAGCGAGATGCCACGCTCGATCGTGTGCGTCGGGAACCCGCTCCCGAGCATCCCGGCGGGAACGAGCACTCGCGTGGTCGGGTCGTCAGCGCACGCCTGCAGGTCGTTGGTGGTCATCCGTCGGCTCCGGTGAGGGTGGTGGTTTCGGTGGGCAGGATCCGCGCGGCGCCGGCGGGTACCACGAGGGCAACCTCTCCGCCGTCGCCCTCGATCGCGTCGGCGCTGTCGGCAACCAGGTGTGTCGTGCCGACGCGGAGGCGGTACCGGTAGGAGCGACCGTGGTAGGCGCGCTCCTCGACGGTCGCGGCAAGCACGGTCGCGCCTGGGTCCGGTGCAGCCGGGGCGGCGGCCGTAGGGAGCACGACGAGTGCCTCCGGCCGGAGTGTGACGCGCACCGGCCCGGGAGCGTGCGCGACGTCCGTCGCGACCGTCAGCGGATCGGGGAAGCCGTCGAGGCGCACGGTCGCCGATCGCTCGGAGACCGACACGACCTCGCCGTCGAGCAGGTTCGTCGTGCCGACGAACTGGGCGACGAACGCATCGACCGGGCGCCGGTACACGTCCTCCGGTGTACCGATCTGGCGGATGGCGCCGACGTCCATGACGACCACCGTGTCGCTCATCGAGAGTGCCTCGTCCTGATCGTGGGTGACGAAGATCGTGGTGATGCCGAGCCGTTGCTGCATGCTGCGCAGCCAGTCGCGGGCCCGCTCGCGCAGCTTCGCATCGAGGTTGGAGAACGGCTCGTCGAGCAGCAGCAGGCGTGGCGCCTGGGCGAGCGCGCGGGCGAGCGCGACACGTTGCTGCTGGCCACCCGACAGCTCGTGCGGGTAGCGCCCGCCGAAGCCGTCCATCTCGACCAGCGCGAGCATCTCGGCAACGCGTTCGGCTCTTACCGCTCGCGACAGCCTGCGCAGCTTCAGTGGGTAGGCGATGTTGCCGGCGACGGTGAGGTGCGGCCAGATCGCGTACGACTGGAACACCACGCCGCAGTTGCGCTCCTCGGGCGTCATGTAGGTCCCGCGCTCGCTGTCGAACAGCACGGTGTCGCCGACGACGATCCGTCCGGCATCCGGGCGGTGCAGTCCTGCGATGGACCACAGGGTGGTCGACTTGCCGCAGCCGGACGGACCCAGCAGGGTGAGCAGTTCGCCATCGGACGCCTGGAACGAGACGTCATCGATGGCTGTGGTCCCGCCGAAGCGCATGGTGAGACCTGAGACGTGGAGATCAGCCATGGCTGCCTCCGTGATCGGTGACAGACGGGTCAGGCATGTGGTCGTGCTCCCACCACGAGGCGGCCGAGGCCGAGGACGGTGAACGTGATGGCCATCTGGATCACGCCGAGGGCGGCGACCGGGCCGGCGATGCCGGTCAGGGACAGCTGCATCATCACGTAGCCCGTCACCTGTGTCCTGGGAGTCGCCATGAACATCGCCGGGTCGTAGTCGTTGAGCATCGCGACGAACAACAGCACGAACGCACCGCCCATCGCCGGCAGCATCAGCCGCAGGATGAGCGTGCGCATCGTGGTCCACCAGTTCGCGCCGGCCACCCGCGCCGCCCGGTCGAGATCCTCGCCCAGCGCCGTCAGCGCCGGGTACATCGCGCTGTAGCCGAGCGCGAGGCTGCGCACCGCGAACGCGAGGCCGAGCGCCCACAGGCTGGACAGCATCGTGCCGGTCGGGTCGAGCACCACGTACGCCCAGAAGAAGGCCATCCCGGTGACGAGCCCGGGCATTGCTCGGGGGTACATCACGACGTGCTGCAGCGAGCCCCGCCAGCGGAACGACGAACGGTGCGCGACCATCGTGATGACGGCGATCGCGAACGTCGCGAGGAGGCCGCCGAGCGTCGCGATCATGATGCTGTTGCGGATCGCCCGGGTGTACGTCGGGTTGTCGAAAACGGCCCGGAAGTGCTCGGTGGTCAAGACGGTCCACGGGTCGATGAACGGCGTGAGCAGCTCGGTGAAAGCGGTGAGCACCACGCCGCCGATCGGCACGGCCAGCGTGACCGTGATCCACAGCACCACTGCGCCGCTGGCGAACCACCGCCACGGTCCGAGGTCGATCGTCGTGGCCGCCTTCGGCTTGCCGGTGGTGGTCACGAACCGTGCGGCGTCGCCGACGAGGCGATTGCGCACGAACAGCAGGAGCGTCACGGTGGCCAGCAGCAGCACGGCACCCGCGGCGACCAGGCCCTCGTCCGGCACGGCGGCGCTGATCCAGTGGTCGTACAGGTAGTTCGAGATGAGATGCACGTTCGCCGCGCCGCCGAGGATCAGCGGCAGGCCCAGCATCTCCAGCGAGATCGCGAAGACGATCACGCCCGAGTTGAGCAGCGCGGGTCGCAGCAGTGGGAGCGTGACGGTGCGCAGGACGCGCGCGGGAGCGGCCCCGGCGGTGCGCGCCGCCTGCTCGAGCGACGGATCGATCGACGCGAGTGCGCTGCGCAGGTACAGCATCACGATCGGGCCGATCACGCTGGTCGCGACCATCGCCATCCCGCTGACGCTGTACAGGTCGAACGGCACCGGGATCGGCGTGTGATCCTCGACCCACTGGGTCGCGTAGCCGAACGGTGCCCACATCGACGTCCAGCCGATGATCAGCACCAGGCCGGGCAGGGCGACCGGCAGCAGCACGAGGTTGCGGAACACGCGCCGCCCCGGCACGTTCGTCCGTTCCAGCGTCAGGGCAAGCAGCGTCCCTGCTGTGAGCGCCCCGGCCGTCGTCAGCCCGGCGAACACGAGGCTGGAGCGCACGGCCGACCACCACTCGGTGTCCGCCAGCAGGTCGCGGTAGTGGGCGAGGGTGAACGAACCGCCCGAGCGATACAGCGGCTCGGACCACAGCGAGGCCCACACGATCGGCACCACCGGGCCGAGCACGAGCACCACCGTGACGAGCCACACGCCGTGCTGCAGCACGCTGGCGCGGACCCATCGTGGCGGCAGCCGCGCTGCCGCCACGAGCTCGCTCGTCGCCGACCCCGCGGCCCGGGCTCGGGCGTCTCCCAACCGAGTGGCAGCGGTCATCGGCCGTACGCCTCGTTCCAGCGCTCGACGAAGGCGTCGCGGCCGTCGACCATCTCCTGGTCGTAGGAGCCGATGATCACGTTGTCGGCTCCGACGGCCTCCTCGACGGCCGACATGGAGAACTCGCAGTCGACGTCGTCGCGATAGGGGGTGAACCCGCCCTCGCAACCGGCCTGCTGGCCCGCCTGCGAGAGAAGGAAGTTGACGAACAGCTTGGCGGCGTTCGGCGACTGCGCGGCGGCCGTGATGCCGACGCCGCGTGGCACCATCGGCGTCGCGTCCGCGAGGTAGCTCCAGTTGAGGACCTGCGCCGCTGCGTCGCCCTGGACGAGGGCGCGGGCCGCACCCGACATGAAGAAGGCGACGGCGTACTCACCCTGCGACAGCTTGCTCGCCATCGTGCCGGCGCTGTCTTCGGGCGTGGTGGCCGGGCCCAGCTGGTCGAGCAGAGCCCAACCGTCGTCACCGTGGGCTTGGATGAAGGCCCAGTTCGCCGCGTAGCCGAGCGAGCTCTCGATGTCGTAGGTGGTGATCCTGCCCGAGAGGTCGCCTGCCATCGCCGCCAGGTCGGCGAGCGAGGCCGGCTGATCGTCGAGCGGCAGGATGGCGGTGTTGAACATCGCGATGACCGGATCGAACGACATGGCAGCGACACCCGGCGCGAGGTCGACGTAGTCGGGGAGCTCGGCGAGGTACGGGTCGCGGTAGTCGACGACCTGTCCCTGGGCGATCAGGTCGAGCCACCGGCTGCCGTCGCTGTTGATGATCACGTCCGCCGTGCGGGTACCCGCGGCCGACTCGTTGAGGTAGCGCTGGAACGTCTCCGAGCCGCCGACGCTGAGCGCCTCGACGTCGATCCAGGGATACGCCGCCTCGAACGCCGTCACCAGCGGGGCGAACTGGTCGTCGTTCGGGTTGCCGTAGACGAGCAACGACGTCTCCGACTGCGCGGCGGCGAGCACGTCGGGATCGGGCCCGGTCACGGGTGGCGCCGGCGTGGTGTCGGACGTGTCGGTGGCAGCCGGCGCAGTCGTGGCCGCTGCCGGCTCGGTGTCGGAAGGTCGCGCCGTCGCCGCCGGCGCGGTCGTTGCCACCGTGGTCGCCGGCGCGGCGGTGGCGGCGGACTCGCCACCCGGCCGTGCGCCGTTCGACGACCCGCCGCAGGCAGCGGCGGACAGGATGAGTGCGAGCACGAGGCCGCTCGTTCGGATCTTCATCGTGGTTCCCCTCATTGTTATATGCTATAGCAAAATGACGCAGCGGCAGCGGAGAGTGCTGCCACTCACGCCCTGTGTTCGATCAGGTAGTCCGCTGCGTCGTCGATGTGGGAGAGCATCAGCTGCTCGGCCCGGTCGCCGTCGCCGGCGACGATCGCGTCGTAGATCTCGCGATGCTGCGAGTAGCGGGCGGTGATGCGCCCCTGCTCGGCCGCGGTCACCATGCGGCCCAGTGCCTGCTGGCGATCCTCGGTGGTGAACGCCTCGGTCATGCGCAGCATGTGCTGCAGCATCTCGTTGGCGCACGCGCGGTCGACGATGGCGTGGAACTCGCGAACGGCGGCGAGGACCCGCTGCGCGGCCGCGGCGAGCTCGCGCATGTCGGCCCCCGGCTGGTTCGGCATGGCGGCCATCCCCGCGTCGGCCTTGTCCAGCGCGCGTGCCATCTCGCGACGGTCGGCGTCGGTGGCGTTGGTGGCCGCCAACCGCGCGGCGACGCTGCGCAGGCGGCTCTGGATCATGCTCAGCTCCTGGACGGTGCCCGCCTCGGGCTGGGCCACCCGCACGGAGCGAGGGCCGGTGCGCTCGACGAGGCGGTCCTGCTCGAGCCGGCGCAACGCCTCGCGGACCGGAGTCGGGCTGACGCCGAGGTCGACGGCCAAGCCGCGCTCGGTGATCTTGGTGCCGCGAGCCAGTTCGCCGGTGGCGATGGCGCGATGGATGGCCTCGTACGCCTGATCGGCAAGGGTCTCCGACGACAGTTCACGCAGGGCCTGTGACATCGAACGCCATAGTAGATGTGCTATGGCAAATCGCGCAAGGACTTTTCGCGATCGAGTTGGGCGGTGAGGAACGTCGTCAGCGCGCCGAGCATCTTCGACCGGTCGTGCGCCGCCCCCGGCACGACCGCAAGCTCGACGCGACACCCGGCAGCTTCGATCGAGGCTGCGAGCGCGGCCGCCCGCACTGTCCGCGGTACGGCGCCACCCGACACGCCCGTGCGCGGGGCTACGTCGTCGCCGCCGACGAAGACGAGCACCGGTACCGGCGCCATGGCTGCAGCGTCCGGTGCGATCCCGAAGCGCTCGCTGAGGTCCGCCACGCCGTCCGGCCAGGGGGTGGTGTCGTCGAACAGGGTCGCCCGCCCGGGGGCGCCGATCGCCACGCTCGCCATCCGCCGAGGGTGCAGGTAGAAGCACCGATGCGCGAACTGGCCGCCCCCGGAGAACCCGCAGAGGTGGAACCGGCGCACGTCGATCCGCCAGCGGTGGCCGACCTCATCGATCATCGCGAGGAGGACTGCGTCGTAGCGGACACCGGCGCGTTCCACGAACTTGTAGGCGTCGAGGTCGTTGGGGTCGCCGATGCCCGCCGGGAACAGCGGCGCGAGGATCAGGCAACCGGTGCGCTCAGCCAGATCGCTCAGCTCGTCGCGGAAGCTCTCGGCGCCGCGCCGTGTGCCGTGGACGGCGACGACCAGGGGTTGGGTGGGGTCGTCGGTGCGGTATGAGCTCGGCACGTACAGGCAGTAGCTGAACCGCTGATCGGCCTGGGCAGCGAACAGCGGGGTGCGGCCCGTGAGGAACGGCCAGCCGGGGTGGTCGCGTCCGAGGTCCGCCGTCGTCAGCACGCGTGGAGGAGGAGCGTTCACGACGCGGACGCTAGCGCTCGCGCCGACGCGACGACTTCGTCGACCTCGGCAGCAGAGCATGCGTGGCCGGCTTGGCCGACATTCTTCTAGTGCAGGGCAGAAGTATCACCGCGGTAGCCTGGTGAGCGTGGTGCGGCGATGACGGTGTTCGTGACTCGGCCGCAGCCCGGGGAGGACCCCAGATGACGACGTTCCTGTTGCCGACGGACCCGATCGAGTCGATCGAGGCCTACCTGGCGAACGGCATCGCCGGGGCGGGCATCCGCCGAGCTCACGAGCTCGGCCCCCAGGCCACGATCGATCTGGTGGCGCGGTCGGGGTTGCGCGGTCGGGGTGGCGGCGGGTTCCCCACCGGCCAGAAGTGGGCGGGTGTGGCCGCACAGGGCGGCGGTCGCCGGTACCTGGTGTGCAACGGGGCCGAGGGGGAACCGGGCACGTTCAAGGACCGAGCGCTGTTGCGTGCCAATCCGTACCAGTTGGTCGAGGGAGTGGCGATTGCCGCGTTCGCGATCGACGCGGCAGAGGCGTTCATCTGCCTGAAGGCGAGCTTCCGGCGCGAGATCGCGGCAGTCACCCGTGCCGTGCAGGAGTTCCAGACCGCCGGTCTGTGTGGTGACTGCAAGGTCACGATCGTGGCCGGGCCGGACGAGTACCTGTTCGGTGAGGAGAAGGCGATGCTGGAGGTGATCGAGGGCAACGAGCCGTTGCCTCGATGGCTTCCGCCGTACCTGCACGGGTTGTTCGCGACGGCACCAGAGCTGGGCTGGCAGTCGCACGACTCGGGCACCCCGGGCAGCAGCGGTCGCGGTGGGTCGAACCCGACGCTCGTCAACAACGTCGAGACGCTCTCCGCCGTTGCGCACATCCTTGCCCGTGGGGCGGAGTGGTTCCGTTCGATGGGTTCCGCCGAGTCGCCGGGCACGATCGTCGCAACGGTCGTCGGCGACGTGGTCGCTCCCGATGTCGGTGAGGTCGAGATGGGCACCTCGCTGCGCGACGTGATCGATGCCGTCGGGAGCGGGCCTGTTGCCGGACGGTCGGTCAAGGCGGTGTTCTCCGGCGTCGCCAATGCCGTCGTGACCGCCGCCGATCTCGATGTCCCGGTGAGCTACGAGGGGTTCCAGGCGATCGGGAGTGGGTTGGGGTCGGCAGGCTTCATCGTCTACGACGACACCACCTGCATGGTCGATGCCGCGTATCGCTTCTCGCGGTTCTTGTCGATCGAGTCGTGCGGACAGTGTCCGCCGTGCAAGCTGGGCTCGAGTGCGATCACCGAGCACCTCGAACGTCTCGAGACCGGCGCCGGCAACGCGGGGGATCTTGATGCGATCACCGGCTGGTTGGGTCATGTCACCGATGGGAGCCGTTGCTTCCTCGCGACGGAGGAGTGGGCCGTCGTGTCGAGCATCTTGCGAAGGTTTCCGGAGGAGTTCGCGGAGCACATCGAGCTGGGTCGCTGCCCCCGTCCACGACGCCTTCCGATCCCCAAGCTGATCGACCTCGCCGATGGTCGTGCCGTCTACGACGAGTCGTTCTGGCGCAAACAGCCCGATTGGACCTACGCCGCCGACGGTGACGAATGAGCGTGGGTGGCTGATGAGTGCGCTGCAGACCGAGGCCCGAGCGCTGGGTGATCCAACCAGGCACGAGCTGTTCCGGTACATCGTCGACGCCGGGCGGCCCGTCGACGTGGTCGAACTCACCGAGCATCTCGGTCTCCACCACAACGCCATCCGCCAGCACCTGGCCAAGCTCGTCGATGCGCGACTCGTGGTGGAGGCGACGGGGCCGCGGGTCGGGCGTGGCAGACCGCGCCTCGTCTACACGGTGCACCCATCGGCCGAGAGTCGGTGGGGTGTGGTCGGTCCGTACGAGCGCCTGTCGCTGCTGTTGGCGGAGATCATCCGCTCCGGGGACTCGCCCGTCGACGTCGGCCGTCGTGCGGGTCGACAGCTGCGTGCCGCAACGCATGACGCCACGGATCCGGTCGCCGGGTTGGTCGACGCGATGGAGTGGCACGGGTTCGAGCCCACCGCGACGCGGCGAGGGCGGCGGGTGGATGTCGTGCTCGGTGCCTGCCCGTTTGCCACCACAGCGTTGGCTGATCCGGAGACGGTGTGTGGCCTGCACCTCGGTCTCGCTCGCGGCACCGCAGAGGAGCTCGGTGGCATCGTGATCGACGAGCTGGTCCCTCGCGATCCCCGTTGGGGTGCGTGCCGCCTGCGCTGCCACGTCGCGCCGTGACCGGTCCGATCATCGCCTAATTCATCTGTCATTTACTAGAACTATTCGTCGAGTCGGAGTAGGGTTGCCGGTGAGGAGTGCTCGGCGTCATCGACCCGACGCCTCACGTCGCTGAGACGAAGGAGGGCGACCATGCACACGTCGGTTCGGATCGAGGGGGCGAACTGCCCCGTGTGCTTCAACGAGACACTCGACGCGCTCGCCCAACTCGACGGGGTGCGGCGGGTGCACGGTTCCTTCGCCGGTCCGTGCATCGAGATCGACCACGACATCGCGCTGGAAACGATCGACAGCACCATCCGCGGCTGCTTGCACGGCGTCGAGATGTTCGCGAACGAGATCCGCATGGTGCCGCTCGATCCGGTTCCGCTGACCACGTCCTGTGCTCACCATCACCCCGAAGCCACGGCTCCGACCGCCGATGGCGGCGCGAGCTGATCGGTAGCGTGACGAGCGAGCGCACCCTTCCAGCGGAAGAACGCGGAGCCGCCGGTCGGGTGGCGCAGGTGCACACCCAGACCCGTCGCGGCCTCGTCATGACGGCTGGGTTCGTGGCAGCGGCCGTCGTGGTCGGTGTCCTGAGCATCGGCGCCGGCTGGTGGCTCCCGCTGCACCTCTTCGTCGTCGGCGCGTTGTCGACCGCGATCTCCGCCGTCACGCAGATGCTCGCCGTCACCTGGTCGGCAGCCCCCGCCCCGCGGGCGGGCGTTGCCGCGACTCAGCGGTGGCTCCTCGGCGCCGGCGCCATCGCCACGGTCACCGGCCGCGAGACCGCACGGACCGGGTTGTTCGTCGCAGGCGGCGTCGCGGTGGTGGTGGCGATGCTCTCCCTCGCCGCGATCCTCATCCGCATCCGGCGTGACGCGGTCACCCCGCGATTCGCTCCCGCCATCGACGCCTACGTGGCCGCCGTCGTGGCCGGTGCCATCGGCATGACGATCGGGATCGTGCTCGGCAGCGGCCGAGCAGGGGCGAACGCTGCCGAGCTGCGAGAAGTCCATCTGACCCTCAACGTGTTCGGGCTGATCGGGCTGGTGGTCGCCGGCACCCTGCCCTTCTTCGCGGCGACCCAGGTCCGCACGAAGATGTCGCCCCGCGCGACACCCACCCGAATGCGTTCGACGTCCGCCATGCTCGCGGCGGCGACCGTGGTGACCGCGTTCGGCCACCTTGCGGCACGACCGACGGTCGTCGCCGCCGGGCTCGCCGTGTACGCGCTGGGCCTGCTCATGATCGGCGCCTTGCTGCCGATCTACGCCCGCCGGCATCTGTCGTGGGCCGGGCCGCGGGTCGTGCAGTTGGGCGCCGGGCTCGCCTGGTGGGTGGCCATGACCGCCGCCCTCGCCGCCACCAGCGTTCACGGAGCGAGCGACCGAGCCGTTTTGCAGGCGCTCGTGATCGGCGGATTCGCGCAGATCCTCGTCGCCTCGCTCGCCTACCTCGGCCCGGTGCTGCGCGGCGGCGGACATCGACTGCTCAGCGCAGGGTTCGCCGTCACACGCTCGTGGGTGTCGCTCGTCGCCGGCAACGCCGCCGCTGTCGCTGCGCTCGCGGGCTCGAACCAGGCCCTTGCCGTCGCGCTGACGGTCTGGCTCGCCGACATCGCGATCCGCGCCGGGTGGTTGATGGTCGCGAGGCGGCGGGTGACCCTGCGTGACGGCGGTGAGGCATGACGCGAGGTCAGCCGGGATCTCCGATCCGTATCCACGCGGACTGGTACCCACCCCGCCCCATCCGGTTGTTCGGTCATCTCGCCAGGAGACGCTACTCGCCGAGTGGGTCGTCGACGCCTGTGCCCTCGAGACGCACTCACGCGGACGCGTTGCCCATCAGCCAGCGGCTGACGGTGATCTCCAGCAGGGCGTCGAACGGGCCGTCGGGGTCGTCGGTGCGGGAGATGTCCCACTCGAACTTCTTCGCGAACGCGTCCACCACCGCGGGCGGGTACGGGCGTTCGTGGATGGTGGCGGTGCCTTCGGCCACGACGGGGGCAGTGCCGTCTTCGAGGCTCACCGACACCCGCTCGTTCACCCGGATGTTGGTGGCCTTCACCGTGTCCGCGCCCGTGCAGATCCAGAACCTGCCGTCGACGAAGGCGAACCAGATCGGCGTGAGATGCGGCCGGCCATCGGGCCGGACCGTCGCCAGCCACACGTTCTTCTCCGAGTCCACACGAGTCATGCTCAACAGTCTGCACCGACCCAGGACGGCGCAGGACTCACACTGTCGGGCAACCGCCTGCGAGCACCTCGGTGAGGAGGTGCGCGTCGAGGTTGCCGCCGCACAGGATGGTGGCGACTCTCCGGCCCTGCAGGCGCTCACGGTCCATGAGCACCGCTGCCGTGGCGACAGCGCCCGCCGGCTCGGCGAGCTGGTGGGTGGTGCGGTACAGCACCCGGATGGCCTCGGCGCACATCGCTTCGGGCACTTCCACGATCCTGGCTGCGCCGGCGACGATGAGCTCGATGGCGAGCGCGTCGGGCACGCGGCAGGCGACACCGTCGATGAAGGTGGCCGCGGACTCCGTGCTCACCGGATGACCCGCGCGGAACGACAGCGCCGTCGCGGGCGCCTGCTCCGCCACCACGCCCACCACCTCCGTCGACAGGCCGAGCAGGTCGCGGGCGGCCATCACGCCGCAGATGCCCGAGCCCATGCCGACGGGGACGTACACCACGTCGAGATCATCGACGGCACGGAACAGCTCGAGCGCGTACGTGGCGACGCCGAGCACGAGGTCGGGGTGGAACGACGGCACCATCTCCCAGCCGTGCCGCTCGGCGAGATCCTGGGCGTGCTCGCGAGCGGCCTGGAAGTCGTGCCCGTGCTCGACCAGGGTGGCGCCCCAGGCGCGCATCGATGTGTTCTTGTCCGGGCTGTTGCCGTGCGGCACGACGATGGTGACGTCGAGCCCGGCGCGCCGGCCGGCGAGGGCGATGCTCTGCCCATGGTTGCCACGCGTGGCGCTCACGACGCCGCGCACATGCGGCCGCTCGCGCGTCAGCCGGTCGGCGTACACGAGGCCGCCGCGCACCTTGAAGGCACCCGTCGGGGTGTGGTTCTCGTGCTTCACGAACACGGTGGTGCCCACCTCGGCGGCGAGCAGCGGCCACGCGTACTGCGGGGTGGGTGGCACCACCTGATGCACCAGCTCGGCCGCAGCGTCCAACTCGGCGAGGGAGAACAGCGGGCCGGGGCGCGCCGGAGAGGTCGGGTGCGGGGAAGTCACGCGGTCACTCTGGCAGATGATGGGTGACGGCTGCACCGGCGCGGGCGACCCGTCCACGGCCCCGCTAGCGTCCGGTTGCCATGACCAGGATCTTGGACTTCAACGGGCGTGAGGCTGATCGCACCGTCACGGTTGCATCGATCGCCGCGCTGAAAGGCACCGGGCATCAGTACACGCAGGTGACTGCAGGCACCGAGGAAGAGGCCGCGGCCGCGCAGGCGGCCGGCATCGAGATGGTCGTGTGCCTCGCCGCGGCCGTGCCCGAGGTGCGGCGTGGTGCGAGCCGGGTGTTCGTCACCGCGGCCATCGACTTCGGTGGCGAGGTGACGCCCGACGACCTGCTGGCCACGGCGTTCCGTTCGTTGAGCGCGGGTGCCGACGCGGTGATCACGGCCCGGCGCCTCGACGCCGTCCGCCTGCTCGCGGCGGAGGGTGTGCCCGTGATGGGCCACCTCGGGTTCGTGCCCAAGCGCTCGAACCAGCTCGGCGGGGTGCGCATCGTGGGTCGCGATGCCGTCGAGGCGACGGCGTTGTGGCGGCAGTTCCAAGAGCTCGAGGATGCCGGCGCGTTCGCTGTCGAGTGCGAGCTCGTCGCCGCGCCGGTGCTGGCGCAGATCACACCGCGCACGGGCATGGCCACCATCTCGCTCGGGTCCGGACGCGACGCCGACGTGATGTTCCTCTTCCAGTCCGACGTCGTGGGCGAGAGCCCTCGCCGGCCGCGGCACGCCCGCGCCTACGGCGACGTCGCCTCCCTCCAGCGGCGCATCGTCGAGGAGCGGGTGCGGGCGCTGACGGCGTTCCGTGCCGACGTGCTGAGTCGAAGCTTCCCCGACGACGGCGAGGTCGGTCGCATCGACCCGGGCGAGCTTGCCCGCTTCGTCGAGTCGCTCGACCCGAGCTGACCGGCGCCGCTCCGTTCCGGCTGACCGGACCTGCCCGGCAGGAGGATCAGAAGCTGGTGAGCGGCTCTCCGTTGAGTTCGACGGAGTTGCGGTAGGGGATGCCGTTCGTGAGGCTCTGGTGAGCGGGGCAACGCTGGGCAGCGAGGCGGGCCAGCTTGGCGATCTGCTCGGCGGGGACATCGCCCTCGATCTCGGTGACCACGCTGAGCTCCTTGATCGCCGACGCACCCGGCCGGTCGTCCAAGCCGTAGAGCGGCTGCAACGGGAAGCCGCCCTCCATCCGCAACCGCAGCTTCGACAAGTGCTCGGTGAGCCTCAGCTCGGCGGCGTTCCACGTGTACTGCGCCATCTCGCACATGAGCGCGCCGGCGAGGAAGTAACCGAACGGCGGCATCGCCGACTCGTGGCCGCCGATCCCTGCGGGCTCGTCGGCGAAGATCGTGAACTTCACCTTCAGCTCGGGCAACGACACCGTCGCCCGCATGAGGTGATCCTCGACGATCTCGGCGTCGACGAACCACTTCGACACGAGCTCGGGCTTGTCGGCGATCAGCGCCCGGATCCGCTCACGGACCTCGGTGGTCGACTGCTTCGACAGGATCTGACGCGTGCGCATTGGTGCTCCCCTCACTGGTCGAGGCCGATAGCCGGCCACGAGCTACTTGACAGTGTCTACCCAAGAGTAGACACTGTCAAGTAGTCGACCCATGGAGAGGACGCCGATGAAGTTGCTGACCTTCGAACACCGAGGACACGAACGGGTGGGCGGTCTGCGCGCCGACGGAATCGTCGACCTCACTGCTGACGGCGGCGACGCCTGCACGTCGATGCAGCGCCTCATCGACGGCGGCGACGACGCCTGGCGCCGCGCCGAGCAGGCGATCGCCGGTGCCGCGCCGGGCTCGCTGCTCGACCCCGTGGACGTCACGTGGTGCTCGCCCCTCCCCGTGCCCGCCCAGCTCCGCGACTGCCTCGGGTTCGAGGAGCACCTGAAGAACACCTACGTCAACGCCGTGCGGCTGAGCACGATGGGCGCGCCCGATCCCGAGGCGGCCTTCGCCGATGCGGTCGCCGCCGGCCGCACCAGCCCGCCGCCGGTGTGGTATCAGCAACCCCTGTACTACAAGGCGAACCGCTTCGCCTGCAGCGGTCACCTCGGCGAGGTGGCCTGGCCCACGTACTCGACGCTGATGGACTTCGAGCTCGAGCTCGCGTGCGTCGTCGGCCGGCGCGGTCGCGACATCCCCAGGGAGTCGGCGCTGGACCATGTGTTCGGCTACACGATCTTCAACGACCTGTCGGCCCGCGACGCACAGGTGGTCGAGATGCCTGGCATGCTCGGGCCCGCGAAGGGGAAGGACTTCGACGGCAGCAACGTGCTCGGCCCGGTGATCGTCACCCGCGACGAGATCCCCGACCCGTACGCGCTGGCGATGAGAGCGCGGGTGAACGGCGAGCTGCTCTGCGACGGATCGTCGTCCACGATGCACTGGCGCTTCGAGGACATGATCCGCCACATCAGCGCCGGCGAGACCCTTCATCCGGGCGAGGTGATCGCCTCCGGTACGGTCGGCTGGGGCAGCGGCATGGAGCACGGTCGCTTCCTGCAGTCGGGCGACGTGGTTGAGCTGGAGATCGAGGGCATCGGCTGCCTGCGCACCACCGTGCGGAGCGTGTCGTGAACGCCGACTACGTGAAGGGCCTGCACCCGATCGGCGACGGCCACTACGCCTACCTGCAACCGACCGGCACGTGGGGCTACAGCAACGCCGGGCTGGTGGTGGACGGCGATCAGTCGCTGCTGGTCGACACCCTGTTCGACGAGCGGCTCACCGCCGAGATGCTGGCGGAGATGCAGCGTGCCACGGCGATCGGTGCCGGCGACGTGACGACGCTGGTGAACACCCACGCCAACGGCGACCACACCTACGGCAACCGGCTGGTGGCCAACGCGGAGATCATCGCGTCGGCGGCCAGCGCGGCGGAGATGCTGGAGACCCCGCCCGAGCAGATGGCCGCGATCCTCCAGATGGCGCCGCAGCTCGGGGAGGTGGGCGAGTTCCTGCTCGAGCATTTCAGCGACTTCGACTTCGCCGGTGTCACGATGCGGCCACCCACCCGCACGTTCGAGGGGCGTCTCGACCTCCGCGTGGGCGACGAGCAGGTGGAGCTGATCGAGGTAGGGCCCGCGCACACGGCCGGCGACGTGATCGTGCACGTGCCCGCCGACCGGGTGGTCTACACGGGCGACATCCTCTTCATCGAGGGCACCCCGCTGATGTGGTCGGGCCCCGTGCAGAAGTGGATCGATGCCTGCGACCGCATCATCGGGCTCGGCGCCACCATGATCGTCCCCGGCCACGGCCCGCTCACCGACGCCGCGGGTGTGGCGAAGATGCGCGGCTACCTGGAGTTCGTGCGTGCGGAGTCGCGGCAACGGTTCGATGCCGGCATGCCGGCGTTCGAAGCCGCACTCGACATCACACATCCCGAGTATGACCAGTGGCTCGACGCCGAGCGCATCGTCGTCAACGTCGACCGGCTCTACCGCGAGTTCTCCAGCGAGCACGTCATCGCCGACGTGGCCACCTCGTTCGCCCAGATGGCACAGCTGCGCCGCATGAAGTACCCCCGTGCGGGTCGCTGAGCCGGCTCCAGGGAACGCGCTCGCGGCGGGCGCAGTACGCCCGTTACCGTCGCGTGCGATGTCGTCTCGCCGGAGTTCCAAACCTGCGGACCCGGCGCGCGAGGAACCGGCTGCCGGCCTTCGCCGGGCGGTGATCGACGCAGCGATCAGCGTCGTCGCCGAACTCGGCCCCGAGGCGGTGTCGATGCGCGACATAGCCCGCCATGCCGGCGTCAGCCACCAGGCGCCGTACCACCACTTCGGCGACCGGGCCGGCGTGTTCGCCGCGATCGCCGAGGAAGGCTTCCGGCAATTGGAGCATGGCATCTCCTCCATCAGCGCCGACGAGGTGGCGATGCACGGGGCGATCGGCGCGGTGATGCGTCGCTACGTGCAGTTCGCACTCGGCCATGTCGGTGAGTTCCGGGTGATGTTCCGCTCCGAGCTGTCCGGCATCAACACCAACGAGGCGATCCGGGCCAGTGGTGAGCGGTGCTACGAGGCGGTCGCCCGCGTGATGGCTGGCGCTGCGAACGATGGGCTCGCCCTCGACGATGCCGTGGTGCTGGTGTGGGCGCATGCGCACGGGCTCGCGGTCTTGTTGATCGACGGCCCGCTGCGCGGCCGCATGCCCGCAGGCCGCACCCTCGACGACCTGATCGCCACCGCCGAGCAACGCCTCAGCCGCCCCTGACCCCGAGATGCGGCGTCGGGCTCGCGGCCCTACTCGTTGACGCGATGCAGCATCGCGACGATCTGCGTGATCATCGCGTGTTCGTCGCCGATGGCGTCGTCGGTGTCGCCGACCGCGCCGGCGAGGCGGGCACCGTGTGGGTCGCGACCGGTGCAGCCGCGCCATGGCCGGTGCACACGTACCGGTCCGACGGTCGAGTCGTCCTGCTCGTGCTCACGCCGTCGGTCGAATGCTGGACCATCCACTCCAGTGGACGCGTCGAGCGCGAGGTGCTCGACCTGGCGCCGCGCCACACGGCGCACACCATGCCGGGATCGGTCGCCGGGGTTCCACAGTGGTTGTGGAATGCGGGTGACCGGACGGTCGCTCGGCACGACCTGACGGGATCGCACAACCTGCATCACAGCCTCCGGCCCGGCTCGCCCGGCGACTTCGTCGTCGTGCGCGACACGGCGCGGCCCGGCGGCGCCTGGCTCGTTTGTGTCGTGCACGACGCGTCCGGCGCAACCGATCTACGCGTGTGCGACGCGCACGACCTCAGCCACGCGTTGGCCGTGGTGCGCACCGCCCGCCCGCTCCCGCGCGACCTGCGCTGCACGTGGACGCTGTCCACTGGTTGACGCCGCGTCCGAGTGATCCGCGAACCGCTGAGCGGCGAATGGACGGCGGGGCGACTGGGCCGGTGAGCCATCAGGGGGAAACGCAATGTCGGTCGAGCGTGCAGATGTGGTGATCGTCGGCGGTGGCATCGGTGGGTCGGCATTGGCCGGCGTGCTGGCCGCCGGCGGCGTCGACGTTGTGGTGTTGGAACGCACCACCGTGTTCCCCGACCGGGTGCGCGGCGAGATGTACGCACCGTGGGGCGTCGCCATCGCCGAGGAGCTCGGGCTGCTCGATCCGCTGCTCGCGGCGGGTGCGTCGTTCAGCACCGAGTGGGTGTACTACGACAAGGCGTTCCCACCCGAGGTTGCGGAGGAACTTGGCGTGCACATCCCCGACGCAGTGCCCGGTTCGAAGGGCATCTTGAACTTCACCCACCCGCAGGCCTGCCAGGCGCTCAGCGACCATGCGGGCGCGCACGGCGCTCGCGTCGAGCGCGGGGTGGAGCACATCGAGGCCGACCTTTCCGGTGACGTGCCAAAGGTGACGTGGCGCGACGCAGGCGGGGCCATGCACACGACTGCGGCCCGGCTCGTCGTGGGCGCGGACGGGCGATCGTCGCTGGTACGCAAGGCCGCCGGCATCGCCCTGCACGGCGACCCGGTGCGCCAGTACATGACCGGCGGCCTCGTCGAGGGCCAGCCGTTGCGCTCGCACATCGACTCGTACGGCACCGGCCGCGACGTCAACTTCTACAGCTTCCCGCAGGGCGCCAACCGTTCGCGGGTGTACCTCGCGCACTTCGACGTCCATCGCTACAGCGGCCCGGAGGGTCCGCAGCGGTACCTCGCCGACCTCCAGCAGTGCTCGTCGCCCGATGTCGCTCGGCTGTCGAGCGGGCGGTTGGTCACGCCGATCGCGACGCACGAGTCCGTCGACACGTGGACCGACTCGCCGGTCGCTCCCGGTGCCGTGCTCATCGGCGATGCGGCCGGCTACAACGACCCGATCGTCGGTCAGGGCCTGTCGTTGACGCTCGCCGATGTACGCGATGTTGCCGGCGTGATCCTCGGTGGCGGCTGGACCGTCGCCGACTTCACCTCCTACGGCGAGCACCGGCGCGACCGTCACGCGAAGCAGCGGATCTCGGCGCGAGCGTCGGCCGAGATGCTGTGTGCGTTCGGGGACGACGCCGACGCCCGCCGGTTGCGCGCACTCCCGCTGCTCGGCACGGACGAGCTGATCGGCTTGATCGTCGGCGTGCTCTTCGCCGGCCCCGACGTGCTGCCGCCCGGCACCGACGCGCTCGAAGCCGCCCACGCCGCGTTTCTCGCGGCCTGAGCGCGGCACGTCAGCCGGCGGCGTCGATGGTGCGCACGACGGCGCCGGGCACGAGCGCTGCCAGTTGCTCGGCCGCGGCCGTCGCGCCGGCGTGGCTCGGGCCGTCGAGCGAGTCGACGATGAACCCCACCCGCGTCGTGCGCTCGTCGATCGCGGTGCGGTGGGTCTGGCGCCAGTTCCATCGCCGGCAGGTGACGCCGCTGCCGTCGACCCACACGGGTTCGCCCGCCTCGGGGTGATCGGTCACCGGCTCGCCCTCGCTGGTGGTGTGGAACGGCTCGTCACCGGTGGCGACGACGAGGCGGGCGTGGCCGTCGTAGCGGTCGAGGTCTTCGCCGCCGATGGGCACGCGATGCAGGATCGAGATCGCGTTGTACAGGTCGACCAGCACGTTGATGCTCGGCAGCCCCTTCTCCGAGGCGGCGCGGCGGATCAGCGCATCCGAGCTGGGCCGGGCGACGCGGGGCTTCACGCCGAAGTCGCGGTACGCCTCCTGCCAGCGGGCGGTGTGCGCATCGAGCTCGCCCGAGCCGACCGTACGTGCCGCGGCGTGGGCGTCCGCGAGGAGCTGCACGGCGAGCGGCGCGAGCGCGGCGACGTCGACCTGGTCGCCGGCGACGAGGATCACGCGGTAGCCGGGCCAGCGCTCGAACACGCCCGGGTCGACGGACGATCGTGCGATCCAGTCTGCGGCGCTGATGGTCATGAGTTCACCTCGGTGCGTTGCCGAGCGCGGCGAGCGCCGCGTCGATGTCGGTCTGGTCGTTGTAGAAGTGCGGCGAGAAGCGGATGCCACCACCGCGTGGGGCACAGCGGATGCCGTTGGTCATGAGATGCATGTGCAGCACTTCCGGTTCAACGCCTGGAGTGCGGAAGATGACGATGCCCGACCGTTCGTGCCCCGTACGTGGGCTGACGATGACGTGCCCGTCGTGTTCGAGCAGCGTACACAGCTCGTCGGTGATCGCGAGCACGCGATCTTCGACGCTGCGCGTGCCGTGCGCGAGGAACAGGTCGACCGCGGCACCGAGGCCGAGGATGCCGATGATGTTCTCCGTGCCCGGTTCGTAGCGGTCGGCGGTTCGCGGCAGGGCGAGGCGGTAGTCGAACGCGAACGGTTGCTCGACGGACAGCCAGCCGACGATGTCGGGCCGGATGCGTTCGAGTGCGCGGTCCGACACGTGCACGAACCCGACGCCGGCCGGGCCGAGCATCCACTTGTGGCTGCTGACGGCGAGCACGTCGACGCCCGATCGGGCGACGTCGATGGTGAGCGCGCCGACCGACTGTGTGCCGTCGACGACGAACAGCGCGTCGTGCTCGCGGCAGGTGGCACCGATCGCATCGAGGTCGTAGCGGTGGCCGTTGGAGAACTGCACGGCGCTGACGGTGACGGCGCGAGTGCGAGCGTCCACCGCGCCGGCGAGCGCATCGGGTGTGGCATGCCCATCGGGCGCCGGCACGGTTCGCAGCTCGACGCCGCGTGGCGCCAGGTTGAGCCACGGGTAGTAGTTCGACGGGAACTCCCGCTCGGCGAGCACGACGTTGTCGCCCGGGCGCCAGTCGATCCCGTTCGCCGCGATCGACAGCCCTGTGGAGGTGTTCTGCGTGAACGCGATGTTGCCCGGGGCGGAACCGACCAGCAGGGCGACGCGTGCGCGGACGCGCTCGATGTCGTCGCGCCACGAGTTGAGGTAGCCGAGCGCGCAGTAGTCGTCGACCACCTGCCGCATCGAGTCGCGCACGAGCGTGGAGATCGGTCCCACCGACGCGTGGTCGAAGTGGATGGTGCCGGCGGCGGACGGGAACTTCGCCTTCAGCTCGGGCAGCGGCGCGGTGCTGGTCATGGGTGCGTCGTCCATCGGTCAGTTGTCGTCGGGGAGGAACAGGCGATCGGTGTCCAGCCCGAGCTGCTCGCCGGCGGCGAGTCGCTGCTCCAGCTTGCGGCGCACGGACGAGCCGAGTGCGCTGACCGCGAGCACGCGGCGTGCACCGTCGACATCGTTGCGATCGACGCTCACGATGCGGCTGGCCTCGGCCACGGTGACGCCGTGGCGCTGGCGGTCGAGCAGGACGAGCTGGTCGCCCGCCGTGATGTGGCCCGGCTCCAGCACGCGCAGCAGGTACCCGGTGTAGCCGGTGTCCTGCACCAGCACCGGCATGTCCTTGCGACCGAACCGTGCAGCAAGCTTGTAGCAGGGCGTGCGTGGCTGGCAGACCTCGAGCGTGCACGTGCCGGTGCGGAAGACGTCGCCGAGGTGCACCTCGGTCTCCACCAGCCCGGCGGTGGTGAGGTTCTCGCCGAGCGCGCCGCCGTCGGGCAGTTCCAGGCCGAGCGATCGCCAGTGGGAGTAGTGCTCGCTCGGGTAGGCAAGCAGCGCCATGTCCGGGCCGCCGTGATCGTCGTACACGTGCTCGTCGGACGCGATGCCGAGCGGCCCGATCTCGACGGGCCCGGCCAGCGGTTGCTTCACGAACGCGGTCTCCACGCTGCGCCGCCCGTGCACCAGCGTCGCCACTCGGCCCGAGCAGACGGCACGCACGACTCCCTGCAGCGGCGGGACGTCGGCTCTGCTCGCTGTGCTCACCTGTGCTCCTGTGCTGATCGTTCGGGCGGACCGTGGCGGACCGGCGGCCGGCCACGGGTTCCTAGACTCGCACGATGACCGTCCGGATGGCCAACGTCGGCATCGTCGTCCACGACCTCGCCGCAACGATCGAGTTCTTCCAGGTGCTCGGGCTCGAGCTCGAAGGCACCGGCTTCGTCGAAGGCGAGTGGGCCGGGCGGGTCACCGGCCTCGGTGACCAGCGGGTGGAGGTCGCCATGATGCGCACCCCGGATGGCCGCAGCCGTCTGGAGCTCTCCCGCTTCCTCGTGCCCGACGTGATCGAGGATCACCGCAACGCCCCTGTCAACGCGCTCGGCTACCTGCGGGTGATGTTCGCGGTGGATGACATCGACGACACAGTTGCCCGGCTGGTGGCGCACGGTGCGCGGCTCGTCAGCGACGAGGTGGTGCAGTACGAGGACATCTACCGCCTGTGCTACCTGCGCGGGCCCGAGGGCATCCTGCTCGCGCTGGCCGAGGAGCTGCAGAAGGGCTGAGCGGCCGGCCCAGTTCGCGCGATCAGGCGTCTCGGTTCGCGTCGCGCATCGCCGATGCGATCGCCGCGCTGCCCGGATCGGCGAGCCGCCCCAGGCCGTCCGCAACCCCGGCTCGATCGGCCTCCGACCGGTTCTGGCTCAGCTTCGCCTTGCCGTCCACCCGCTCGACGCGCAGCTGGATCCCCACGATCGCCTTGAGCTGGGTGGCGATGTAGTCGTCGGGTGCGTCGGTGACGTGCCACGGCTCGGGCCGAGCCCGCTCGTGCTGGTCGGTGAGCGCCGACACGACGGCGAGCACCCACTGCGGATCGTCGTGAACCGTCACCGGGCCGGACAGGTGCACGGCGAGGTAGTTCCACGTCGGCACCACGCGGCCGTGCTCGGCCTTCGACGCGTACCACGACGGCGACACGTACGCCTGTGGGCCGGTCACGATCATCAGGCCGGGCGTGCCGTTGGCGATCGACCGCCAGTGAGGGTTCGCCCTCGCCATGTGCGCGATCAGCACGTCGCCCCGCCACAGCACGGGCATCAGCGTGGCCTGAGGTGAGCCGTCGGCGTCGCTGGTGACCAACCAGCCGGCACCGATCTCGTCCACGACCGCGCGGGACGTCGCCTCGTCGATCGCGCTGAACGCGGGCACGTACACGTCCGCAGCCTACGACCGTGCCGCTGCGCTGCCGGGGGTGGGTTGCGTGGCCCAGCCGTTGACCAGCGCCGCGCCGTAGACCGCGCGGGCGAGGCCCTCGAAGCCTTCGACCAGGTCGATCTCCTCGGCGCCGGCGGCGACGAAGAGGCCGTCGGAGGCGGCGAGCGTGAGTGCCGCCAACCCCTTCGCCTCCGCAGCTGACGCCGCAGGGAACGCGAGCCGGTACGCCTCGTCCAGGCGCTGCAGCGTCTCTGCCCGCACCGATTGGAAGCGCCGCCGCGCCGTCGGCTCGTTGGGGCGCTGCTCCAGCATCAGCATCAACCCGAGCCGGAGGAAGTCCGGGAAGCGGTCGAGCTGGCGGGCCGATGCGCGGAACGTCTCGACGAAGGCCTCCAACGGGTCGCTGCTGGTCGCGATGTCGCGGATCTGGTCGAGCGACTCCACCCAGGCGGCGAAGCTGCGTTCGATCACCGCCGCGATGAGCTCGTCCTTGTTCTTGAAGTGCCAGTAGATCGAGCTGGCGGGCAGCCCGGATCGTTCGCTGACCGCCTTGATGCCGGTGCCCTCGTAGCCGCGCTCGCCGGCGATCTGCGCCGCCGCGTCGAGGATCGCGGCCCGGGAGGCAATGCCGTTCGCTCGTTGCTTTCGCTCGGTCATGTCCGTGCCACCTCGCCGTCGAGTGTAGGTGCGGGGCTGCGGCCGGCGCCCGGTGGCCGTCAGGCGCTCGCCTCCACGAAGGGCTTGAGGATGCCGGGGAACATCGGCGCCGCAGGTTGCCGGTGGCCCCAGATGCTGATGTCGTCGTAGACCTCGAACTCCCACGTGGCGTCGTCGACGGTGCGCCCGCCGGCGCCGTACTCGAGGTCGAACCCCGACGGGGTGCGCATGTAGAACGACGTCATCCAGTCGTTGGTGTGCTTGCCGTAGCCCATCGCCATGGGGAGCCCACGCTCGGTGGCGAGATCGAGCGTGCGCCCCACCTCGTCGAGCTCGCGCACCTCGAGCGCGAGGTGGTGGATGCCGACCATGCCGGGAATGGAGCCGAGTGCGAGCGTGTGGTGGCGCGGGTTGCAGTGCAGGAAGCGCAGCGACACCCCGTTCCACTCGATGTGATCGGAGATCTTGAACCCGAGCACGTCGGTGTAGAACGTGAGGCCGGCCGCGAGATCCGGCAGCAGGAACACGAGGTGGCCGAGACCCTGCTCGCCGGTGACGAAGCCGGCCATCGGCCGCCCGGGCACGAACGGGCCGGCATCGGCCAGGCCGTACGTGAGCTCGTGGCGGAACCCCCACGGGTCGCGGAAGGTGACCAGCTCCGCCACCTGCCGCTGGTGGGCGGCCTCCGGATCGGCGGTTGCCGTGATGCCCGCGGCGGCAAGCCCGGCCACCGTGGCGGCGACACCGGCTGCATCTCCGCAGTCCCAGCCGAGGTAGGCGACGTCGTCGGTCGGGCCCGGGTGCACCATCAGCCGCGGCGCCTTGCCGTCGAGCCGCAGTGCAACGGCATCGTCGTCGCGTGGCGAGAGTTGGGCGCCGAGCACCTCCGGCCCGAACGTGCGCCATTCGGCGGCGGCCGGCGAGGTGAACCCGATGTAGGCGAATGACTGGATCATGAACTTCCCCCTTGTTCGTGGAATGGTCGATACAGTAGCATGCTGTAACGATCACTCCAACAACGGGGTGAGACCGTCCACGAGGGGGAACCTGAACCATGCACCACGCCGTCGAGTACATCCGCGAGCACGCCGACATCCTGCGAGCGGAGCACGCCGCCAGCGACGAGCTCGGCCGGCTCACCGACGCGGCAGCCGCCGTACTGCGCGACTCGGGTGGCATCCGCCTGCTGCAGGCCACCGACCTCGGCGGCGAGCAGGCCGACCCGCGCGACTTCTGCGCGTGGGTGCGCGAGGTGGCGCGCAACAACCCGTCGGCCGGATGGATCGCCGGCGTCGTCGGGGTGCACCCGTGGGAGATCTCGCTCGCCGACCCCCAGCTGCAGCGGGAGATCTATGGTGCGGACGCGGACACCTGGGTGGCGTCGCCGTACGCCCCGCAGGGCCGGGCCGTGCGCACCGAGGGCGGCTTCACGTTCACCGGCGAGTGGAGCTACTCCACCGGCACCGACCAGTGTGAGTGGGTCATCCTCGGTGGTGTCGTCACCGATGCCGACTGCAACGTCGACGGCTTCCCCGACGTGCGCCACTTCGTGCTGCCCCGAGCCGACTACGAGATCGTCGAGGACTCCTGGCATGTGATGGGGCTCAGCGGCACCGGCAGCAAGAACATCCGCATCGACGGGGCGTTCGTGCCCGAGTACCGCACCATCAGCCACTTCGGGATGATCGAGGGCGAGTACGCGAACCGCCGCCCCGACACCGTGCTCTACCAGCTGCCGTTCGCGTGCGTGTTCTCGGCTGCGATCGTGTCCGCGACGTTCGGCATCGCCCGCGGCGCGATCGACGCATACCGCGACTACCTCTGCACCCGCGTCTCCACCCTGGGCGTCGTGGGCACCACCGACCCGTTCCAGCAGGAGGCACTCGCCGAGGTAGAGGCCGACCTGGAGGCCGGCATCGTCCACGTCGACCACATGCTCGGCGAGTGGATCGCCCGCGTCGAGGCAGGCGACACGATCACGCAGGCCGACCGGCTGCTGTTCCGCCGCAACCAGGTGCGCGCGATCCAGCGCGTGCTGTTCGCGGTCGACAAGATGATGGCCCGCGCCGGTTCTGCCGCCGTGTGGACCACCCGCCCGCTCGAGCGCTACTGGCGCGACCTGCGCACCGGCGGTAGCCACCTGTGCGACGCGATGGACACCGCCTACACCTCGTGGGCGAACGTCGAGATGCAGACCGGCACGCCGCCGAACACGTTCCACTGATGGCGGCGCAGGCGTCGCCGTCGACCGCGGCATCGCGCGCGCAGCATGCTGTGCAGACCTCGAACACGAAGGAACCCGAATGACCGGCCGCATCGACACCCATCACCATGTGGTGCCCCCCGAGTACGCACGATGGCTGCACTCCATGGGGCAACTCGCGGGTGGCCTCCCGATCCCAGACTGGTCGCCCCAGGCGGCGCTCGAGTTGATGGATCGCCACCGCGTCGACACGGCCGTGCTCTCCGTGTCGACGCCTGGCACGCACCTCGGCGACGGGGCCGACGCGGCGGCGATGGCCCGTATGGTCAACGACTACGCCGCCGCGATGGTGGGCGAGCACCCGGGCCGGTTCGGGTTCTTCGCCACACTGCCGCTACCCGACGTCGACGCCGCGATGGCGGAGCTCGCCCGAGCACTCGACGAGCTGCGCGCCGACGGTGTCGTGCTGCTCGCCAACAACCGCGGCGTGTACCTCGGCGACCCGCTGCTCGACCCGGTGTTCGACGAGCTGCAACGACGCAAGGTCGTCGCGTTCATCCATCCGTCCACGTTGCCCGGCCTCGCGCCGATCGACGGCATCCCCGCGTTCGTCGCCGACTTCCTGCTCGACACCACCCGCGCCGCCGTCAACCTGTGCAGGTCGGGCACCGTCGAGCGCTGCCCCGACGTGCGCATGATCCTGTCCCACGCGGGCGGGTTCGTGCCCTACGCGGCGATGCGCCTGTCGCAGGCCGCGTCGCCCACCGGCAACCCCGTCGACGGGCTCGACCTGCTGGGCCGCTTCTACTTCGACACGGCGCTGTCCGGCAGCCCCTTCGCGCTTCCCAGCCTGCTCGCGTTCGCCCGGCCCGGGCACGTGCTGTTCGGCACCGACTGGCCCTACGCGCCCGACTCCGCGGTCGCTGCGTTCACCGGCCTGTACGAGACGTACGCACTCGACGACGGCCAGCGCGCCTCCATCGACCGCGGCGCAGCCGAGGCACTGTTGCCGCGGCTCCGCCGGTAGGCGTTCGTCAGCGGGGAGCCGCCTCGTTGAGCGCTGCGGCCAGTGGCGCGAGATCGTCGAAGAGCTGGTCGAGCTCGTGCGGCTGCAGCACCTCGTGGGCGGGCGCGGCCAGCTCATCGGTGCGTTCCTCGATCTCCTCCTTCATCCGCTGTCCGGCGGGGCTGAGCCGGCCGTCGGCGTCGACGAGATCGCGCGCCCGCATCTCGTCGATGACGGCGGCCAGCCGGGCGGGCCGCAGGTGCCCGATCCGCCCGAACTGCTCGGCAGCCATGCCCTGGGACAGCGCGTGCAGCACGTGGGCCTCGGTGCGGCCGATGCCGGCGGACACGAGCGCGACGACGTGCCCGTCGCCGCGGTGCTCGCGCAGCAGGTTGGCGCCGTGCCACAGGCGTGCGAGCGGCTCGCTCGGAATCGGCAGCGTGCGGACGGCGGCGAACAGTGCCCGCCCCTCCGTCGGTGCACCGGTACCCGCCGTGATCAGCAGCTCGGCCGCGCGGGCGACGCCCGGGGTGTCGGCCAGCCCACCCAGCAGGCGGCGCAGCGATGCGACGGAACCGCGCAGCCGAGCCGCGTTCGCTGCCTCGGGCGTCACCAGCTCCCACACGCGCGGGATGTGTCGCGCGACCTCGCCGGGAGCGAAGTTGTAGAAGAGCGCGTCCACCACCGCTGCCGGTGTGTCGCGGCCCAAGGGCGCTGCCCGCCCGGCGAAGTACGCGTCCCACCCGCTGAGTGCCCCGAGCGCCATCACCGCCCTGGTGGCCTCGGGCTCGAGATAGGTGACGACCGCGACCGGCTCCACCAGCTGGTAGAGGCGCCGCGCAACGGGGTCGGGCATGAGCCAACCGTACGCAGGATCGGTTCACCGACTGTTCACTCTGTGGCCGTGGCGGAAATCGCTCAATTGTGATTGACTCATTCTATGACGAGTGAACGTCCCAAGCTGGCGGTGAGGCGATGACGGCCGCGTGGCAGACCGACGAGGGGTTGGCCGGTCGGGCGAGCGCGCATGCGGCGCTGGGTGAACCGGCCCGGCTGGCGATCGTCGAGGCGCTCGTGGCCAGCGACCGCTCGCCGAAGGAGCTCGGCACGTTGCTCGACCTTCCGTCGAACCTGCTCGCCCATCACCTCGAGGTGCTCGAGCATGCCGGCTTGATTTCCCGATCACCGTCGGACGGCGACGGCCGCCGCAAGTACGTGCAACTCGTGCGCCGGGTGGCAGCGCAGTTCGGCGTGGCAGGCCGTGGGCCGGTGGGGGAGATGCTGTTCGTCTGCACCCACAACTCGGCGCGCTCGCAGCTCGCCGCCGCGTTGTGGACCGCTCGCACAGGGCGCCGCGCTCGCTCCGCGGGCACGCGCCCAGCACCAAGGGTGCATCGCGGGGCCGTTGCGGCAGCGCGGCGCGCGGGACTGTCGCTCGCCGGCGCGACCCCGGCAGCGCTGGCCGCGGTGCCGGCCGGCGTGCAGGTGGTGACGGTGTGCGATCTCGTTCACGAGGAGCTCGACGTCGCGCCGGGTTGGTGGCACTGGTCGATCAACGACCCCGTGCCCCGTGGAGACGCCGCGGCGTTCGACGCCGTCGTGGTGGAGCTGGGCGAGCGGATCGCATCGCTCACCGGTGCCGGTGAAGGAGGCGGTGTGCGATGAGGGCCCGGGTGGGGATCAACGGCTTCGGCCGGATGGGTCGACTGGTGGTGCGGGCGCTGGCCCAGCACCCCGAGCTCGAGCTGGTGCACGTCAACGAGGTGAAGGGCGGCGTGGAGACCGCCGCGCATCTGCTGCAGTTCGACACGGTGCACGGTCGCTACCCCGGTTCCGTCGAGGTCGACGGCGCCGCGATCGTGATCGACGGGCGGCGCGTGACGTTCAGCGAACACGCCACACCCGCAGCCATCGACTGGGCCGGCCTCGGTGTCGACCTGGTGATCGAGTCGACGGGGAAGTTCAAGACAGCCGCGGACATCGAGCCGCACCTTGCGCAAGGGGCACAGCGCGTCGTAACGGCCTGCCCGGTGAAGAGCCCGGGTGTGCTGAACGTGGTGATGGGCTGCACCGACGAGCTGTACGACCCCGCCGTGCACCGGATCGTCACGGCAGCGTCGTGCACGACGAACTGCCTGGCGCCCGTGGTGAAGGTGCTGCACGAGCGGATCGGGATCGAACGGGGTGCGATTACGACGGTGCACGACGTGACGAACACGCAGGTGATCGTCGACGCCCCGCACAAGGACCTTCGCCGGGCCAGGTCGGCGCTGCCCTCGCTGGTGCCCACGTCCACCGGGTCGGCGACGGCGATCTCGCTGATCTACCCCGAGCGGGCCGGTAAGCTGACCGGGCTC
>CAYZFZ010000002.1:0-73505 GCA_964477795.1 uncultured Bifidobacterium sp.
CATGCCGCCCGCGCGGGTGAACGTGCGCTTCTCCGTCTTCTTCCCGCGTGCCTTCTCGATCGTGATCGCGCCGGCCCCGCTGACCGAGGCGACGTTGAACGAGAAGGCGTTGGGCGAGCCGATGTACGGGGTGCCGAGCCGGCTGAAGAGGATGCGCAGCATCGCGTTCGCATCGGTGGCGGTGCCGACGGTGGAGCGGGTGTTACCGCCCATCCGCTCCTGGTCGACGAGGATCGCGGTCGTCAGCCCTTCGAGCACGTCGACGTCCGGGCGGCTGAGCGTGGCATGAAGCCCTGCACGAACGCGCTGTACGTCTCGTTGATCATCCGCTGCGACTCGGCGGCGATGGTGCCGAACACGAGCGAGCTCTTGCCGGAGCCGGAGACGCCGGTGAACACCGTGAGGCGCCGCTTCGGAATCTCGACGCTGACGTCCTTCAGGTTGTTCACCCGCGCGCCGTGGACGCGGATCATGTCGTGGAGGTCGGCGGTGTGCGCGGTCGTCATCGGGTCTCCGAGGTGGTTCGGTGCAGGGGGAGGGTTGTGGTCGCCTCAGCCTTGCGCGATGCGGCCCAGGTTGCCAGAGGGGTCGCGGCACGCGCAGCCGCGGACGCCGGTGGCTGGGCGCTGCGTGACCCTCCCACTCTCCGCGTCGAGTGACTTTGTTGACACTGACTATGGTTACCCGTATGACGACCGAGGCAGTCGAAGCCATCCGCATCATCCACGGCCACTTCCGCACGGTGCTCGACGGCCTCGCCGCCGGCGACTGGGAGCAGCCCAGTGCGTGCGCCGGTTGGAGCGTGAAGGACGTGCTCGCGCATATCACGTCGAACCAGAAGGAGTTCGTCGACCCGACGCCGGCGCCGGCCGACCCGCCACCGGAGATGACGGCCGAGCAGGCGATGGAGGCGCTCGTTGCCCCGCGCAAGGACTGGTCGGCCGCCGATCTGGTGGCCGAGTACGAGCGCTACACCGAGCCGTGGTTCGGTGCGCTCGACTTCATGCAGCAGGAGCCGCAGCGCAACGCGCCCACCCCGCTGGCCGACCTGGGCACCTACCCGCTGCACACGGTGGCCAACGCCTTCGCGTTCGACCATTACTGCCACCTGCGCGTCGACCTGCAGCAGCCCACCGGCCCGCTGACCGTCGACCTCGCCGAGCCCACCGACGCCGAGGTGCGCCCTGGCATCGAGTGGATGCTGCTCGGCATCCCGCAGATGCA
The DNA here is from genome assembly GCA_964477795.1 of uncultured Bifidobacterium sp. Classification (GTDB taxonomy): domain Bacteria; phylum Actinomycetota; class Acidimicrobiia; order Acidimicrobiales; family Ilumatobacteraceae; genus UBA668. Next base: position 1,225 of record CAYZFZ010000002.1, read on the forward strand.
ACCCGTCGAGCTGCCCCCAGTGGTCACCCAGCCGCTCGGCCTTCGCTTCACCGGCCCCGGCGGTGGCGAGTGGACCCTGTTCCCCGCGGCCGGCAGCGGCCTGCTCACCGTAGCGGACGGCATCGGCGACGTCGCCGCGACCGTGGAGTCGTCCGCCCACGACTTCGTCCGCTGGGGCACGAAGCGCTGCGACTGGCGCGAGTGCTGCACCCTCACCGGCGACGAGTCCTACGCCGCCCAGGTGCTCGACACCCTCAACATCGTCTAACCAACCGACCGCTTTACGTAAAGGCTGTCGCCGGCCGACCTGCACCGCCGTGTCGCAGTTCTTGACGCAGAACGCAGCCCTGCAGCGGCGGTTCCCGTCAAGGCGTGGCGACTTCCTGCCGATGGAGCCTCGACGGGAGGAACGGATGTCGAAGCTGATGGTGATTCGCCGCGCCGACACGTGCGCGGAGTGCGGTGGGTCGTTGCCGGGTGGAGTCGAGGCGTACTCGCTCGCTGCACGGCTTGCAGGTGGTCGCCCACGACGTCCTGCGCGTCGGCGTTGGGAATGTTCGATCGCTTCGCGTCCCGCGCTGTGGGTTGCACGAGCAGCGACGTGCGATATGTTGCGGCCATGGAGGAACGCAAGTTCATCAGCGCAGCGGACATGGACCGCATGACGCCGAACGAGCGCGCCGACGCGGTGAATGCGTCGATATGCCACAGTTGGGACGAAGTCCCCGAACCGTTTCGCACCCAGGTCCTCGAGACCGCACGGGAACTTGCGCAGCGATTCGGGCATGAGAGCTGACCGACTCGTTCGCTTCACCGACGAGTTTTTCGATCGGCTCGACACCCTGCTGGCGGAGGAACGCACCATCGACGGCTCACCTTCGGTGACCGACTTCCTCGTGTTCGACGTTCCGCCGATTCGTGACCGCCTGGCCAGCAACTTCGAGGCGGAGACGTTGCCGACCGGCGAGGCGGGTATCCGGGTGTGCATCGGAAGCGGTGTCCTCGTCAGGTACGTCGCGGTCTATGCGCGCATCAGCGAAGATGGATCGGTCGAAGCCTTCTGGCTCTCCCTCGACGTGGGCTGACGAGGGTTCCATGAGCGTGCGGGCTCTCACCCGCGTGTCTATGCTCCGGCGATGATCACTGAGCTCACTCGTCGGTTCTCTGCGGAGGGGGCGACGCTGGCGTGGGACCGTTGGGGCTCTGCGGACGGCACGCCGTTCGTGCTCTGCCACGGGTTCTCGGGCTCCACGCACGACTTCGCACTCAGCATCGACACGCTCGCCGCCGATCGGCCGGTCATCGCGCTCGACCACCGCGGGCACGGGCGGTCGGAGAAGCTCGGCACCACCGACGGGTACTCGATCGACCAGATCGCGGCCGACCTCGTGGCGCTCATCGACGCCGAGATCAGCGGCCCGGTGCACCTGCTCGGGCACTCGATGGGCGGGGCGGTCGCATTGCGGCTGACGCTCGCCCGACCCGACCTGGTGCGCTCGCTCATCATGATGGACACCAGTGCCTGGTCGTTCCGGCCGCTCGACGTCGGCCTCGCTGCGATCATGGAGCAGTTCATGGCCGGCTTCGACCCGTCCGGCGGGTTGCCCGACCTCACCGCGATGGCCGGGCCGGAGGACGCGCTCATCGCCGCCGCCACGCCCGCCGACTGGCAGCAGCTCAAGGCGACGATGGCCGCCGGCTTCGACCCGTACGCGCTCAAGGCGCTCGGGTACGAGCTCTTTCACGGCGACATGTTGCAGTACCGCGACCGCCTCGGTGAGATCGGCTGCCCGGTGAGCGTGATCGTCGGCGAGAACGACCACCCGTTCGTCGACCAGGCTGAGGAGCTCGCCGACGCAGTTCCGGACGGGGCGCTGACAGTGATCTCCGGTGGGTACCACTCGCCCCAGCTCACCCACCGGGCCGCTTGGGAAGCCGCCGTGAAGGCCCACCTCGCCCGGGTCTGACCGCGGATTGCGACCCGGGTGGACCTGTCGGCGGTACGCGGGTGGTCGATGCGATCCTGCGATATGTTGCGCTTCATGCAGAAGCGCAAGGTGATCACAGCGGCCGAGATGGCCCGCATGACGCCCCAACAGCGCGCCGATGCTGTTGATGCGGCAACGTGTCACTCTTGGGACGATGTCCCCGAGCCGTTTCGCTCCCAGGTCCTGGAGACCGCACGGGAGTTGGCGCAACGGTTCAAGCATGACGGCTGAGCGCGCAGTCCGCTTCACGGAGGAGTTCTTCAGCCATCTCGATGATCTGCTGCCGGACGGCCGATCGGTCGAGGGGGAACCGTCAGCGACGGATTTCCTCCTGTTCGATCTGCCGCCGATTCGCGACAAACTGGCCCGCAACTTCGAGGGTGAGTCGCTTGCCACCCAGGATCCCGAGATCCGGGTGTACATCGGTAACGGTGTCCTCTTCAGGTCGGTTGCGGTCTTCGCACGGCTTGCGATCGACGGGGCCGTTGAAGCTGTCTGGCTCCACCTCGACAGCGGGTGACCTGAGCCGGTCCGGCTCCGGGCGCACCCGCCCGCGACGGGTAGGTTCCTGGCATGACTGCACGGATGCCTGCTCTCTCGCTTGCCGCGGTTCCCGGGAAGCGGGCCCAGACCGTGGAGTTGGCCGCGGAGATCGAGCGGCGCGGCTTCTCGGGCATCTACTGCCCCAGCTTCGGCGACGCGCTCGGGCTGTGCCTGTCGATCGCCCACGCCACCACCCACATCGAGTTCGGCACGTCGATCCAGCCGATCTACCTGCAGCACCCTGTGGCGCTGGCCACCACTGCGAGCTACCTGCACGAGATCGCCGGCGGTCGCTTCCGGCTCGGCGTGGGCGTCACCCACGGGCCCGTCGTCACGCGGCTCGGCGTGGAGACCGGCAAGCCGCTCGCCGACATGCGCGAGTACGTCGACACGATGCGCATCGCGGCGCAGCACCTCGGCGGGCTGCCGCCGATCGTGCTCGCCACCCTGCGCGACAAGATGGTCGGTCTTGCCGTCGAGGTGGGCGACGGGGCCGTGTGGGCCAACGCCTCGCGCAGCCGGATGGCTCACTCGCTCGGGCTCGTCCCGCCTGATCGGCTGGCCGGCGGCTTCTGGATCGGCAACATGATCCCCACGGTCATCGACGACGACGTCGAGGCCGCGCGGGCGCGCAACCGCAAGACGCTGCAGAGTTACGTCGCCCTGCCGAACTACCGCAACTACTGGATCGAAGCCGGCTACGAAGCCGAGATGCACGCGGTGATCGCCGCGCTCGATGCTCGCGACAACGACGCGGTGCTCGCCGCGATGAGCGACCGGTGGCTCGACGACTGCACCCTGTCGGGTCCGGTCAGCCGCGTGCGCGACGGCATCGAGGCATGGTTCGACGCCGGTGTCACCACCCCGATCGTGGTGCCGTCCTCCACCACCGGTGGCCAGGCCAAGGCGCTCGCGGAGATCTTCGCCGCGTTCGCCTGAGTAGGCGGCCCGGCTGCCGGCGCGCTAGCGAGCGGCGAAGCGCGTGGCGAGGATGCGCCCGTAGTGAGTCAGATCCGTGGCGGGGCAGGTGGAGAACCATGCCATCACGAGATCCCGATCGGGTGAGACATAGAGACCCTGCCCCATCAGGCCGGACTTGAAGAAGTCGCCATCGGTGAAGACGGCGTCCCACTGCCGGCTGTTGGCGATGGGCACATCGCCGGCGAAGGAACCCTGCATGCGCTTGCCGAAGCTGCCGCGACCGTAGATCTCGGGCCGGCCGCCGTGCCGGATGTGCTCGAGGTGCTGGGCCGGCACCGCCGGCTCTCTCGCCGCCTTGTTCCAGCTCGGGGTGTACAGCATGCCGAAGCGGGCGAGGTCGCGCAGGCGGGTGCTGATCAGGCCGTGGGCGATGGCGGCACCGTCGGGCGTGACGCTGACGGTGGCATCGCCCTCCCCGGTGAGCTTCGACCACACCCGCTCCCGAAAGATCTCAGGCCAGCGGCGGTTCTCGATCGCCTCGGCCAGCAGCACCAGCACCTGGGTGTTGACCGACGAGTACTCGAGCACCTGGCCCGGCTCGCGCAGCGTGGGCGCAGACTGGATCAGCTCGAGCATGGTCTCCGTGTGCCCGGTGTGGTTCGGTTCGCCGGCCTCGGCCTTGTTGAGCCGGAACGCGACGGTCGTGGGGTCGGCCCGGGTGACGGCGTTCTCCTCGAGATCGAGGCCGGAGGCCATGTCGAGCACGTCGAGCACGATGATGTGCTCCCAGGCCGTGCCGCGCAACTCGGGGATGTAGGCGCCGACGGGTTGTCGCACGTCGAGCGCACCCTCGGCCTCCAGCTGCGCGAGCACGATGCTGGTGGTCGGCTTCGCGCACGACATCCAGAAGTGGTAGTCGTGGTCGCGCATGCCAGGGTACTGCTCGTAGAGCACACGGCCCTGGTGCACGACGATCATCGCCTGCGCCCGCGACTCGGGGTGCACGAGGTACTCGTCGAGCGTCATCTCACCGGCGCTCGACGCGTAGCTGATAGCGCCGATGGTGGTGTCGGGTGCCGCCTCGAACATCTCGACGTTGCCGCTGCGCGGGATCATGGCCGTCAGGAAGATCTCGGAGGCGTGCAGGAACTCGTAGAGCGTCACGTCACCGGCGTCGAAGCCTTCCTCGAAGGTGTAGCGCGCCCGCAGCTCGGCCGCCTGCGCGAGCGTGAAGCCGTCCCTCGCGACGGAGACAGGGATCAGCGACGAGGACGCGACGTTCGGCGCGAACATCTCCGATGACGGTTCCGTGTTCATCCCTCGTGCTCCTTGGAGCGAGCATCGCGGCCGCCCGACGCATCCGACAGTGGGAGCGACTGTAGCCGCGGCGCTCTCGGTGTCGCTCGTGACTCGCATTCGCGGCTCGCCCGCGTCATCGGTAGCTGAGTTCGGCGTCGCAGTGAGCATGTGGATCGGCGGCGGTGTCGGGGTGGCGATCGCGGGGTTGCTCGCTGCGGCCGTTGCGGCGAGGAGCGGGTTCGGGGTCGGGCTGCGCCGCAGGGCGACGATCACCGCGGCTGCCTGCGACGTGAGGGTCGGCGATTGGACGGATCGGGGCAGAGTCCGCGCGACGGAGGTCTTCGCCGACCGCTGGGTGCTCCTCCACACCAAGGGCCACTCGAGCCTCCACGATCGTGCAGAGCTGCTCAGGATCCGCCGGGTACGCGGGGCTGGCACGGAGGCCTGACCCACAGTCGGCGGCAGCAATCGCTCAGTAGCGCGAACCGCGGATGCTGTCGAGGAACGCCTTGTGGCGCGCGTCGGACTGGGCTCGCAGCGTCTTCATGTGGTCGTCGTGCTGGCTCGACTGATCGAGCGAGATCTCGTCGCGGATGGCCTGCCGGCGCATCGCGCCCTCCATCTGGATCTTGTGCACCTCGGTCATCGTGTCCGCGATCACTTGCTGCTGCTCGGCCGCGGCGCGCTGCGCCTCCAGCAGCTCGGGGATGATCGCCGCGAGCTGGGCCAGTTCGGCCTCGATCATCCCCTCGGCCTCGGCGCGGATCGAGTCGAACATCGGCGCCTGCAGCATCGCGCGGCGGAGGCGGATCGTGGCGCTCGCCTTGTCCACCTCTGCCCGGGCAGCAGCGACGACCGGCTCGGTCACCCCGCCCGCCTGGCCGACCAATGCGACGAGCCGGGCGCGCACGCCTTCGCTGAGGTCGTCGCTGTCCACCAGGCGCCACAGCTGGTCGTGGGTGAGCGGCCCGCCTTGGCTCGCTGCCGCGGGCGAGCCGACGACCTCGTCGGCGATTGCCAGCGCATCGCGGTACTCGTCGAGGAACGTCCCGTGGGGTGCATCGTCGGTCACCGGCGCGACCCTACTCCGGCCCGTGAAGTCGCCCTGCTGGCCGCGACTACTGTCCGCACGATGAGCGACGCATGCGAGGAAGCGAAGAACGATCTCTCGAAGGCGAACCAGCGGCAGGACGCGGCCGTGAGGTGGACGGCGGCCAAGCAGGAGGAGGTCGATGCCGCCGTCGCGGAGCGCAAGCGGTGCGAGTACGAGCACAACCGTGCGGCCGCCGGCGCGGAGGGCTACGACCAGAGGGTCAGCGAGTGCACCGCGGCCCTGCGGGCCGCGGAGAGCACCCTCGCCGATGCCGAGCGCAACTACGAGGGCAGCAACCGCGACGCACGCCTGCGGGGATTGGGCGAGGATGTGCTCAAAGCGAAGAGTGAGCTCTCCGACGCACAGCAGAAGGCCGACTCGGCGTGGGCTCGCGTGAAGGAACGCGCCGGTGAGCTGGAGGACGCGCGCACCGCCGTCACCAGTGCCGAGAACATCCTCTCGATCGCCAGGTCGGAGGAACGTGAGGCCGACACGTGGGTGAGCAACGCGACGAGACGCGTCAGCGACGCCTGCGGCTGAACGGCCGCGGCGCACGCGGGACCTGTCAGCGGTTGCGGGCCTCGCGGTAGGGGAGGCCCTTGGCCGGGTCGGGTTCCTTGGGGAGGCCGAGCGACTTCTCACCGAGGATGTTGTGCTGGATCTCGTCGGTGCCACCGGCGATCGACTGCGCCGGTACGGAGAGCAGGATCTCCGCCAGCAGCCCGTCGAGCGCGGATTGCGACTCGGCGGCGAGCATCCCCTCGGCGCCACCGATCAGCGAGTGCACGCGCGCTGCCTGGCGGGCGACCCGGCTGAGCGACAGCTTGCCGATCGACCCCTCCGGCCCGGGCGGCCGGCCCAACGCCCGCGCCGCCTTCGCCCGCTCCGCGGTCCACTGGCTGACCCGGTTCATCGCGATCAGGCGGGCGATCTCCTGGCGCACCACCGGGTCCGAGGAACGGCCCGCCGCCTGCGCGTGCGGCACAGCCAGGTCGGCTCTGCCCGCCCGCTGCGGGTACCACGAGTACACCTTCAGCGTCTCGGCGGCCTCGGCCGCGGCCTCGTCGGCGGCCGGGCCGGCGTCCACCCGGTGCCGGTCGACGCTGACCGCCACGCCCCACCGCCGCTCGTGGGCCAGCGTGGCCAGCGCCGCGCTCCAACCCTGGTGCACGTCGCCCACCACCCAGTCGCGCGGGATGCGCGCGTCGGTGAGGAACACCTCGTTGAACGACGTGTGGTGGTTCATCTGGCGCAGCGGGCGCACCTCCACCCCGGGCTGGTGCATCGGCAACACGAAGTAGGTGATGCCCTGGTGCTTCGGTGCGTCCCAATCCGTCCGCGCCACGAGCATCCCCAGGTCCGCGTGGTGGGCGCTGGTGTTCCACACCTTCTGACCGTTCACCACCCACTCGTCGCCGTCGAGCACCGCCGTGGTGGTGAGGCCGGCGAGGTCGGAGCCCGCAGACGGCTCGCTGAACAACTGGCACCACACCTCCTCACCGGTGAGCAGGGGGCGCAGGAACCGTTCACGCGTGGAATCCGGGCCCTGCTCCAGGATCGTCGGCCCGGCCAGGCCCGAGGGCACCGACGACACGGCGCCGCAGGCGGCGATCTCGCGACGCACCACGTCGTCGGCCCACGCGGGCAACCCGCGCCCGTACCAACGCGTCGGCCACGACGGCACCGCCCAACCCGATTCCAGCAGCAGGGTGCGCCACGCACGCAGCGTCAGCGACGGGTCCCAGTGCTCGCGCACCCATGCCCCGACCTCCGCGCGCACTGCGTCCGCGGTGATGTGACCGTTCATCTCCGGGGTCTATCACCGCGCAGTCGCCGGAGACGCCCCGAGCCCAGCGTTGTGGCGTCGGCCCAACACCGCCCGCCGTCAGCCGAATGCCGCCCGGGCGGCCTGGGCGATCTGGGTGGCGCGTTCGGCGTAGCCGGCCGCGGTGTAGTGGATCCCGTCGCGCTGGAACCAGTCGGGGTGCCAGCGGACGACACTCGCCCAATCGTCCACGGTCATGTTCGGATGCTGCGCAGCAGCGGCGGCGAGCAGATGGTTCCACTGAAGCATGTTGGTGACGCCATAGCAGCCGAGCACGGGCTCGGAGCCGTCGCAGCGGGCGTGTGCGCCGCGCCGCGAGTGCGGGGCGAACATGTAGACGTTCACCCACAGCACCGGGTCGCCGGCGACGACCTCGAGGAGATCGTCGATGCTGCGCTGCTGCTCGGCCGCATCCGGCACGTACGCGGCGTCGTTCGTGCCGAGCGCGATCACCCAGCACAGCTGCCCCGCACCGGCAAGCTCGCGGCGCAACCGTTGCGCGGCGTGCAGCCCGGTCTCGTGGTCCGGGCTCACCCGGAAGCCGATGCCGCGGCCGTTGCCGGCCGAGGTGTGCACGGAGAAGCCGGCGCCCGCGTACGCCTCGGCCAGCGAGGACTGCATGCCCACGGTCGTCGAGTCGCCGAGGTGGATGACCTGGGAGCACTGCTGCGTTCGGCCGGTGGGGCGGCCTTCTGCGGCGACGGATGCACCCGGGATCGCAGCAGTCGCACCGGCGAGCGCGGCGAGCGCCACGGCCAGAACCGCGCGGCGGGTGGAGGATCGGGAGGTGGTGAAGATCTGACGTGTCCTGTGTTGTGGCCGCCCGCCGAGCGGAGGAAGGTAGCAGGCTCGGCCCGCTCGCGGCCGTCGTGCGACAATGCCCGCATGACCGAGGCCTTCGACACCGAGATCACCCGCGACGGCGACACGCTGACCGGGCCCTGGCGGGCGCCGCGGCAGATGCTGGCGGAGCAGGAGTACGACGGCCACTCGAGCGTGCACGACGACGCGACCGCCGCCGAGCTGGGCCTCGCTGGTGCGCCCATCGAGGGCCCCACCCACTTCAGCCAGTTCGACCCGCTCGTCGTTGCGCGGTGGGGGCAGGCGTGGTTCGAACGCGGCTGCATCAGCGCCCACTTCGAGAACATGGTGGTCGAGGGCGAACAGGTGCAGGCGACGCTGCAACCCACCGGCCCGATGTCGGCCCGCGGCACCGCCGTCAAGGCCACCGGCGAGCCGGTGCTCACCGCCTCGCTGACGATCGGTGACGAGCCCACCGAGCTCGACGAGCGCCTCGCTCGCATGCTGGCGAAGGACGTGGGGGAGTTGTTCGTCGTCGACCGGCTGGAGGTGGGCTGGGTGTCGCCGCCGACGCCGGCCGAGATGGGCTTCGACGAGGGGAACGGCAACCTCTACCCGTTCTCGCTGCAGGACAAGGTGGCGGCGATGACCGAGCCGTCGCCCTGGTACGTGCCGGGCCGGCCGTCGCCGTGGGGCCGCGCGGTCGTGCCCACCGAGATGCTGAGCGTGCTTGCCCACAAGGGTGGCGTGCACCTGCCCGTGCGCGGCCCGGCCGTTGGCCTGTTCATCGATCTGGAGGTGAAGCGGCACGCACCGGTGTTCGTCGGCGAGCCGTACACCGTGACGCACGAGGTGGTCGGGCGCGGGCAGAGCCGGCGGGTGGAGAGCTACTGGACGCGCAGCTGCCTCGCCGCCGCCGACGGCACGCCGGTGGCAACCGTGCTGCTGCACCAGGGCGTGTTCAAGGCCTCGTTCGCGGCCTACCCGCCCGACCGCCTCTGACGCTCGCCGCTCACCATTGGCGGTCAGCGGCGTTCCAGCAACCCGCGGACGTAGACGGCCTGGCCGGCGTGCTGGATGTCGTCGTCGGCGACGCTGACCAGCCGCACGCCCATGGTGACGGGTGGATCCCAGCGCCTGTCCACGATCGTCGACAGGTCGGCCGCCGTCAGCCCGTGGATGAAGTCGCGCGTGCGCGCGGCGACGGCCGCGTGGTACTCCAGCAGCGCGTCGACACCTTCCGGTTGTACGGCGGCGACATCGGCGGCGGTGTGCCCGTACCCGTGGTTGTGCGGGTCGGGCGGCAGGCCGAAGCGTGCCGCCCAGCCGTCCTCCACCCACACCTGTGGCTCACCGGTCAGCTCCGCGAGATGCGAGTCCTGCACACGGGTGAGATGCCAGACGAGCCAACCGATCGGGTTACAGCCGGGCTCGGGTGCCACCGCCAGCAGCGCGGGATCGAGGCCGACGACGGCCTCCTCGACGTGCTCGTCGACGCGACCGAAGAGGTCGAGCAGCAGGTCGTGCAGCGGGTCGGTCATCGTGCCTCCTCGGTCATGCGCGGCGCCGGCCGCGCTGCACCTGTCGTACACCCGCCGAGGGGTCGGAGCAACCCCTCGGGCGCGCGCGAGGAGAACTGCACCCGTCGTGCAGTTAGTGCATTCGTGCACCGGACGCTCGGTGCACCGGATCGACGCCCACGCGCAACATCGCCGACGATGCCGGGGAAACGCCTCGTCGTCTAGCCTGCGTGCAGGCGGCAGCTTCCGGCATCGCCCACGACGCCCATCCATCGACCCTCTCGGACTCCCTCGGACTCGCACGCATGACCGCAACCACGACCAAGCAACCCGCCCATCGGCCGTCGCGTCGTGACGAGATCGTGCAGACCGCCATTCGCGTGTTCGCCGAGAACGGCTACGCCGAGGCCGCCATCAGCGACATCGCCGAGGCCGCCGACGTGGCCGTCACCGCCGTCTACTACCACTTCACCGGCAAGGACGATCTGTTCGCCGCCGCCATGCGGGCCTCGCTCGACTCCATCTCCGAGGTGGTCATCTCCGCGCGCCCCAGCGAGGGTGCGCAGGGTTCCGCCGACCCCGAAGGCCTGCGCCTCGCGATCGACGCCGTGTGGGACTGGATCGACGAGAACCCCTACGCCGCCTCCCTCGTGCACGTGCAGCTGCCCGGTGCCACCCGCCAGCTGTCGGCCATCCGCCAGAACTTCCTCGAGCTCCACGAGCGGCGGGCCAGCGACTACCTGGCGGGGGCTGAGGACAAGCGGCCCACCGCCGTCCGCACCGCTGCCGGCACCTTGCAGATGCGCACCCTCATCGACTCGCTGATGGCGGTGCACGCGATGCGTCTCGCCGACGGGCCGCTCAGCCACCTGTCGCCGCGGGCACTGCGGCGCGAGGTGCACGAGCTGGCCCGCCAGCTGCTGCTGCACGACTGAGGCTTCCCTCCCCCCATCGTTACTGGATACGATGTCCAGTATCCCGTCGACTCCGGCGGGCCGATGGGGAAGGAACCGGATGGGTCCCGCTGGACGCACCGACGTCGTGCTCGTCTGCGGCGGTCGGTGGCACGACTTCGACTACGCCCGCCTGCAGCTGCTCACCGAGCTGGGTGGGCGCCCCCAGGCGCGCACGCGCGTCTTCGAGAGCTACGACTGCCTCGACGCGCTGGCGGCGGCCGATCTGCTGATCACCTACACGTGCGACGTGCGCCCTGATGCGGCGCAGCAACTCGCACTCGTCGAGTTCGTCGCCGGTGGCGGCCGCTGGCTGGCGCTGCACGGCAGCAACGCCGCGATCGACGCGCCGGCGCCCGGTGGCGAGCGGGTGTTCAGCACGCCTTGTGCGTTCGGCCCGGTCGCTCAGGTGCTCGGCAGCCAGTTCCTCGGCCATCCTCCCATCGCCCCGTACGAGGTCGAGATCGCGCAACCCGACCACCCGTTCGTGCAGGGCGTGGCGCCCTTCACCGTCACCGACGAGCTGTACGTCAGCGAGCTGCACCCCCCGCTCGACGTGCTGCTGCACACCCACTACGAGGGTGCCTGCCGCGGGTTCGTCGAGGGCACCACCACCGACTCCGAACCGCGGCCGGTCCTGTACCTGCGCCGCACCGGTGAGGGGATGGTGTGCTACTTCACCCTCGGCCACTGTCGCGGCCGTTTCGACATGCAGGACCAGGGCATCGACGACCTTGGCAAGGTGGACATCGGCAGCTGGGCGGTCCCCGAGTTCCGGACCATCCTCACCCGCTGCATCGACTGGGGCTTGGGAGGTTCACAATGACCGGAGTCGGGCTCACCCTGCCGCAGCTGGGGCCGCACGTCACCCGCGCCGCCGTGCGCGGCTTCTGCGAGCGGGCGGAAGCGCACGGCTTCACCAGCCTGTGGGTGCAGGAGCACCTGTTCTTCGCGCTGCACCCATCGGCACCCTACGCAGCCCGCCCGGGCATGCCGGTGCCGGAGGCCTACCGGACGACGATGGCCGCCACCGAGCTGCTGGCTGCTGCCGCCGCGTGGACGGAGAAGCCCCTGCTGGGCACCGGCATCCTCGTCGGCGGCTACCACCGGCCCGTCGAGCTGGCGCAGCGGCTGGCCGCGCTCGACATCCTCTCCGCGGGTCGCCTGATCGCCGGGCTCAGCGTCGGCTGGTCGAAGGACGAGCACGACCAGATGGACGTGGAGTTCCACACTCGCGGCCGCAGGATGGACGAGCTGGTACTCGCCCTGAAGGCCTGCTGGGGCCCCGACCCGGTGAACTTCGACGGCGAGTTCTTCCACATCGAGGACGCGCTCGTCAGCCCCAAGCCGCTGCAGCAGCCTGGCCCGCGGCTGCTGTCGGGCATGCGCAGCGAACCTGGCCTGCGGCGCACAGCCGCCCAGTTCGACATCTTCAACCCGGCCTCGGGCACCGTCGAGCAGATCCAGGCCGCGCAGGCGCGCATCAACGAGATGCGGGTGCCTGGCGCGAAGCCGATCGAGGTGATCCAGCGCATCTTCACCGAGCCGCCGTTCGAGGTGCCCGGGCTGGCGCCGATGACGATCGACGCGATGCAGCAGGCGGTCGCGGCTGCGAAGGCGGCGGGGTTCAGCGAGGTGGTCATCGACACCGCATTCACCACCGCGGTGCACTCGCCCGACGACTGGGTGCGCTTCCCCGACCTGCTCGCGCCGGTGCTCGACGCCGCCCTTTGACGCGGGTCAGGTGCCGGCGAGACGCTCGACGATCGGGGCGAACTCGTCGAGGTGGCGCTGGGCGACGCAGATGCAGCTCACCCCGAGGCGCTCGCGGCGCTCGATCAGGGTGTCGCAGATCTGGTCGACGGAGCCGATCAGCGCGTGCGGATGGGCGAGCAGGACGTCGCCCGTGACGCCGAAGCGGCCGGCCAGCGCCTCGGCGGCACCGGCCTGATCGTCGGTGATCGAGATGAAGTAGGCGCCCAGCTCCAGCTCCAGCTCGTCGAAGCGGTCGCCGGCGCCGTCGCGCACCCACTGGATCTTCTGCGCCGTCTCGTCGGCGGTGGCGCTGGCGACGCTGGAGGCGCCCAGCTTGCCGGCGGCATTGTTGAAGTTGAGGCTGACGATGTCGGCCTTCTGGGCAGCGAGCGTGAGGATCTTGCGCGCCCCGCCGCCGACCATCAGCGGCACGTGCGACTGCACCGGCAGCGGCGCCCCGCTGAAGCCACCGACGTGCACATGGGTGCCGTCGAGTGCGATCGGCTCGCCGCTCCAGTGCGCGCGCAGCACGTCGATCACTTCGGAGAGGCGCTCGATGCGCACGCTCGGCCGGTCGCACACGATGCCCATGCCGTCGTACTCCGCCTGCACCCAGCCGGCGCCGATCGCCGCCACGAGCCGGCCGCCGGAGAGGAAGTCGACCGTCGCCAGCTCCTTGGCCAGCACCACCGGGTGGTGGTAGTCGACACCGAAGACGCGGCAGCCGACCTTGATCGTCGACGTCACCGCGGCGGCCATCGTCATCGCCGAGATCGGCGCGACGTCGACGGGCCGGTGGCCGCTCGCCGCCGCGATCTCGCCGGGCCCGAAGTAGTGGTCGGTGGTGAACAGGGTGTCGTAGCCCAGCGCCTCGGCCCGCGTGCACGTGCCCACCCACGACGCCGCGCTGGTGGCCTCGAACGCTTGGAGCGAAAAGCGGAACGGGTGCATGCGAGAGTCCTCCGGAGTGGGTGGTGGTCAGCGGGGGGCGAGCTTGAACGGGACGTCGCGGTCCACCCGCGGTTCGCCCGGCAGACCCAGCACGCGCTCGCCGATGATGTTGCGCTGGATCTCGTCGCTGCCGCCGGCGATGCGGTAGCCGGGGGCACCGAGCACATGGTCGTTCCAGCCGAACGTGCCCCACCCACCGGTGTCGGCGGTGAGCTCCGCACCGAGGATGGAGGAGGCGACGTTGCTGATGTCGGCCATCGCGTTGGTCCACAGCAGCTTGCCGATGCTGCCCTCGGGCCCGGCGGTGCCGCCGAGGCGGACGGCCGCGGCCGCGCGGGAGCGCGCCCACTCGCGCACCTTCTGCCGGCTGTACACGCGGGCCAGGCCCTGGCGGATGATCGGGTCGCCGGTGCGCCCGTGCGAGCGGGCCAGGCCGAGCAGGTCGAAGTAGTCGCCGCCGCGCCGGCCGGAGCCACCGCTGCTGTTGCGCTCGAAGGACAGCACGGTGAGCGCGACCTTCCACCCCTCGCCGACGGCGCCAACGCGGTACGAGTCGGGGATGACCGCGTCGTCCATGAACACCTCGTTGAACGACGCGCCGCCGTTCATCTGGCGGATGCCGCGCACCGTCACGCCCGCGTGCTGCAGCGGCACCAGGAAGGCGGTCATGCCGGCGTGCTTGGGCACGTCGACGTCGGTGCGGCAGATGGCGAAGCCCCACGGGGCGATGTGGGCGTTGCTGCTCCACACCTTCTGACCGTTGAGCACCCAGTTGTCGCCGTCGCGCTCGGCGCGGCAGGAGAGGCTGGCCAGGTCGCTGCCGGCGCCGGGCTCGCTGAACAGCTGGCAACAGAACTGCTCGGCGCGCATGAACGGCCGGGCGTATGCGGCCACCTGCTCGGCCGTGCCGTACTTCTCGATCGTGGGCGCGATGAGCTTGGTGGTGACCGAGATGAGCTCGTGGTCGTTGGGAACCTCGAAAAGCGCCTCCAGCTCCTTGAACGCGCGCTCGTGGGCGGCCGTGAGGCCGGCACCGCCGGCCGCGACCGGCCAGGTGATGCTGCCGAAACCGGCGGCCAGCTTCTCGTGGTGCCATGTCACGTAGTCGGCGAGGTAGCGGCGCTCCTCCTCCTCGGTGCGGTCGTGGAAGACCGTGACGTCGAACTCACCCTCACCCCAGGTGGATGCGCTCGCGACACGGCGGGGGCGTCGGGCGGACAGCCACTCCTCGGCACGTGTGCGGAAGGAATCGATGGGTTCAACGGCTTCGGACAACGCGGCCTCACTTCGTGACTTACTGGTGACGGTGTATGGTAACCCGAATCAGTGATCGCCGCCTCAACGCAGCTGGCGGGCGGTGTGGCCGATGGAGTGAAAGGGGTGTGGGGTGGTCGACGGCACGATGTGCGCGCTACCCCAGGGCCACCCCGGTCGCGGCCGCGATCGCGGCCAGCACCTCGGCTTCGCCGGTCACGTGCACCGCGCTCCAGCCGGCGAGGCGTGCGCCCTCGACGTTGGCCAGGAAGTCGTCGAGGTATGCCACCTCGTCGGCGTGCACCCCCAGCGTGCGGCACGTCAGCTCGTAGATCGCCGGCTCTGGCTTGCGGTGGCCGACCTCCGAGGAGTCGATCACGTGGTCGAAGATCCCAAAGTCGACCGCCGCCTCCAGCACGGGCCGGAACTCCTTGAAACTGTTGGTCAGGAGGGCCGTCACGTATCCCGCGTCGCGCAGCGCGCGGATGGCCGCGACCACGCTGTCGCGCACGACGAACGAGCCGCCGAGCACCGCCTCGTACTCGTCGCCGGCGAGCTCGATCCCCTTCTCAGCGGCCCACGGGCCCACTGCGGCGGGGATGTCCGCCACGGCGATCTCGCCCCGCTCGGCGCGGTGCCACGGATGGTCGGCGGTGCTGCGCTCGCGTGGCCCCATCAGCACGTAGAGCAGGTCCTCCAGGCTGACGCCGTGGCGCTGCGCAACGCGGCCGATGTGATCCGTGATCGGGTTGATGATGACCCCGCCGTAGTCGAACACCACGGCTTTGATCGTCGTCGCGGGCATGCGGCACTCCATCTGGCTCGGGAACTATCTGGTGGTTGTCTACAGGAAGAAGCGAGGAGAACCCATGGCTGAGGAGCAATTCGACGTCGATGTGGTGGTGGTGGGCTCGGGGGCGGCAGGCCTCGCCGCCGCGCTCAGCGCCCGCGAGCACGGCGCGGCGCGGGTGCTGATGGCGGAGTCGGAGGCGATCGTCGGCGGATCGTCGCGGCTGTCCGGCGGCTTGATGATGGGCGCCGGCACCCGGTACCAGCGTGCGCACGGCATCGACGACGATCCCGATCGCCTGTTCCACGACTACATGCAGCTCAACCGCTGGAACGTCGACACGGTCGCCGTGCGCCGCTTCATCGCCGAGGCCGGGCAGGCGGTCGAGTGGGTGGGCGACCTCGGTGTCGAGTTCCACGACCAGCTCGTGTACGGCGGCGACGAACCGGTGCCGCGGGTGCACGTGCCCGTCGGGCGCGGGCAGGGCGTGGTCGACGTGCTGTCGGCCGCCTGCCGCCAGGCGGGCATCCACATCGCGCTCGGCCGCCGCATCGATCGCCTGGTCGTGCGCGACGGTGGCGTCGCCGGTGTGGCCGTCGGCGACGACGAGATCACCGCACCGGCAGTCGTCATCGCGACCGGTGGGTTCGGCAACTCGCCCGAGCTGCTGCAGCGTCACTTCCCGGCCGCCGCCCGCACCGGGATGGCCTGGTACATCGGCGCCGAGGGTTCGCGCGGCGACGCGCTGCAGCTGGCCGAGCAGGTCGACGCCCAGCTGATCGGCGAGGATCGCGGCCTGCGCCTGCTGCACACGGGGTTCGACTCCATCTACGAGGCGTACCTGCCGGGGTGGATCGTGCTCGTCAACACCGATGGCCGGCGCTTCTGCGACGAGACCGCCCCGTACGGGCTGATGGACTTCCTGATGCGCCAGCAGGGCGATCGGGCCTTCGCGATCTTCGACGAGGCAGCGCTCACCGCCGCCACGGCCGCCGGCATCGCGCGCTACCACCAGACCATTCCCGGCAGCACGAAGCGGCAGAGCCCGCACTGGAACAGCGACATCGTCGCCCAGATGGTGGCCGAGGGCCGCATGCACTCGGCCGCAACGGTCGACGAGCTCGCCGGGTTGATCGGGGTGCCGGCGGATCGGCTGGCCGGCACCGTGCGCCGCTACAACGACTCGGTTGCCGCGGGCGAGGATCTCGAGTTCGCGAAGGAGCAGCGGATGCTCGAGCCGATCGCGACTGCGCCGTTCTACGCCGCCGAGGTGCGGCCGGCCACGGTCTGCTTCACCGCCTACGGCCTGCGCATCGACCGCGACGCGCAGGTGGTCGGCTCCAACGGGTCGCCGATCGCGGGGCTGTTCGCAGCGGGGGAGTGCACCGGCGGCATCGTCGGCGCGCAGTACGTCGGCAGCGGCAACTCGTACGCCAACTGCCTCACCGTCGGCCGCATCGCCGGCCTCAGCGCGGCCCGGGCCGCAGGATCGGAGCGCACATGACCACGTTCACACACGAGTCGTCCGGCAACACGTCGAGTCTCACCCATGTGCTCTCACCCATCACCGTCGGCACGCTGGCGCTCCACCACCGGCTGGTGGTGCCCCCGCACGGCGGTGGCGGCGGTTCGCTGATCGGCACCGACGACGAGTTCGAGACGTACGCCGCGCTGTGGCTGGCGAAGGCGCACGGGGGCATGCAGTGGCTGGGCGGCGCGCCCGGCCTGGTGCGCAACCCGCTGCCGCCCGGCTTCGAACCCTCCGGCGTCGGCGCGCACGGGCCAGGCCTGTTCCGTCACCCGCTCTACTCCGCGCGCATCGCCGAGTTCGCTCGCCGCGTCCACGCGGCCGGCGCCCACCTCAGCGTGCAGATGGTGCAGCAGGGCGGCAAGCCGCTCGGCCCGTCCAGCACGTACAGCAGCTACGACGACCACCGCATCGCGCACGCGCTGGACACCGACGAGATCGCCTGGCTGGTGCGCGAGTACGGCGAATCCGCCGCGCTCGCGCTGGAGGGTGGTGTCGACGCGGTCGAAATCCACGCCAACCACGACGACGTGGTGCAGTGGTTCCTGTCGCCGCTCACCAACCTGCGCACCGACGGGTACGGCGGCAGCTTCGAGCACCGCATCCGCTACCTGCGCGAGATCGTGCAGTCGATCCGCGCGCACGCGCCCGGCCCGTTCACGTTCGGCCTGCGCTTGTGCATGGACGAGCTGATCGACGGTGGCTACGCACTCGACGAGTGCATGCGCTTCGTGGAGACGTTCACCGCCGACGGCATGGTCGACTACTTCAGCCTCGACGTCGGCAACAACTTCTCCAGCCCCAGCTATGTGCAGGTCGGCTGGCACGACGATCTCGAGTGGGCGGAGCTGTGCGGCTCGGTGAAGCAGGCGACGCACCTGCCGGTGGTCTACACGGGCCGGGCCACCTCGCCGGAGCAGGCCGAGCAGGTGCTGGCCGCCGGCCAGGCCGACCTCGTGGCGATGGCGCGGGCGACGTTCGCCGACACAGCCATCGCCAACAAGGCGCGCGGGCTCGACCGCGAGCCGCTGCGGCCGTGCATCGGGCTCAACGAGTGCATCAATCGCAAGCAGGTGGAGGGCCTGCGCTACGCGTGCGGCGTGAACCCGCTGTGGGCGCGTGAGTGGGAGATGCGCGACCTGCCGGCGCGCACGTCGAACCCGCGTCGCATCGTGGTGGTCGGTGCCGGTCCGGCAGGCAGCGAGCTCGCCGGGCTGTGCGCGGAGCAGGGGCACGAGGTGCAGTTGTGGGATCGCCGCCCGGCGGTGGGCGGCTTGCTGACGGTCGCGGCCACGCTGCGGGCGAACGAGAAGTACCAGCGCTGGATCGACTGGCAGGCCGACCGGCTGCAGCGCGCCGGTGTGGAGCTGCACCTCGGGCAGGAGGTCGACGCCGACACGGTGCTCGCCGCAGGAGCCGACGTGGTGGCGATCGCGACGGGGGCGGTCCCGCGGGTGCCGCGCATCCCCGGCGTCGAGCAGCCCAACGTCGCGACGCTCGGCGCGGTGGCGATCGGGCGGATGAAGGCAGGTCGGCGTGTGGCGGTGATCGTCGAGGACGACGGTCCGGCCCCGCTCTCCTTCGCCGACCACCTGGCCGGCGAGGGCCACGACGTGACACTGATCGTGCAGTCGAACGCGGTCGCACCGCTCGTCGGCAAGTACTCGATCGGCTCCATGCTCGCCCGACTCGTCGACGGCGGCGTGCAGATGGTGCAGCTTGCCCGGGTCGTCAGGATCGACGACGACACCGTCCACGTGCGCAGCACCTACGGCCGCCGCGGCTGGGCGGAGGGCCCGTTCGACACGATCGTGCTCGCCACCGGGGCGATCCCCGACGACTCGCTCTACCACGCCGTGCGCGGCCGGCACCCGCAGGTGCACCTACTGGGCGACGCCTACGCCCCGCGCCGCATGGTGTTCGCCACCCGCCAGGCCTACGAGCTGGCCCTCACCCTTCTGTAGCCGCCGTTGGGTTCGGGCGGGCCGCCAGGGTCGCTCGGGTCGCCGGGGTTGCCGAGGTCGCTCGGGCCTCTGGGCCGCCGGGGTCGCTCGGGTCGCCGGGGTTGCCGGGGTCGCTCGGGTCGCTCGGGTCGCACGGGTCGCCGGGTCGCTCGGGTCGCCGGGTCGCACGGGTCGCCGGTCGCTCGGGTCGCTCGGGTCGCCGGGGTCGCCCGGGTGAACGGGTGCGTCTCGGTCTCGTCTGTTCGATTTCGAATGGGTCGAGGGGTGGCCCACGCCGGCGGCGGAGGTTGGCTGGGCTCGTGCACGCCAATCGAAATCGAACAGACGAGACCGAGCGCGAACATGGTCGGGTGCGCCGGCCCGCCCGATCGCCGGCCCGCTGGCCCGCCCGATCGCCGGCCGGGCTCACCCGCCGGTCCGCCGGGCCGCCCGCTGAGCGGCTCAGCGCGCCAGGTAGCCGGCGTCGACGGCGAGCGCGTGGCCCACGGTGTACGACGACGCGTCGCTGCACAGCCACAGGGCGGCCTGGGCGATCTCCTCGGGGGTGCCGAAGCGACCGAGCAGGCTGAGGCGGTCGATGACGTCCTGCGGGTCGCGGCCGCGGCGGGCCATGGCGTTGCGCAGCATGGGCGTGTCGATGCCGCCGGGGCAGATCGCGTTCACCCGGATGCCGAGCGGCGCGTAGTCCAGCGCCGCGGCGCGGGTGAGGCCCAGCACGCCGTGCTTGGCGGCCGTGTACGACGCCTGGTGTGGCTGCGGCCGGAACGCGTTGGTGGACGCGATGTTGACCACGGCGCCGCCGCGGCCGGCGGCCAGGATGGCCGTGAGCTCGTGCTGCATCGAGACGAACACGCCGCGCAGGTTCACCGCGATCATCTTGTCGAACGACGCCTCGCTGCTCTCGTGCAGCAGCGACGTCTCGGTCTCGATCGCGGCCGCATTCACCGCGCAATGCAGGCCACCGAAGCGGCTCACCGCCTCGCCGACCGCGGCGGCAACCTGGGGCCCGTCGCTCACGTCGGCGCGCACGTACACCGCCTCGCCGCCGGCGGCGGCTGCCAGCGCCACCGTCTCCTCGCCGCCCTCGTCGTTGAGGTCGCAGCAGACCACCTTGGCGCCGGCAGCGGCGAACGCCACCACGCAGGCGCGGCCCATACCGCCACTCGCGCCGGTGACGAACGCGACGTCGCCCTCGAACGATGCTGTCAACGTGCCCATGGTGTGCTCCTCGGCCCGCAGCCCGAACTCGTGTCCAGGCGGCGGTAGTTAGTCGAATTGGTGTAGAGATACTACGACGCGTTGCCCGCGTCGGCATAGGAGGACACCCCATGTTGCTGTCAATGGACGAGTACCCGTTCCACCAGTTCGCGGACACGTTCGCGGCGACGCTCACCAGCGACCCGATGTGGAACGACGGCCACTACGTCTGCGGCGCCGACCAGGCAGGCACGGTGGCCTTCACCTCGAACCTGCGTCTCTACGCGAACAACGACGTGATGGACGGCTTCGTCTGCCTGCGCCACGAGGGCCGGCAGTACAACGTGCGCGTGTCGCGCAAGCTGCGCCCGGCGATGGACGACCTGCGTGTCGGCGGCCTGCGCCTGGAGATCCTGGAACCGCTGCAGTCCGTGCGGCTGGTGCTGGAGCACTCGCAGGTGGGCATCGCCATGGACGTCACCTGCCACTCGGCGACCGTGCCGTACATGGGCCCGATCGAGGTGCGCCGGCTCGACGGTCGCCTGCTCAGCGAGCGGGCCACCTACGAGCTGACCGGCGAGCTGGAGGGGTGGGTGGAGGTGGCCGGCCGGCGGGTGGAGCTGCGCCGTGAGTCCAGCTCGTTCTTCCGCAACCACTCCTGGGGTTCGCAGCCTGGCAGGGGTGGGCCGCGGCCCTACGGTGCGCCCACGCCCAGCCGCCGCGTGGCCGGGCTGCGCCAGTGGGTGCTGTTCCACGCGGGCACCCACGGCGGCTTCTTCTTCGACGACCCCAACGGGCGCGCCGCCTCCGGCAAGGGTGCCATCCTCACCGCCGGCGCGATCGTGCCCGTCGTGCGCGCCGAGCACGACCTCGACTTCTACGACGGCGAGCGGCGCGTGCGCAGCGGCAGGTTCGCGCTCACCGACATCGACGGCGAGCGGCGTGAGTACACGTTCCGCGATCTCGGCTGGGTGTACTGCCAGGGCGGCGGCTACTTCGGCGGCTTCGACGACGGCCTCGGCCAGGGTGTGTTCCGCGGCGACCTCCACGAGGAGGGCGAGGTGTGGGACGTCAGCCACCCCACCACGATCGTCGCCGCCGACGGTCGCGAGTTCGAGTTCGACCACGACTGGGCCGAGAGCTTCGTCCTGCTCGACGGCCCGAGCGGGCCGGGGCTGGCGCACTACGAGTGCGTGCGCATCAGGTGAGGACCTGCAGCACTTACTTGATTGCGAGTGCGGTAAAGGATATTGTCCCCGTGCCCAACGGGGACGTACCCAACGGGGAAGGGGATTGGTCATGGGGGAACTGGACGGCCGCGTAGCGGTCATCTCAGGTGGAACGCGCGGCATCGGCCGGGCCATTGCCGAAGCGTTCCTGCGCGACGGCGCGAAGGTGGTCATGAGCGGTCGCGACAAGGCGAAGGGCGACGGCGCGGTGGCCGAGATCGGCGCCGGCGACGACGTGTTGTTCGTGCAGGCCGACTCGTCCGTCAAGGAGGACTGCGAGCGCCTCATCACGGCTGCCGTGGAGAAGTACGGCCGCATCGACATCCTGGTGAACAACGCCGGCGGCTCGAAGGACAACGCTCCGGTGGCGCAGCTCACCGACGAGGCGATGGACTGGGCGTTGAAGGTGAACCTGTGGAGCACGTTCTGGTGCACCCGCAAGGCGTTCGAGTACATGATCCCGCAGCAGTGGGGCCGGGTCATCAACATCTCCTCGGTCGAGGGCAAGGTCGGCAAGCCGGGCCTCGCCGTGTACGTCACCGCCAAGCACGCGGTCAACGGGCTCACCAAGACCTGCGCCCACGAGGTGGGCACGCTCGGCATCACCGTCAACGCGCTGTGCCCCGGGGCCATCGAGACCGACATGATGAAGACCGACGGGCCGCCTGCTGCGGAGAGCATGGGCATCACGTACCAGGCCCTGCTCGACTGGTTCGCCGAGGAGTCGGTGATCAAGCGGCTCAACGAGGTCGACGACGTCGCGGCGGTTGCCTCGCTGCTGGTGTCGGAGGCCGGGGCCGGCATCACCGGCTCGCTCATTTCCATCGACGGCGGCACGGCGCCGTACTGATCCAGGGGGACTCACATGGGAAAGCTCGAAGGCAAGGTCGCCGCGATCACCGGCGGCACACGATCCATCGGCCGTGGAATGGCCGAACTGTTCCTCAAGGAAGGCGCCAAGGTCGTGGTCAACGGCCGCGACCCGGTGAAGGGTGCGCAAGCCCTCGCGGAGATGGGTGGCGGCGACAATGTCGCGTTCTTCGCCGGCGACGCCGCCAAGCAGAGCACGGCGGAGGGCATCGTCGACTTCGCGATCGAGCGCTACGGCCAGCTCGACATCATGTGCCTCAACTCGGGCGGTGTGCAGCACACGGCCCCCGTGGCGATGATGAGCGACGAAGAGTGGCAGCTGGAGATGGACTGGAACCTGAACAGCGTGTTCTGGGGCATGCGCAAGTCGCTGCAGCACATGATCCCGCGCGAGTACGGGCGCATCATCGTCACCTCGTCCGTGGAGGGCAAGGGCGGCAAGCCCGGCATCCCCGGCTACAACACGGCCAAGCACGCGGTGTGCGGCCTGGTGAAGTCCGCGGCCCGTGAGGTGGGCACGCTCGGCATCACGATCAACGCCCTGCTGCCGGGTCTCATCGAGACCGACATCGTCCGCGACACCGGCCCCGAGTCGGCGAAGATGATGGGCCTGGAGAGCTACGGCGCGATGATCGAGCTGTTCTCGAAGGAGTCGGCGATCAAGAAGCCGAACACCGTCGAGCAGGTCGCCGCGGTGGCGCTGCTGTTCGCGAGCGACGCCGGGCGCAACATGACCGCCAACATGTTCGCCATCGACGGCGGCACGTTGCCGTACTGAGCTGGGCGACATGACCGACACCGCCGCGACCGCCGGGCAGATGATCGCGATCATCGGCTGGATCGACGTGGAGCCCGAGGTGCGCGACAGCGTCGTCGCCTCCACGGTGGCCATCCAGCGCTCCACCCGCGAGGACGAACCGGGTTGCCTCACGTACACGATCAGCCCGGATCCGGTGCTCGCCGGGCGCATCCAGATCGTCGAGCTGTGGCAGGACGCGGCGGCGCTGGAGGCACACTTCCTGCACCCGAACTTCCACGACACGGGTGCGGCGATGCGGGCGGTCACCCGCCTGGGCGGCTCGGCGATCAAGTACCGCATCGACGCGGTCGACCAGGTGCGCGGCGCCGACGGGCAGGCCACTGCCCGATTCGCCGGCGGGGGCGACTGAGCCGTGACCGGCTACTCGCACGTCACGTCCGCGATGGCGTTCGAGCCCACCGAGCCCTACGGCGAGCTGCGAGAGCAGTGCCCGTTCCACAAGGTGGCGGACCACGATCCGCCGTTCTACGTGCTGAGCCGCTTCGACGACATCCTCGACATGCTCAAGCAGCCCGACCTGTGGATCAACGGCGACGGGCCGGGCGTCTTCTACCAGGAGCGCGGGGTGCTCGGCACCACCGACGAGCCCGACCACACCCGCCATCGCCATGTGCTGCGCCCGGCCTTCCTGCCCACCGCGATCCAGCGGTTGCGCCCGCTCGTGGAGGGCATCGCGTCGGGCCTGCTCGACGAGATGCTGGCGGGTTCGTCGGCCGACTTCGTGGAGGCGTTCGCGGCTCCGTTCCCCGGGCTCGTCATCGCCGAGCTGCTGGGCGTGCCCGACGACGACCGTGAGGAGTTCCGTCGCTGGACCGACCTTGCGGTGGACGCGCTCACCGGCGGCGACCTCGAGCGCTACCGCGAGGCCAAGCTCGCGTTGGAAGGTCACATCGCGCGTGGCATCGACGAACGCGACGCGCGGCTCGCCGCGTCGGGCCGGGCCGCCTCGCTCGACCTGATGGGCAGCACCCTTCCCGACGACGTGCTCACCCGGCTCGCCGTCGCCCGCACGCAGGGCACGATCGACACCGACGAAGCGCTGTACCTCGGCTACCAGCTGCTGGTGGCCGGCCACGAGACCACCACCAGCCTGCTGGGCCTGATGCTGTACCGGTTGCTGGAGCACCCCGAGGCGATGGCGCGGCTGCGCGCCGAGCCGTCGCTGCTGCCCGCCGCGATCGAGGAGGCGCTGCGCTTCGACAGCCCGGTGCACGGCCTGTTCCGCACCAACGCGGTGGAGACCGAGGTGCACGGCGAGACGCTGGCGCCGCGCACGAAGGTGCAGGTGCTGTTCGCCTCCGCCAACCGCGACCCGTCGCGCTTCGCCGCGCCCGACGAGTTCCGCATCGACCGCGACCCGCACGAGATCGGCCGGCACATGGCCTTCGGCTGGGGGATCCACCACTGCATCGGCGCCCCGCTCGCCCGGCTGCAGGTGCTGGTGGCGTTCGAACTGCTGCTGCAGCGCACCGCCACGATCACGCTCGACGGTGCCGCCGAGCGCAACCAGTCGTTCGTGCTCCACGGGCTCACCCACCTGCCGATCCGCTGGACCACCCACCCCGAGAGGACCTGAGCCGAGATGACCGACCCCGACTACGTCGACAGCTACGAGGACGTCAGCAAGTTCGCACTCGCCGACGAGCGAGAGGCGGCGCTGCTGCACGCGCAGACCGAGTGCACCTTCATGTGGTCCACGAAGGACGGCGACCCGGTGGGCGTGATCATGAACTTCGTGTGGCACGAGGGTCGCTTCTGGGTTACGTGCACACGCCGGCGCAAGCGCGTCGCGGCGGTGGAGGCGCGGCCGCGCGTGGCGATCGCGATCACGAGCCGAGGCACCGACATCGGCATCAGCCAGGCGGTCACGTACAAGGGCGATGCGATCGTGCACGACGACGATGCCACCAAGGGCTGGTTCTACCCGATGCTCGCCGCCCGCGTGCGCCCGGAGAGCGCCGAGCGCCAGGAGGCGTTCGTGCACCACCTCGACACGCCGGGCCGGGTGGTCGTGGAGATCGTGCCAACGGCGCGCATCGGGTTCGACGCGGAGACGATGTTCAAGAACTCGCCGGCCGGCCCCAGCCGCACGAAGGTCTGACGCGCGTCAGGCGAAGGTGCCCGAGAGGTCCGGGGCGCCGCGGTAGTAGATCGTGAGCGCGCGACTGGTGAAGCGCCAGCCGTCTGCAGTGCGCCGGTACGTGTCGTCGTAGTGACCCGCGAGCGTGCCCTGCGTGCCGTCGACCGACGACACCAGCTCCACCAGCTGCGCGCGGCCGGATGCCGTGTCGCCGTCGATGTCGAACGTGGCGCTGAGGTACAGCTGCACGACGTGCACCTGCTTGGCCATCGAGGTGCGCCACACGGCGAGGATGTTGTCGAGGCCGGTCACCGACCTCCCGGGCAGCACCCACGTGGCATCGGGCACCCAGGTGGCCGCCCAGTCGGCCTCGCCGGCCTGGGCGCCGGCGCGCACGGCGTCGGCGTAGCGGTAGTGCAGTGCGACGAGTGCATCGCGATCCGACACGCTCATGTGGCGCCCTCTTCGATGAGCCGTGCAGCCTGGCGCACGTAGGTGTGGTGCAGCGCGGTGCCGATGAGCACCATGTTGGGGGCCGGGTTCGTGGTGCGGAACGCGGGCAGGCAGGTGATGTTCGCGCACGCACCCTTGAACGAGTTGAACACGCTCCAGTAGTGCAGCTCGGCGGCGCTGACCTCCACGCCGGCGACACGGCGAAACAGGGCCAACCACTCGTCGCGGCTCATCGTGCGCGAGCCGCGCATCGTGATCAGGTAGGCCCAGTCCTCCGTGGGGTCGCCCAGATGGGTGAACTCCCAATCGGTGAACGCGGTGACGCGGTGGCCGTCGTGCACGAAGTTGCCCGGGCCCGGGTCGCCGTGGACGATGCCCACCGAGCGGCACGGCGGCGCGTGCCGGTGCAACCAGGCGGCGGCCTCCTCCAGCAGCGGGATCGGCAGCGTCGCCGCCTGCCGGTAGACGCCCAGCCAGCGATCCACCTCGACGTGTGTCGCGTCCTCGGGTGCCATCGTGGTGGAGAGCGCGCTCGTCCAGTCCGTGGTGTGCAGCTCGTGCAGCCGGGCGACGAAGTCGTCGGCCAGCTCGGGCGTCATCGTGCGGTCGTCGCGGCCGCTGGCGGCGCCGTCGAGGAAGTCCATGACGAAGAACGGCTGGCCGATCACGTGTCCGGTCGGTTCGAGCCAGCGCACCGCGGCCACCGGGCAGCCGAGCTGCTGCGCCGCCTGCATGAACTGGTACTCCTCGGCGCCGGAGGTGCCGAACACGCCGCCCTGCTCGACGCGGGCGACGAGGCGGGTGCCGTCGTCGAGCGCGACGTACCACATCGCCCGCGAGTTGCCGGTGGCGATGCGGCGCAGCTCGCTGATGGTCACCGGGCTGCCGGACTGCTCGCCGAGCCACTGCGCCAACGCGCCGCGCATCTCCTCGCGGGCTGTGTCACTCATCGAGCTTCCCCCGGAACGCGGCGACGAGCGGCGCCGTGACGGCCAGCTCCTCGTCGAGGTGGCGCACCAGGACGGGCCGCAACACGGCGCGCACCTCGTGGCCGGCCGGGCCGTCGTCCGCCACCGCTGCGGCGAGGATGCGACCGGCTGCGGCGAGCACGTCGTGCGCGCCGGTGGCTGCGAGCTCGGGCGCGACGAGAGGGTTGTGGCCGAGCGCGGTGATCGTCGCACTGATCTCCGCGGTGCGGGCGCCGAGCAGGTCGGCCGGCCGGCGGCGGGCGTAGCGGGCGACACCCACCAGCTGTACCGCTGCAGCGCGCGCCCAGTCGTCGGTGAGCGCGGGCAGCAGCACGTTGCGCACCGTGGCCTCGACGCCGTTCCACAGCTCGTCGTCGGTGAGCCGGTCGCTGGCGCCGGGCAGCTGCTCAGCCACGGGCCAGCTCGTCGGCGACGGCCTGCTCGGCATCGAAGTCCCACGACGTCTTCCACACGGCGTCGCCCAGCGCGTGATCGAGCGTCGCCCAGCCCTGGGCGTTGAACCACTCGTACGTGTGCTGGTGGCCGGCGAGCGTGTCGTACTTCGGGCGCCAGCCGAGCAGCGCAGCGAGCTTGTCGCTGTTGATCATCGCGTGGTGGCGCACCTTGAACAGGTGGCTGCACAGCGGCGGCATGCCCGGCTGGGTGAGCGCACGGAAGCGATCGTCGGGCACGAAGCGCACGTCGGCGGTGGTGCCGGTGGTGCCGGCCAGGAGGCGGATGTAGTGGTTGACGTCGAGCGACTCGCCGGTGACGTTGAACACCTCGCCGTGCGCCCGCGGCTGCTGGGCCATCACGACCAGCGCGTCGCACAGGTCGTCGACGTGACCGTACGAGCCGACGACCAGCCCGCCGTGGGGGACGAGGATCGGCCGGCCCTGGAGGAGGCGCAGGAACATCGGCGTCTCCATATCGTAGATGTTGTTGTCCGGGCCGTAGATGGCGGCCGGCCTGGCGACGGTGGCCGGGAAGCCGGTGGCCGCGTGGCGTTCGAGCATCGCGGCCTCGCTGAACGCCTTGAACCCGCCGTAGCCCGAGGGCCCCTCCGGGTTGGTGGGCATGTCCTCCGTCCACGGGAAACGGCCGGCCAGCGACTGGTCGTAGGCCATGATGCTGCTGACGTACACGTACGCACCGACGCGGCCGTCGAGCAGCTCGAACAGCCCGGTGACGTCGCTGCCGCCCGACGCCATCACGAAGCCGGACACGTCGAACACGGCGTCGAAGTCCTCACCGCCGAGCGCCGCGCGCATCTGGCCGAGGTCGGTGCGATCCGCACGGAGCTGGCGCACCCCCTCCGGTACCTGCGCCGGTGTGACCCCGCGGTTGAGCACCGACACCTCGTGGCCACCGGCCACCAAGGTGGTGACCAGATGGCGACCGACGAACACCGAACCCCCGAGCACCAAAGCTTTCACGCCGTTCACCATACTTTAGATTGGCTACACTTACTGCATGCCGATCCCCGACCACAGCCATCGCTCGCTGGCCGACCTGCTGTCGCTCTCCGGGCGGGTCGCGGTCGTCACCGGTGGCGCCAGGGGCATCGGTGCGCAGACCGCGCGGCGCCTCGCCGAAGCCGGCGCCGCCGTGCTCATCGGCGATCTCGACGAGGCCGAGGCCACTGCTGTCGCCGCCGAGCTGGAGCGCGAGTTCGGCGGTCGCGTGCTCGGCCTGCACCTCGACGTCGCCGACACCGCCAGCCTCGTTGCCATCGCCGACCGCGCCATCAGCGAGTTCGGGCGGCTCGACATCTGGGTCAACAACGCCGGCATCTTCCCCACCACCGGCCCAGCCATCGACGTCAGCGACGAGTTCCTCGATCGCATGCTCACCGTCAACACGCGCGGCACCTTCGCCGGCGCGCGCGAGGCGGCGAAGCGGATGGCGCACGGGGGAGTGATCGTCAATCTGCTCTCCACCGCGGCGTTCAAGGGCACCCCCGGCATCTCCGCCTACATCACGTCGAAGCACGCGCTCGTGGGTACCACCAAGGCGCTGGCCATCGAGTTCGGGCCACGCGACATCCGCGTGCTGGGCGTCGCGCCCGCGTTCGTCACCACGCCCGGCACCACCGAGCAGCTGGCGCCGCTGCTGGCCGCCGGGCTGGACATGGCCACGCGCACCGCCGACAACCCGCTCGGCCGTGCCGGCGTGCCCGACGACATCGCCCGCGTGGTGCTCTTCGCCTGCAGTGACCTGGCCGCGTTCATGACCGGCTCCACGCTCGCCGCCGACGCCGGTTCCCTCGCCCGCTGACACGCTGCGTTGGCCGTGGGCCCGGGAGATCAGACCGGGGCGGGCTCCAGCAGCGCCGCGCGGAGGCGGTCGAAGGTGCCGGCCTGCACGGGCAGCGTGCCCAGCCAGGCGTCGAGTGAGCCGTGGCGTCGCGCGAGGCGTTGCAGCAGCAGCGCCATCGTCTCGGCAGGCGCGCTGAACAGGAAGCGCGGTGCGCGATCCAGCGGGGCGTCGCCAGGGATCGGCTCGGCACGCATCCACTCGAAGCGCCGGTGGGTGGGCGCGTCCGAGCGGGCGTACTCGGCGACCACGGCGTCGGCGGGCATGCCGATCGCCAGCTGCAGCACGGCGACCACGAGACCGGTGCGATCCTTGCCGTAGACGCAGTGCACCAGCACCGGGCCGTCGGAGAGGCTGTCTGCGATCTCGTCGAGCACCGTCGCCAGGGCCGTGGTGCTGCGCTCCAGCATGTCCTCGTAGAGGTCGGTCATGTGGCTCGGCTCGGTCATCGGCGGCGGGTCGTCGAGGTTGATGACGCGGTCGACGAGCGGGCACAGCAGCGTCTGCTCCGGCGGCAGGAAGCCGGGGCCACGCGCGACCTGCGCCGGCTGGCGCAGGTCGATCACCCGCGACAGGCCGAGTGCGAGCACGGCCTCGCGGCCGGCGGCGGTGGTGCGGATCGGGTCGTCGCTGCGGAACACGAGCCCGGTGCGCATGCGCTGCCCGTCGGTGCGCACCCATCCGCCGGCATCGCGGAAGTTCACGCAGCCGTCGATCGCGAGGTGCCCCGCGTCGCGCGCGTGCTCAGGCATCCAGCGCAGCCAGCACCGCGTGGATCCCGTCGACCGCGCGGCGAGCGGTCTCGGCGGCGGGCAGCTTCCACAACTCTGTGGACGCGATCTCCAGCGAGATGGGCGCGGTGACACCGAGGTTGCGCAGGGTCCGCAGGAAGCCGGTGCAGTCGAACTCGCCCTCGCCCGGCGGCACGCGGGTGGCCAGGCAGTCGTCCTTGTAGTCGGCGAGTGTTGGTGCGAGCGGGCCGTCGTTCATCTGGACGGCGAAGATGCGGTCGCCGGGCAGTGCCCGCAGCATGCCCTCGTCGTTGGCGCCACGCACGTGATGCCAGATGTCGGCGCAGTAGCCGAGGTTCGGCCGCCCGATCGCTTCGACGAGCTGCTGCGCGGAGGCCGCGCTGGGGATGTTCGTGTACGGCAGCCACTCGATGCCCACCAGCAGCCCGTAGCGGGCGGCGCGGTCGCACAGCCCGCCGAGGCGGTCGGCGGCCTGCGCGAACGTGCAGTCGTACGGCCCGATCACCTGCAGGTAGCGGGCACCGAGCCCGTCCGCGATCTGGAAGGCGAGCGACTCGGCGTGCTCGAAGGCGGCGCTCTCCGTGCCGTCGACCGCCCACCAGCCCTTCAACGCTTCGATCTCGGCGATGCACAGGCCGTGGGCGTCGAGCTGTGCGGCCAGCGCGGCGTTCGAGCGGCGCTCCTCGTTGCGCAGGCGCTCGTACTCGTAGAGGTACAGGCCGATCGCGGCGAAGCCGGCGCCGGCAGCTGCCTCGACGCGCTCGTCGAAGGCGCCGAAGCGTGGGCGGCTGAAGTGCGACCAGACGAGATCCGGCCACGCGAGCTCGCGGGCAGCACGCGCCGTGGTCACGGGGTGTTCTGCGCGATGCGGTGATGGGCGACCTTGGGGCCACCGACCCAGCCGCAGAACTGGGGATCGGCCTCGAACAGGTCGCCTTCCAGCCACACGCCCTTGGAGGTGAACACGCCGGTGCGGCCCTGGTGGGTGACACGCACGTTGCCCTTCCCGTCCTGCTCGTAGAGCGCCTTGCTGAAGGGGTGGATCAGGCCGAGCATCAGCCCTCCACCCACTCGCCGAGCAGGCGGTGCAGCCAGCGCACCTTCGACTCCTGGTACACGGAGAGCGTGCTCGTCGGCTTCGCCGTCTGCAGCAGGCCCTTGTGCACCATCGGCATGTTGTAGCCGTCCTGGTCGAACACCTTGCCGAGCATGCCCAGCTCGGGTGCGTTGGTGTACGACTCGTCGGGGCCGAGGAACGTCGTCGCCGCCGGCGGTGGCCGCTCGCCGCTGAACGGCGCGAGCAGGAAGATCTCGTGCAGCGCCGTCGAGTGGTCGTCGCCGTTGGGGCGGAAGCGGTAGACGATGCGGTTGTAGGCGCCCCACGGGTGCAGGTTGGGGAAGATCGTGTAGTCGATGTTGTCGATGAACTCGGCATCGCTCCACGTGTCGACGGCGTCGCCCACCACCGGGCGCCAACGCTCGCGGGCGGCTGCGGCGGAGGCGGTGCGGGCGCTCTGGCCGGGCGGCAGGCTCACGAAGCTCTCCTCGTCCACCCGGATGTCGAGCATGTAGCGCAGCACCTCCTCCTCGGTGGGCGTCCACGACAGCAGCGGGCTGACGGTGCCGCCGGGCGTGATGATGCGCGAGAAGTGCTCCCAGATGTCGACCTGGCTGTTCACGTCGCCGAGGTAGGGCAGCGCCTGCGGGTGGGTGCCACCGACGTGGTAGCTCTCGCAGAACGCCTCCTGCACGATCTTCCAGTTGGCGCGCACGACCTTGCACACATGGCCCTGCACGTAGCGGCCGGCGAGATCCCAGCGGGCGAAGTGCTCGGGCAGCTCGCCCAGGTAGTCCTCCAGCGAACCGGCCTGCGGGTCCGGGTTGATGAACACGAAGCCGCCCCACGTGCCGACCTTGGCCTCCGGCAGCGACCATGTCGCGTCGTCGATCTGGGGGAAGTCCCAGCGGGCCGGCACCTGCGCGAGCGCACCGTCGAGCTGCCAGGAGAACCCGTGGAACGGGCACCGCAGCTCGGAGCAGCGGCCGTCCGCGTCCTTGAGCTGGCGGCCACGGTGCAGGCAGGCGTTGTAGAACGCCTTGATCTGATCCGGGGCGCTGCGCACGACGATGAACGAGAGCTGGGCGATCTCGTACACGATGTAGCTGCCGACGTGGGGCAGGTGCTCCTCGCGGCAGGCCATCTGCCACACACGCTTCCAGAGGTGCTCGACCTCCCGCTCGTGCCACTCGCGCGACGTGTAGCGGGAGTTCTCGATGTCGTGGTAGCCCTCGAACTGCGGCGATTCCAGGCGCAACACGGCCGGCACCTCGCGGGTGTCGGTGTCGAGCAGTTCCTGGTACGTGATGCCGCTGGATCTGGCGGTGCGGATCGTCGTTGGTTCGGTCATGAGATCGGGGGTCACTTCCTGGTGATCGACGCGGTCGGGGGAATCGGGGTCGGTGGGATCGGTGACTCAGCCGTTGGGCAGGACCACGGCGCGGCCTTCGAGCGTGCCGTGCTCGAGAGCCGCGTACGCAGCGGGTGCCTGGTCGAAGGTGAAGGTGGTGATCTTCGGCTTGAGCAGGCCGCGCTCGGCCAGGCCGATGACGGCGCGAAGGTCGGCGACGCTGCCCCACATGGACGACGACACCTGCACCTCCCACTTCGTCGACCACAGGTGGTAGGGGAACACGCCGCCGGCAGCGCCGATCAGCATCACCCGGCTGCCGGCGTTGGCCAGTGCCATCGCAGCCGCGAGCGTGCCCTCGGCGCCCACGATGTCGAGCGTGAGGTCGATGCCGCGACCCTTGGTGATCTCCATCACCTGCGCGACGAGGTCGTCGCCGGGAGCGAGCACGTGGTCGGCGCCGAGCTGGAGTGCGAACTCACGCACCTCGGGCTTCGCGTCGACGGCGATGATCGTGGTGGGTGCGACGGCCCTGAGGATCTGCACCGCCAGGTGGCCGAGGCCGCCGACGCCGAGCACGAGGGTGAACGAGCCGGGCTCGAGCACGTCCAGCGAGCGGCGGATCGCGCGGTAGGGCGTGACGGCCGCGTCGGTGAGCGGTGCCGCGAGCACGGGGTCGAGCGTGCCCAGCGGCGCCAGTTGGCGGGTGCTGTCGACCACCATGTACGGAGCCATGCCACCGTCGACACCGAGGCCCCAGCCGGCGCCGGGCAGCGACGCCAGGTTGTCGCAGATGTTGTCGTCGCCGACGAGGCAGTGGCGGCAGTAGCCGCAGCCCAGCGGGCCGTAGACGGCGACCGCGTCGCCCACCTGCAGCCCGGTGGCACCCGTGCCGAGGGCCTCCACCCAGCCGGTGGTCTCGTGGCCGAGCGTGAAGGGGATGTCGGCGTTCATGACGCCCGGGTCCATGCCCTGCACGGTGAGGTCGCTGTGGCACAGGCCGGCGGCGGCGACCTTCACCAGCACCTGGCCCGGGCGCGGGTCGGGCTGGGGCACCTCCTGGAACTCGAATGCCTGCTTCCACCCGACCATCCTGTAAGCCTTCACGTGCACTGTCCCCCATGAATCGATGTGGGAGGAACTGTAGTGCATGACAAGAAACGTCGAAAGGGTCGCGGCATGGAATCGTCCGACATCATCGAGATCCATCAACTGCTGGGCCGGTACGGCCACGCGATCGATGCCCGCGACTGGGACGCGTTCCGCGAGCTGTTCGTGCCCGACGCGGTGCTCGACTACACAGCGGTGCGCGCCCCCGAGGTGCTGCGCGGGATCGAGGCGATCGTGGGCTGGTTCCGTGACGCGAACCATCCCAGCGCGCACCATGTCACCAACATCGTGGTCCGCGAGCAGGCCGGCGTGGTGCGCGTGCACAGCAAGTGGTTCGCTCCGTACACGCAGGCCAGCCATGTGCCGGTGCGCTGGGCGGGCGGCGACTACCACGACGTGGTGGTGCCCGCGGAGGACGGGTGGCGCTTCGCGGAGAAGGTGTGCGTGGGGCGCTGGCAGTTCACGCCCGAGGGCCAGGGCGACGTGGCATCGCACCGCCGCACCTACTGACGCCTCCGGCAGGCCGCCGCACGGGCCTGCTCAGCGGACGGGGTCGGCGCCGTCCCAGCCGTCCGCTGCTGCGGCGACGTGGGCGTAGAACGCGGCCAGCGTGGCCGAGCGCTCGTACAGCTCGAACATGTGCCCGTGGGTACGCGTCGCGTCGAGAAAGTTGAACCTGATTCCGCTTGCGGTGGTGGCGGCCAAGGCGGTCTCGTGGCCGAGCGTGTTGAGCTGATCAGTCGCCAGGTCGATGTCGGGCACGAAGAACGCCACATGGTGCAGGCCACCACCGCCGTCGGGGTACATGTCGCGCACGACGCTGGGCCCCTCGGTGTGGTCCTGGACGAGCTCCACCATCACGTCTCCCCATTGGCCGTACGCAGCCGTGTGGTCGAACGCGCCGGGCTGCCCGCGGTACGTGACGCTGGCGATCGGGATGTGGTGGCGGACGAAGAACGGCCCGGCGCCCACCTCCGCGGCCCACTGCTGCGCGGCGGCGACTGCGTCGGGGACCGCGTACGCGATCTGCACCGGACGCTGCAGACCGGCAATCGGGCTGGGGATCACGGAGCGATGCCCAGCGACCGAGCGCGCGAGCCCTTGTCGTGGAAGTCGGCCTCGAACACGACGCGGTCGCCCTCGAAGCGCAGGTACGACATGACCTCCACCGACCAGCGCCTGCCGACGTGCTCCGGTCCGTACGAGGCGGGGTTGATCACGTCGCCGCTCATCACGTAGTGCACGGCGAGGCCGTTGTCGCTGCTCCAGAACTCGTCGGGGATCAGCGTCAGGTTGGCGGTGCGCTGCATGCCCGCGGCGAAGAACGCCCGGATCGCGGGCCAGCCCTCGAAGCGGCCGCTGGCCACGTCCATCAGCACGCCCTGCGGGTGGAACCACTGCTCGGGCGCATCGGGGTTGCCCGAGCTCCACCCTTCGAACAGGTGCTGCGCGATCTCGATCCGGCGGTCATCCGAGCTCATGCCCGCAGCCTAGTTACTTGTCATCGATATCTGTTTCGAACGAACCGCGATCACGCCGCGCGTGCCAGACTCGGAGGCATGTCCGACCGCACCGACATCATCGATCTCACCATCGCCTACACCTGGGCGCTCGACACGAAGCAGGTGGAGCAGCTGCGCGACGTGTTCCACCCGGATGCCACCGCGATGCTGCGCGGCCGCGAGTGCCGCGGGGTGGAAGAGATCATCCAGCGCATCGGTGGCTCACTGACCCGCTTCGATCTCACCCAGCACCTCATCGGCAACCACCAGGTGCGCATCGACGGCGACACGGCGACGTGCCGCTGCCAGCTGCAGTCGCAACACACCCGCTTCGGCCTGGAGGGCGGCGAGAACTACACGATCGCCGGGATGTACCTCGACGAGCTGGTACGCACCGAGGTGGGCTGGCGGATCACCCACCGGACGATGCAGCAGACCTGGGCGGAGGGCAACCCAGGCGTGCTGCTCGCGTGATCGGGGTGCCGCTCAGCCCTCGGCGGTGAAGCGCTGCACCCAGGTGTGCAGGTTCTGGTTGCCGCTCTCGTTGCGGCCGAAGATGAAGTCGGTACCGCCCATCGCCGGCAGTGCCCGGTTGATCGCGATGACGGTGCTGAAGTCCTCGTCGCCGGTGATGGCGGCATACAGCTTGCGGCGGGTCTCCATCTCCTGGAGCTTCTCCGGCGTGTCCAGCGGCTCGCGGCTGTACTGGGTCTGCAACACGTCGGACTTGTCGACGCTGGTGCCCGGCTGGATGATGCTGACCATCGTGGTGCGGCCGGGCTGGCCGGAGATGGAGACGTTGGGGAACAGGTAGTGCACGAGGCTCATCACGTCGGGCAGCTCGACCTCTTCGTCGGGCAGGTCCTTGATGCCGACGATGGTCTTGTTCGCGAAGCCGAGGCGCACGTGGGGCCCGAGCAGATCCCACGTGTTGCGGTTGTTGATCTGCTTGAGGCCCAGGTTGGCGCTGTGCAGGTAGCCGATGTGGTAGCCGTCGAGGTAGCCGTCGGCCGTGCTCTTCCAGTTGCCGCTGGCCAGCGTGGTGCTGGTGGTGTACGGGTAGAGCTTGTCGAGCTCCAGCAGTGCCAGCGCGTCGCCCATCTCGCCCAGCCAGGCGTCGATGTCCAGCGGGGTGCCGGGTGTGAGGATCGTGAACACGAGGCCGTGGCGCTCGGCGGTGGGCAGTGCGATGAGGCCGTCGTACTTGACGTCGCCGAACGTGTCCTGCTGGGGGATGGCGACCAGCGAACCCTTCGTGTCGTACACCCAGGCGTGGTACGGGCAGGTGAGGCGGCGCTGCGAACCGACGCCGTTGCACACCACGGGCGCACCGCGGTGGCGGCAGGCGTTGGCGAACGAGCGAGCGATGCCGTCGTCGCCGCGCACGGTGACCACCGCCCGGCCGGCCATGTCGAGCGCCTTGTAGTCGCCGGCGTTGGGGATGTCGACGCTCAGCGCGACGACGAGTGGCAGCCGGTGGAAGATCTGCTCGATCTCCCGCTGGTACTGCACCGGGTCGTGGTACCGCTCGGTGGGCAGGTGCATCACGTCGTCGGCGAGGTCGCCGTGCTTCTGCTCGACGTTGGCATACAGCCGACGGGCCAGCTCGGAGAGCGTTGACACAGGCATGTTGGTCCCCCTAAGAACAAGCAACTGAACTGTAGTAACTTTATATTGATTGCAACCGTAGTCCTTGGGGGAACGATGAACGAAACCGGCAGCACCACCGACGCCCGCGAGCATCCGCGGCACCTCAGCGAGGTCACCAGCAGTTGGCTCACGACCTGTCTGCACGACGCCGGGGCGGACGGCTCCGTGTCGTCGTTCACCGACGAGCTGATCGGCGACGGCGTCGGCCAGATGGCTACCCTTCACCGCCTCCGGCTGTCGTACTCGCGGGGCTCTGGGCCCGAGTGCGTGGTCGTCAAGTTCCCCGGCGTGATGGAGGCCAACCTCGAGATCGCGCGGCAGTTCAGCCTGTTCCTCCGCGAGGTCGAGTTCTACCGTGTGGCCGCGTCGCGCACGGCGATGACGCTGCCCAAGATCTACGCCGCCGAGATCGACGCCGACGGCGGGTTCGTGCTGCTGATGGAAGACCTCGGGGCGTTCAACACGGGCGATCAGGTGGTGGGCATGGGTGCCGAGCACGCCGCGGTCGCCATCGACGAGCTGGTCAAGTTGCACGCTCCGTTCTGGGGCGCCGTCGACACCGGCGAGTTCGACTTCGCGCCCCGTGTCAATGCCCAAGGCCAGGCAGACGTCATGCATTCCATCGCGATCGCCTGCTGGGACGCGATGAACGAGACGTTCGGCGACGCGGTCCCACCCGCCATGAACGAGGTGCGCCAGCGGTTCCTGGACGCGATCCCGGCGATGCACGACTGGCTCGGCAGCGGGCCGGTGACGATGATCCACAGCGACTTCCGGCTCGACAACCTGATGCTCGGCAACGGCCCGGAGCACGCGGTGGTCACCCTCGACTGGCAGGGTGCGATGCGGTCGCTGGGCATCGAGGACGTCGCCTTCCTGCTCTCCCAGAGCATGCCGGTGGAGCTGCGCCGGGCCAGTGAGCGCGGCCTCGTCGAGCGCTACCGCCAGGGGCTGGTCGCGGCGGGCATCGATCACTACCCGACGGCCGAGTCCGCGTGGGAGGACTACCGCCGATGCGTGCTGTACCTGTGGATGTACGCGGTCATCATCAGCGGTGCGCTGGACACCTCGAACCCACGGGCGCGCACGATGATGTCCGCGCTCATCTCGCGGTCCGCAGCGGCGATCAGCGACCTCGACTGCCTGTCGCTTCTTCCTGAGTTCGAGTGAAACCGGAGTAAAGAAATGATCCCCACCCACACCCGCCTGGTCACCCTTCGCGCGCGACCGGCAGCGGCCGGCCCCGTGGCCACCGACTTCGCCGTCGAGGAGCGTGCCATCCCGACGCTGCAGCCCGGCCAGCTGCTGCTGCGCAACATCGCGATGAGCGTCGACCCCTCGATGCGGGGCCGGTTGGAGACCACCGAGAAGCAGTACACCACGAACTTCGAGATCGGTGAGCCGCTCGACGGTTCCGCGATCGGCGTGGTGCTCGCAGCCGAGGGCGCCGCGGTGCCGGTGGGCACGGTGGTGCGTCACCGCCTGGGATGGCGCGACCACGCCGTCATCGATGCGTCCACCGCGACGGTGGTCGACACCGACGCGGCGCCGGCGGGCGCCTGGCTGGGCGTGCTCGGCCAGACCGGTTTCACAGCCTGGGTCGGGCTGCGCCGCATCGCCGAGCTGAAGGAGGGCGACATCGTGTTCGTCAGCGCCGCCGCCGGTGCGGTCGGCACCGCCGCGGCACGCTTCGCCCGCCTGCTCGGCGCCAGCCGGGTGGTCGGCAGCGCCGGTGGTGCCGCCAAGGTGCAGATGCTGGTGGATCAGCTCGGCTACGACGACGGGTTCGACTATCGCACCGAGCGCGCCGCCGACGGCCTCCGGCGCGTGGCCCCCGACGGCATCGACGTGTACTTCGACAATGTCGGCGGCGAGCAGCTCGTCGCTGCCCTCAACGCGATGCACATCGGCGGCCACGTCGCGCTGTGCGGGATGATCTCCCAGTTCGACAGCGACTCGCGCAGCTACGACATCAACCGCCTCATCGAGGCGGTGCTCCGGCGTGTCACCCTGCGCGGGTTCATCGTCCGCGACCACGAGGACATGCGGCCCGAGTTCGAGCAGCGCGTGGCCGGCTGGCTGCGCACCGGCGAGGTGGTCAACCAGCAGACCGTGGTGGACGGCATCGACCACGCGGTCGATGCGTTCCTGGGGATGCTGAAGGGGCACAACGTCGGCAAGGCGCTCGTCCGGCTGGACACCGGCTGGCCCGTGTGAGGGCTCAGGCGACGTTGGTGATGCGGCGCGTCAGCCGCTCCACCTCACCGGCGAACCGGCGGGCACCGAGGCCGCGGTAGATCGCGTCCTGGCCCAGGTTGGAGGCGGTGGCGGTCTCCAGCAACGACACCATCCCGACGGCCATCACCGCCGCCTCTGCCGGGCGCATCTTGCCGTGCACCGAGCGCACGGCCTGCTGGAACAGCTCGATCAATTCGATGCGGGTGCTGCGCCTCAGCGCCTCCACCGGCAGGTTGAGGCCGCTGGAGCTGACGAAGTAGACCGACGCGTAGTTGCGGTTGCGCCGCGCCCACGCGAGCACGTTCGACATCAGCACCGGCAGCTGCTCGCCGTCGCCGCCGGTGGGCAGGTTGGCGCGCACCTCCTCCAGCAGGCCGGCGCAGAAGCGCTGCAACCCCTCGAGCAGGATCTGCTCCTTCGAGGCGAAGTGGTAGTAGACCGCCGCCGGCGTCATGCCGACCGCGCCGGCGATGTCGAGCACGGTGACCTCGTCGACCGGGAAGGTGGCGAACAAGCCCATCGCGCCGTCGATCACCGCGGATCGGCGCGAGGGGCGGTGTGCCGGGCGGCGCGGTGTGGGCTTGGTGGTGGCGTCGATGCGTCAAGGGTACGCGATCCGGCCACTGCCGTGCGCATGCGGGCAGTGGCCGGACCGGGTTGTCATCGTGATGTCACGCTCGGCCGGTGGCCGAGCGGGCGGGTCATTCGCCGACCCAGCGCTCCAGCTCGGCGTGCGCCATGCGGATCTTCGTCTCCTGGTAGCGGGCGAAGATCACCTCGTCGATGGCGCCGGACTCCAAGCCCTCCTGCACGCGAGGCAGGTTGTAGACGTCCTGGTTGAACACCCGGGTGAGCAGGCCCAGCTCGGTGGCTTCCGTCCAGTCGTCGTCGACGCCCAGCATGTGCAGCTGGGCATCCGGGGGCCGGTTGCCCAGGAACGGGCTGAGCACCATGCACTCCATGATGCACAGGTTGTGATGGTTGCCGTACGGGCGGAAGCGGTACACGAGCCGGTTGTACGAACCCCACGGGTGCAGGTTCGGGAACAGGGTGTACACGAGGCTGTCGCACACCTCGGCGTCGGAGAGGGCCTGTGCCTTCTCGACTCCGACGACGGCCTCCATGCCCTTGCGGCGGAAGTCGGCGAGCGCGGCACGGGAGGTGGAGCCTTCGGGCACCTCCACGATGATCGGGATGTCGAGCGTGCGGTCGGTGAGCGCGTCGATCATGTCCTGCTCGGTGGGCACCCAGTTGCGCACGTGCGTGCTGGTGACGCCGTTGGGTGTGATGCCACGGGCGAAGTTGCCGAACGCGTCGTACTGCGTGATCGTGTCGCCCATGCCGGCCAGCAGTTGCGGGTGGGTGGCGACGACGTGGAACGACTCCATGAACGCTTCCTGCGCCAGCTTCCAGTTGCAGCGCAGGATCTTGCCGACGTGCACCTGCGTGAAGCGCTCTTCCAGCGGCCACGCACTGAAGTGGTCGTCGAGCGCACCGACGTGCTCGGCCAGCGGCGGTGCGTCGAGATCGAGGTTGACGAAGACGAAGCCGCCCCACGTGTCGACCTTCACCTCGGGCAGCGACCACTCCTCGCCGACCTGCGGGAAGTCCCACTTGCACGGCACGTGCTTGATCGTGCCGTCGAGGTTCCAGGCGATGCCGTGGAACGCGCAGCGCAGCTCCTCGTCGCGACCGTCGAACTCCTTCAGCACGCGGCCACGGTGCAGGCAGATGTTGCGGTAGGCGCGGATCGTGTGCTCCTCGCTGCGCACGACGAGGATGTCCATGCCCGCGATCTGGTAGTTGATGTGGTCGCCCACCACCGGGATCTGCGCCTCGCGGCAGGCCATCTGCCAGACGTGCTTCCACAGCTTCTCGACCTCGAGCTTGTGGTACTCGGGGTCGGTGTAGCGGCGCACCGGCACCTTCATGGCTTCGTCGCCCATCGCGCTCTGCAGCCGGTAGACATCCGGCACCGAACGTGAATCATGGTCAAGTAACTCTTGGTACCGCGCACCGCGGGTGGTCTCGTCGAGCGTCTGGCTCATGTCGTGGTCCTCGATTCTCTCGTGATCAGCTGGGCGTCGCGGCCGGGAAGTCTTTGGGGTTGCCGGGCATGCCGGGGGGCAGCTGCGGCCCCGCCAGCCATCCGCACAGCTGCGGATCCGCGTGGCGCAGCTCGCCGGAGATCCAGCGCCCGTCGGCGTCGAACACGCCGGCAACACCGTCCTGCGTGATGTCCAGGTAGCCGTCCGCGCGCACGTCGTAGCGCGCACCGCTCAGCGGGTGGATACGAGTTCTCATTGCCCCTCCTTGCCCTCGTCGTAACGGGTAGGACTGTAGGAACCCGGCACCTCTGAACGACAGGGACCTAAGTCCCAATGAAGTATAGTTACTTGAGATCAGTATCTGTAACTGGGGAACCCTGGAGGCGCGTCGTGACCACAGCGAACGTGGAGTCTGATGGCGTGGAGTTCAACCCCTTCGACGCCGAGGTGATGGCGTGCCCCTACCCGCATCTCTCGCACCTGCGGGCGCAGGCACCGGTCGTGTGGAGCTCGGTGGCGAACGCGTTCGTGGTCACCTCGCACGAGTTGCTCGTCGAGGTGCTGCGCCAGCCGAAGTTGTTCTCGTCGCAGTTCGGGCGCGCCGGCCGGCAAGTGCCGGCGGAGTGGCAGGAGCAGATCGACGAGGTGATCGCCGAGGGGTATCCGCGCGTGAGCGTGCTGCTCACCTCCGATCCGCCGGCGCACACGCGTTACCGCCGGATGGTGTCGAAGGCCTTCGCGCCGCCCAGCATCGCCCGGTACGAGCCGGCGATCCGCGCCATCGCCGAACGGCTCGTCGACGGCTGGGCCGACGGCGAGACGGTCGACTTCGTGGAGCGCTTCTCCGTGCCGCTGCCGGTCGAGGTGATCGCCCACGTGATGAACGTGCCGGAGGCTCACCTCGGCATGTTCAAGGAGTGGAGCGACGCGACGGCGTCGGCGATCGGCACCGACATCACGCTCGACGGGCTGCTCGCCAGCGAGAGGTCGATCAACGAGTTCCAGCGCTACTTCGCCGACCAGCTCGAGCAGCGGCGGAGCGAGCCGCAGGACGATCTGCTCTCGCACCTGCTGTCGGAGGAGATCGACGACGAGGACGGCGAGGTCGTCGACCGCCGGCCGCTCGACATGGCGGAGATGCTGCGGATCCTGCAGATGATCCTCGTCGCCGGCAACGAGACCACCACCGCCCTGCTCGGCGACATGATGCGCATCCTCGGCCGCCGGCCCGAGGAGTGGCAGCGGATGCGCGCCGACCCGGCCCGCATCCCGGTCGTGGTGGAGGAGGCGCTGCGCCTGGCCAGCCCGAACGGCGGCATCTGGCGCATCGCCGCCACCGACGTGGAGCTCGGTGGTGTGCACATCCCCGCCGGGTCGCGGCTGATCATCACGTTCATGTCGGCCAACCGCGACGAGGCGGTGTTCGGCCACGACGCCGCCGAGTTCCGTCCCGGCCGCGACCGCATCGGCCAGCATCTCGCGTTCGGTCTCGGCCCCCACTTCTGCCTCGGCGCGGCGCTGTCCCGCCTGGAGACGCGGGTCGCGATGGAGGTGCTCACCCGGCGCATCGCCTCCTTCACCCTGGTCGGCGACGGCGACGGCTACCTGCCCAGCTACTTCCTGCGCGTCCCCGACCAGGTCGCGATCCGCCCACACATCCCCTGACGCCGCCGCGAGCGCTGTCCACGTCGCGCTGCGATCACGGCTCTCCGTGGTGAGGGCCGCGACATGGACGGGGTCAGGGGTGAACCGGGGAGGGGTTGGCGCGGGCCCAGGCGTGGGCGGCGGGGGAGGACGCCCAGGCCATCGCGTTCGCCAGCAACAGGCGGTACGACGGGTGCCGGAACGTGGAGGGGCCGTCGCCGGGCTGCAGGTACACCAGCGGGCTGTTCCCCGCGGACTTGGCCCAGCCGAGCAGGTTGCTGCCCGGCGGATGATCGCGGCAGTCGACCTGCCGCCCGTGCACGACCTCCGGGTGCGCCTCGCGGAACGCGGCCGGGGCCGGGGAGGAGCCGGACGTGAGCAGCGGGACCACCTCCGACTCGAACACGGGGCACAGGTACGGCTCGTCGTCGATCTCGAAGTCGCCGACCCCGCCGCACACCGGATGCGAGGGTGCCGCGACGTGCACCTGCACGCGATCGTGGTAGTAGCCCGACGACGGCAGCGCGGCACCATCGAGGGTGCCCGGCGCGTAGAGGAAGCGGCCGCCGACGGCGTGAGCCCAGCCGTCCCAACCCGGCCAGCTGGCAATCGCGTGGTGCAGCACCACCAGCCCCTGCCCGGCGTCGAGCAGGCCGCGCAGCGCCGCGCGGGTGGCGGCGTCCGGCCCCTCGGCCAACGGCTCGTGGCCGCGTTGCAGGCGCAGACCGGCGATGTCGTGCAGCACGACGACGTTCCAGCGGCTCACCTCGCGCGGGTGCAGCAGCAGCTGCGCGCGCGGCTGCTCGGCGTGCTCCCAGACCCAACCCCGCTCGGCGCAGATCGCATCGAACATGGCCGCGAAGTCGTCCATCGCGACACGGTGGCCTCCCGTGACGACCAGCGCAGAGAACCGGTTGCTCGTCACGGGAGGCACCGCCGTGTGCGAGGGCGACCGATCAGAGCTCGACGACGGTGACCGTGCCGGCGGCGCCGTCGACCTCCACGATCGCGCCGTCGGGGATCCGCCGGGTGGCGCCGTAGACGCCCGCGACGCAGGGGATGCCGAGCTCGCGGCTGACGATCATCGCGTGGCTGTTCGGTGCGCCGACGTCGACGACGACGGCACCCGACACG
This sequence comes from uncultured Bifidobacterium sp., assembly GCA_964477795.1. Taxonomy (GTDB): domain Bacteria; phylum Actinomycetota; class Acidimicrobiia; order Acidimicrobiales; family Ilumatobacteraceae; genus UBA668. Next base: position 44,829 of record CAYZFZ010000002.1, read on the forward strand.
ACGAACAGCGGTGTCCACGACGGGTCCGTCTGCGGCGCGACCAGGATGTCGCCCGGCTCGAGCTCGCCGGCCTCGTCGGGGCTGAGCACGATGCGGGCGCGGCCGCGGACCGTACCGGCCGACGACGCGCCGCCGGTGAGTACGGCGCCGACGGCGACCTGCTCGACCTCGCTGGAGGAGAGGTACTTCAGCGACGACGTGGGTGGCACCGGCTTCGTGGTGTCGATGAACATCGGCACGTCGAGACCGAACAGCTTCTTCCACTCGACCTCACGCTCGGCGAGCCGGTCGTTGAGATAGAACGGGTCGATCATCAGACCGTCGAGCTCGTCGTCGAGCGCGAGGAAAATGTTGCTCGCCTTGGCCAGCTGACCGCGCTCGGCCATGCGGCGGCCCAGTTCGAACATCGCCATGCGGGCCTCGTGCAGCACGCGCACGCAGTTGGCCTTGCCGCGCTCGCGCCAGCCGGCGAAGCGGTGCATCGAGGCAACGGCCATGCCCAACGTGGCGAGGCCTTCCTCGTTGCCGGCCAGGAACGCCTGCGCCTCGGCGAGCGCGGCGTCGGCCAGCTTCTGCTGCTCGTCGCGGCGGGCCGACGGCGACTGGTCGTCGTCGAGCAGGCGCATGCGCTCGATCATGCCCAGCGGCAACGTGGGCTTGGTCTCCCACACCTCGGAGCCCATGTCCCACTCGTTGGGGCCGCGGTAGCCGAAGTCGTAGAGGAACTGCTCGAAGGCGGCGCTGAACTCGGGGTGCGACCCGACGAGGCGCTCGCGCAGCCCGTCGACGCCCTTCACGAACTCGGCGGTGAGCGACGCATCGTTGCGCACCATGCGCGAGAGCTCCCACATCGCGAAGGCGGGCGCGGCGGAATCCACGTCGCCGGCGTTGGACGACAGGCGGATCACGATCGTGGGGTCGGCACCGGCGAGGAGCTGAGCGAGCGCACCCGGGCCGATGGAGCCGCCAACGCCACCGAGCGTCTCGCCGCGCCACACCAGGCGCTCGTAGGCGAGGACGGCACGGGCGCGGGCGACGAGCGCCGCGTCGGAGATGGAACGGAGGTCGGGGCGCTGCGCGCGCAGCTCGGCGGCGATGCGCTTGTCCTCCTCGATGTCGGGGTACTCGGTGGTGGTGAGCGCCCACGTGGCGAACTCGGCGACCTTGGCCGACAGCGCCTCGTTGACGTCGCCTTCCATCGGCACATAGTCGGGTAGGTCGGGATGGCCGCCGAACCAGATGGCGTCGACGGTCTCCACGCCGACGCCGCTGCGCAGGCCGAACAGCCGGGTGGCCGAGAGGTTCACGTACAGGCAGCCGTAGAAGAAGCCGCCGGACCCGTTGGGATGGAGGAAGTCGTCGTTGTCGTACGCGCCGGTGAGGGCGTAGCCCGTGCACCAACCGCGGAAGATGTGCGGGATCCAGCACATGCTGGCGCCGAGCGGGGAGATCGGGTCGGACAGCACGTCGTTGGCGTTCATCCGCGTGTAGACGGGCAGGCGCGGACTCGACTCGGTGTCGATGATCCATCTGGATTCAGTCATCAGTTACTCCTGGATTGTGACCATGGGCACAGGGCGGTCAGGAGGTTAGATCTTTTCGACCCAATCTGAAAGCAGATCCGACACACGCAGGTGGTTCGCTATCCGGTCGGGCCCGATCACCTTGTCGATCCAGGCGTGCACGTGCCAGATTCGCCGCTCCTGATAGTTGAGAGCCTGTCCACCATGAGCGGCGAACTCCATGCTCCGCTGCACGGGTTCCAGGTTCACGTAGTCCTCGTCCATCAGCACGTCGAAGCGGGCGAGCCGCTTCTCCCACGCGTCGGCGCCGGGCAGCTCGCCCTCGCCCCAGTCGGCGGCGAACCAGATGATGTCGAGGCGGGTGGTGTCGATCGACGTGGGCCAGAACACGAGGAAGGGGAAGCCGCGGGCATCGAGCGGGCTGATGACGTTCGGGAAGATGCCGTGCGCGGGCTGCAGCTGCTCGCGGAAGAGCGGGGGGACGTGCTCGATCGTGCGCAGGGTCTCGCGGTTGTCGCCGCGGGTGCCGGGGCGCACCGGCGAGATCATGTTCTGGTGGCCGTGGTCGAACAGCGAGATCACCGTGCCGCGCGTGTCGAGCGTGGGGGCGACGGTGGTGGGGTGCACGGTGCGTGCGTGGTACACCTCCAGGAAGCCCTCTGCGAGGATCTTCCAGTTGCAGCGGATCTCCTCCCGCTTCTCCGCGATCACCCGCAGGGGCGACGCGGCGACGTCCGCCAGCAACCGGGGCAGTGGGTCGAGCGCCTGCAGCAGTGGTGCCGCCTCCGGGTCGAGGTTCACGAACCACCAGCCACCCCACCGCTCGCAGCGCACCGGTGGCAGCCCGCGGTCGGCGGCGCAGAGGCCGACGAAATCGCGCTCGTCGGGCACGCGGACCAGGTTGCCGGAGAGGTCGTACCCCCACGAGTGGTACTGGCAGACGAGCATCCGCGCGGTGCCACACGTGTCGCGCACGACGGGTGCCCCGCGATGGCGGCAGGCGTTGAAGAACGCGCGCACCTCGCCGTCGTCGCCGCGCACCAGCAGCAGTGAGCGGCCCGCGATGTCGCACAGCCGGTAGCTGCCCGCGCCGGCGAGTTGCGAGTCGTGGCAGGCGTAGAGCCACGAGCGGCCGAAGAGGTGCTGCTGCTCGAGTGCGTAGAACGCCGGGTCGGTGTAGCGGCCGAGGGGGAGATCGGGCAGCGTGGGGAAGCCGTCGGGCGGCGCTGTCCTGGCCGATTCTTCCGCAGAGCGCTCGCGGAAGCGGGCGAGGTAGTCGAGATCCATGGCGCCTCCAGTGCGGCCGGTGAAGGTCGCGATTACATCACAACGGTTGTGCAAAATCCACGGAGCTGACATGATCGGCTGCTGTGCCGAAGGTGGTGGACAGCGACGAGCGACGGGCGAGGCTGATCGCGGCGACGAGCGAGGCGATCGCTCGCGACGGCCTGGCCAACGTGACGCTGCGCTCGATCGCGAGCTCGGCCGGCTGGACGACCGGCATCGTCACCCACTACTTCGAGGACAAGCGGGCACTGCTGATCGCGACGTTCCAGTCGCGCGCGGACAGGGCGCGACGTCAGGTCGACGAGGCCGTCGCCCGCGGGCGATCACCGTTGGACGCGATCCTCGGCACGCTGCCGCTCGACGATGACTGCCTGCTCGACTGGCGTGTGTTCGTCGCGTTCGCCGGAGCCTCCATCGGCGACGCCGAGATGGGCCGGCTCCACCGGGTGAGGGTCGACACGTTCACCCGCACGGTGCGCGGGGCCATCGAGCACGAGCAGGCCGCGGGAGTGCTCGCGGCTCACCTCGACCCTGGGCTGGAGGCGGCTCGCCTGGTCGCGCTGATCCACGGCATCGGGGTCCAGGCAGTGATCGGCGCAGGCGGCTACACGCCGGCCGATCAGCGAGCGATCGTGGAAACGCACGTCACTTCGCTGAGGGCGCCGCAGCCGCGGGCCAGTACCAAGCCGCCATCGAAGAAGGGGCCCGCAACGTGACCGAGCTGATCCTCGTCCGCCACGCGCAACCGCACGGCGGTGCGGCCGACCCGGGCCTCACGCCTGCGGGGCAGGAGATGGCACGAGCGGCCGCCCGCTGGCTGGCGCACGACGATGTCGACATCGTGGTCGCCAGCCCTTTGCGCCGCGCGATGGAGACTGCGCAGCCGATCGCCGCCGCCGTGGGTCGCGAACTGCTGCTCCACGAGGGCTTGCGCGAGTGGGATTCAGTGCCGCCACGGCCGCAGTACGTGCCGCTGGAGGAGCACGGCCTCGAGCACCCCCGCATGCGGGCGTTGCACGAGGGCCGCTACGAATCCTTCCGCCCCACCGGCTACGACGAGGCCGCGTTCCTCGCCGGTGCGGCTGCCGCACTGGACTCGATCTTCGAGCAGTGGCCGGTGGAGCGCATCGTGGCGGTCGCGCACGGCGGCATCATCAACGCCCTGCTCGACGTGGTGCTTCGGCCGCGTGGAGGCTTCTTCTTCGCCCACCTCGCGTACGCGTCGATCTCGATCATCGAGCGCGCGCCCGCCGGGCGGATGGTCGTGCGCTCGGTCAACGACACGGGCCACCTGCTGGGAGACCGCCGACCCGGGACGCAGCGCCCCACCGTGCTCGACGGCTGAGCGCGCGGAGCGTCGAGTTACCATAGTCTGACTGCAGTAAGGGAAGGGGCGTGTGATGAACGTCGAAGAGCTCACGGACCGCTTGGAGATCGCCGACGTGCTGTACCGCTTCGCCGCCGGCATCGACGGGCGCGACTGGGCGCTGTACCGGTCGGTGTTCACCGACGAGTTCGAACTGGACTACTCGTCGTACCGCCCGGAGAACCACGGCCGCTGGCGCGCCGACGACTGGGCGGCGCGAGCCGCGAGCCTGTTCCCGGGCCTCGACGGCACGCAGCATGCGATCACGAACATGCGCATCGATCTCGACGGCGACGGCGCCAGGGTGCGGGCGGACGTGAGGGCGGATCACGTCGTCATCGCAGATGGGATCACGCGGGTGTACACGGTCGTCGGTGCCTACGACGACCACCTGGTCAGGACCGCTGGCGGTTGGCGGATCGCCCGCAAGTGCCTGCGGATGCGCTGGTCGGAGGGCGATGCGGCGATCATGCAGGTGGCGCGCGATCGAGTCGCCGCTGCGACCACCGGCTGACTTCGCCCGGTGAGCCGATCGGGTGCACTTTCTATTGGCCGACTACAGTGTCAGGGGTGCGCGGCCGCATGATGGCCGGCAGAGGGGGTTCGGGGTTGAGCAACGTTGGTTCTGCGTCGTTGGCGGACATGATCCGTGGTGCCGTGCTGCGCGCCACCGAGCGGGGCGACGGTGCGTCGATCGCCGAGGCAGTGGCGCTGGTGCCGGCCAGCGAGATCGGCACCTTTCTGCACGCGACGTTCGACGACACCGATGCGCGCGAGCTGCTCACCACCGCACTGGGCGCCTCACCCGGGGCCGCGTCCGGTGCCATCGTGCTCAGCGCCGAGGCGGCGATCGAGGCTGCCGATGCCGGCCGGGCCGTCATCCTCGTGCGCAACGAGACCACCCCTGACGACGTGCTCGGCATGCAATCAGCCCGCGGCATCCTCACCACCCGCGGCGGCACCACCAGCCACGCAGCGGTCGTCGCCCGCGGCTGGGGCATCCCCGCCGTCGTCGGTGCCGGCGAGATCGTGCTCGATGACGACGGCCTGCGCATCGGCGACCGGCTCGTGCCCCCCGGCACCCAGCTGTCCATCGACGGCCGCACCGGCGAGGTGTTCCTCGGCGCGGCCGACACCACCACCACCGAGGCACCGCCCGAGCTGGAGGTGCTGCTGGACTGGGCGGATCGCATCCGCGCCGGCGCCGACGTGCCCGTCGCGGTGCGGTGCAACGCCGACACGTCGGCCGATGCGGCACACTCCCGCCACCTCGGTGCCGAGGGCATCGGCCTGTGCCGCACGGAGCACATGTTCCTGGCCGAAGACCGATTGCCGCTGGTGCGCCGGTTCATCCTCACCGACGACCCCGCCGAGGAAGCCGCCGCGCTCGCCGACCTCGCGATCGCGCAGCAGGCGGACTTCGAGGGGATCCTGGCGGTGATGGAGTCGCTGCCGGTGACGATCCGCCTGCTCGACCCGCCGCTGCACGAGTTCCTCCCCGACCTCCAGCGGTTGGCGATCGCCGAGGCACTGGGCGAGCTCGACGACGAGGGCCGCGTCGAGCTGGCGGCCGTGCGCCGGTTGCACGAGGTGAACCCGATGATCGGCACCCGCGGCGTGCGCCTCGGCGTGGTCAAGCCCGGCCTCTACGAGATGCAGGTCACCGCCCTCTTCCGCGCGGTGGCCAGTGTCGCCGCGCGCGGTGTCGCTCCCGACGTGGAGGTCATGATCCCGCTCGTCGTCGATCCCGCCGAGATGTCGATGGCACGCGGCTGGGTCACCTCGTCGATCGCGGCGGTCGGCGGCGACCCTGCGCAGGTCAGCATCGGCGCCATGATCGAGACTCCCCGGGCGGCGCTCATCGCCGCCGAGCTGGCCGAGGTCAGCGACTTCTTCTCCTTCGGCACCAACGACCTCACCCAGCTGATGTTCGCGTTCAGCCGCGACGACGTCGGCAGCCGGCTGATCCCCGAGTACCTGCGTGCCGGGTTGCTGCCCGCCGACCCCTTCGACAAGCTCGACCAGATCGGCGTCGGCCGCGGCATCAGCTTCGCGTGCGACCAGGCTCGCGAGGTCAAGCCCGACATCAAGATCGGTGTCTGCGGCGAGCAGGCCGGCGACCCGGAGAGTGCCAAGTTCCTCGTGTCGTGCGGCGTCGACTACGTCAGCTGCTCGCCGTATCGCGTGCCCATCGCCCGGCTCGCCGTGGCGCAGGCGCTGCTGGAAGCCGGGCGTGTGCCGGCCGAGGTGCTCGCTGCGATCGCCCATCGCGAGGCCCCGACGCTCGCCGAGGAGGCGCTCGAGGAAGCGCTCGCGCACGCGGCTGCCGTCCCGACCGCACCGGTCCACGGGGCCACCGCCGAGTTCGTGGTGCTCCACTCACTGCGCATCAAGGGCTTCGCCACCAGCGAGGTCGTCGCCGAGATCGCCTGCATCGAGCGTGCCGAGGTCGATGCCATGCTGCCGTCGCTGGCCGACGGCGGCCTGTGTCGCCACATCGCCGCCCGCGACCTGTGGCAGCTCACGCCCGACGGGCGCGAGCGCCACGCCGAGCTGCTGCTGGGCGTGCCCGGTGCCCAGGTGGCGGCCCTGCGCTCGCACTACGAGCACTTCCTCGAGCTGAACGACGGGTTCAAGTCGCTGTGCTCCCAGTGGCAGACGAAGGGTGGCGACCCCAACGACCACACCGACGAGGCGTACGACGCGGCGCGCATCGGCGAGCTGCGCGCGCACCACGAGGCATCGGTGGGCGTGCTCGACGGTTTCGCCGAGGGCGTGCCGCGCTTCGAGTCGTACCTGCGTCGCCTCACCGGCTCGCTCACCCGGCTGGAGGGCGGTGAGACGCGCATGTTCACCGGCGTCATGTGCGGCAGCTACCACGACGTGTGGATGGAGCTGCACGAAGATCTCGTGCAGCTGCTCGGCGTGGATCGCCACGCCGAGGGCAGCTACTGACGCACCGCGGCGCCGCAGGTCAGGAGTCGGCGAGGAGGCGCAGGGCGGAGCCCTTGAGGCGCTCGGTGACCTGGACGCGATCGATGCCGAGGTCGGCGAGCGACTCGAGCGCGTCGCGCACCTGGGCGGGGGAGCCGACGAAGTCCCCGTAGACGCCGCCGGTGAGCTGCCCGCGCAGGGTGGCCAGCTCGGCGTCGGTGCCCACGCCGATCATCGCGAAGGCACCGATCGGCACGTCCGGCGCCACGTCGCGCACGGCGGCGATGCGGGCGACGAGATCGTCCCGGGTCACCTTCGCCAGCGCCGTCATGTCGAGGTCGCCACCGCGGGTGGACTCGCCGAACTTCAGCTCCACGCGGTCGACGAGCGGGGCGATGTTGCGCATCGTCCACGGCCCACCCAGCGAGGCCACCAACGGTGGAGGGTCGCCGATGAACGGGCCGATGGTGGGCACGTCGATGTCGTAGAACTCGCCGCTGAAGCGGCACGTCCCGGTGGCGAGCAGCTCGCGGCAGACGACGATCGCCTCCTTGAACCGTCGGGCGCGGCCGGGTGCGTCGGGGTACACGAGGCCGGAGCCGTGGATCTCCTTCTCCAGCCAGCCGGCGCCGAGCCCGGCCTCGAAGCGGCCTCCGGACACGGCCTGCATCGTGAGGCTCGCCTGCACGAACTCGACGGGTGAGCGGAACAGGTTGTTGGCGAACGACGACATCAGGAACACCCGCTCGGTGGCGGCCGCCATCGACGCCAGCGTGACCCACAGGTGGGGGTACGAGGAGGTGCGGAAGAAGTGGTCGCTGCAGCTGACGCCGGCGAACCCCTGCGCTTCCGCCTGGCGGGCGTACTCGCGTGGATCCATCGTCCACGAGGTGTAGTTGGCGATGATCTCGATGCCCATCAGGCCTCCGGTCGGGGTGGGGAGCGGTCCTACTTACTTGAGTCGCAGAACAGTTTCACGGTAGCATCGGCTCCTCGTCGAGGGGAAGGAGCAGCCATGCAGGTCGATGCCGTCGCGCGCGGACCGGTGCACGATTCGGGGGGCGGGCCGGTGCTGGTGGGCAGCCGCTGCGAGGCCTGTGGCAACACCACCTTCCCGGCGCAGTCCACGTGCGCGAACTGCGCATCCGCGATGCACGAGACCGAGCTCGTCGCCGGCGGCACGGTCTGGAGCTGGACCGTGCAGCGCATCGCGGTCAAGCCCCCGTACTCCGGCCCGGCCCCGTTCGAGCCGTTCGTGGTGGGCTACGTCGATCTCGGCGGGGTGAAGGTGGAGTCGCCGCTGTTCGGCCGCGACCTCGACGGGTGGCACATCGGCGAGCGCGTCGTCCTGCGCAGCGGTGCCGACCGCCCGTACCTGCAGTTCTGGTTCGAGCCCGAGGAGGCCGGCAAGTGAGCGTGTCCATCATCGGCGTCGGGCTGCACCCCTTCGGCCGCTTCCCCATCAGCGGCCGCCAGATGGGCCTCATCGCCGCCCGCGAAGCGCTGGCCGACGCCGGCCTGTCGTGGGCCGACGTCGGGTTCGCCGCCGGTGGCAGCCGCGACGGTGGCCACGCCGACGCGCTGGTCAGCGAGCTGGGCCTCACCGGCGTGCCGTTCATGAGCGTCTACAACGGGTGCGCCACCGGCGGCAGCGCGCTGCTGGCCGCGTCGCACGCGATCGAGTCGGGCGCCTGCGAGGTGGCGATGGCGATCGGCTTCGACAAGCACGCCCGCGGCTCGTTCGCCAGCAGCCCGGAGGAGTACGGCCTACAGCAGTGGTACGGCGAGGCCGGGATGATGGTCACCACCCAGTTCTTCGCGCTGAAGCTGCAGCGCTACCTGCACGAGCACGACCTCGACCCGCGGCTGCTCGCCGAGCTGACGGCGAAGAGCCTGCGCAACGGCTCGATCACGCCCCACGCATGGCGCCGCAACCCGCTGTCGGTGGACGAGATCGCGGACGCGACGATGGTGAACGACCCGCTCACCAAGTACATGTTCTGCAGCCCCAGCGAGGGTGGCGCGGCGATCGTGCTCACGTCCACCGAGCGGGCCAAGCAGATGTCGTCGCGCTCCGTGGAGCTGCGCGCCGTCGAGTTCCGCACCCGCCGGTTCGGCACGTTCGAGGTGTTCAGCCCGTCGCTGGCCGGCGAGATCACGCCCGGCGCGACGGTGTTCGCGGCGAAGGCCGCGTTCGAGACGGCCGGCATCGGGCCCGGCGACATCGACGTCGCCCAGCTGCAGGACACCGAGGCCGGCGCCGAGCTGATGCACCTCGCCGAGTGCGGCTTCTGCGAGCACGGTGAGCAGGGCGACCTGATCATGAGTGGCGCGCTGGAGATCAACGGCACGCTGCCCGTCAACACCGACGGCGGCTGCATCGCGAACGGCGAGCCGATCGGCGCCAGCGGCCTGCGCCAGGTGATCGAGTGCACGGTGCAGCTGCAGGGCCGCGCCGGCGACCGGCAGGTGCCCGGCGACCCGCGCACCGCGTTCACCCAGGTGTACGGCGCCCCCGGCCTCAGCACGTGCACCGTGCTCGTGCGCGGATGACCGGCGCGATGACCGGCGACGCAACGGCGGCTGCGCTGGCGGCCGGCGGACCCGGCCCGGGCGCGGTGACGGTGCCGATGATCGACCGCGCCGCCACGAACCCCGACGGCATCGCGATCGACTCCGACGCGCACGGCTCGGTGACGTGGCGGCAGGCCACCGACGTGGTGCTGCGCCTCGCGGAGCGCATCCGCACGTTCGACCTCGGCGACGACCGGCGGGTGATGGTGGTGGCCCGCAACCGGCCGTCCACCGTCGTCGCCCACGCGGCGGCCCTGCTCGGCCAGGTCGCGGCGGTGCCGGTGAACTTCCACCTCACCGCCGGCGAGATCGCCTACCAGGTGCAGGAGTCCAAGGCCGGGCTGATGTTCGTCGACAGCGCCACCGAGGACGCGGTCGCCGACGCCACCGCCGGGAGCGCCGTCACCGTGGTACGCCTACCCGACGACGGCGCGATCGGCCCCGAGCTGGCGGCGTTCATCGGCGGCGCGCCCCCGGTGCAGCTGGCCGACGATCAGCCCGTGCGCCCCAGCCTGCTGTTCACCTCCGGCACCACCGGCCGCCCGAAGGCGGTGCAGCTGCCGCCGAAGACGATCGGCGACACGCCGGATCTCGCCGGCCTGCGCACCCTCATCACCACGCAGCGGATGGCGCGCTACGGCACCCACCTCGTGGTGGGCCCGCTGTACCACAACGGCCCGCTCACCGCCGTGCGCCTGTTCCTCGCCGGCGTTCCGCTGGTGGTGCACGCGTCGTTCGACGCAGCGGCGATGCTGGCCGCGATCGAGGCCCAGCGCATCGAGTCGTCCGTGATGGTGCCCACCCACTTCGTCCGCTGCCTGGCGCTACCGGTGGAGGTGCGCGAGCGCTTCGACGTCTCCTCGCTGCGCTGCGTGGTGCACACCGGCGGCGCCTGCCCCGTGGACGTGAAGCAGCAGATGCTGGCCTGGTGGGGCCTCGTGCTGTACGAGAGCTACGGCGGCACCGAGAGCGGCTCCACCTGCTCCATCGGGCCGGAGGACTGGCTCGCCCACCCGGGCTCGGTGGGCCGGGCCGTGCCCCCGTTCGAGGCGCTGGTGGTCGACGACGACGGCCGGCCGCTGCCAGCGAACACGGAGGGCCGGCTGTACTTCCGCGACCTCACCGGCCGCGGCATCCGTTTCGAGGGCGACGAGGCCAAGACGGCCGAAGCCCACATCGCACCGGGCGTGTTCACGCTCGGCGAGATCGGCCGCATCGACGACGACGGGTTCGTCTACATCACCGACCGCTTCAACGACATGGTGGTGTCGGGCGGCGTCAACATCTACCCGGCGGAGGCCGAGCAGGCGCTGATGCTGCACGCCGCCGTCGCCGACGTCGCGTGCATCGGCCTGCCCGACGCGGAGATGGGCGAGCGGCTGGCGGCCGTCGTACAGCTGCAGCCGGGCACCGAGGCCGACGCGGCCGCGCTGGGCGACTGGTGCCGCGAGCGGCTCGCCGGGTACAAGCGCCCGCGCGACTACTTCTTCGTGGACTCGCTGCCGCGAAACGCGATGGGCAAGCTGGACAAGAAGGCCCTGCGCGCCACCTACCGGGCGGCCGGCGGCTGACCCTCGTCGCCACGCGGCCGGCTGGGCCCGCCGGCGAGCAGGGGGACGATCAGGATGAGGTGCACGGCGGCCACCATCCACCACACCCGCCGGCCGCCGGCGAGCAGCTCCGTGCCCTTCGCGTCGCCGAGGAAGACGTAGGCGAGCGCGACGCCGATCGCACCGCCCATCCGGCGCACGAGCTGCTGCAGGCTGTTGCCCGCACCGAGGCGCCCGGCCGGCAGCGCGGCGAGCGCACCGCCGGACGTGAGCGTGCCGCACATGCTGCAGCCGAGGCCGAACAGCAGCGCGGCCGGTACGAACCCGCCCCACAGGTTCGGCGTGCTGGAGCTGGTGAGCGCGAGCCACGCCATCGCGACGGCCACGAACAGGCCGCCGGCAATGGCGAGGTCGCGGTAGCCGAAGCGCGACACCAGCCGCCCGGCGAGCGGCGAGCCGACGGACGAGAACAGTTGGGTGGTGGCCATCGCCAGGCCGACCTCCATGATCGACCAGTGCCAGATGCTGGTCATGATCAGTGGGCCGGTGATCCAGAACGCGAAGAAGCCGGCCTGCTGCAGCACGCCGCCGGTGATATTGGCGGTGTAGCCGCGGTAGCGCAACAGCTCGAGGTCCAGCAGGGGCTGGGGGAAGTGCCGCGACCGGTGCACCAGGGTCGCCAGCAACCCGGCCACCAGCGCGCCGATCAGCACGGTGGTGGCCGAGGTCCACCCCCACACCCGCCCGTTGGAGAGCACGAGCATCAGCAGGCCCAGCGCCGGTGGGCCGACGACCAGGCTGACCTTGTCCGTGGGGCCCGGCTCCTGGTCGCCGAACTGCTCGGGCAGCAGGCGCAGGCCGACGATGGCGACGCCGAAGCCGATCGGTGCGAGCACGGCGAACGCCCAGCGCCAGTTGTCGTGCACCAGCCACGGGCCGATCAGCGGGGTGAGCCAGCCGGCCACCGACGCCACCGCGCCCCAGATGCCCACCGCTTCGCCGGCCTTCGCCGAGGGGAACATCGGCAGCACGATCGCGAGCGTGCCGGCGGTGAGGAACGCGGCCGCCGCGCCGGTGAAGGCGCGCGCAGCGATGATCGCCGGCAGGTTCGGGGCGAGGGCGGTGAACAGCGAGCCACAGCTGAATGCGACCAGCCCGATGAGGAAGAACTTCTTGCGGCCGCCCTTGTCGCCCATGCGGCCGGCGATCAGCAGCAGCGATGCCTGCATCACCATGAACGAGGTGGCCACCCACTCGATGACGGAGCGGTGCACGTGGGGGTACTCGGCCTCGATCTTCGGCAGCGTGAGCGCGAGGAAGCCGGAGTCGACGACGAACAGGAAGCTGCTCGCCGCCGCCACGCAGACCGCCGCCCAGGCCCGCCGTCGCCGGTGGGCATCGGCCTCCCAGGCTTCGAGATCGACCGGACCGGCCGGCGCCTCAGGCAGCTGGGTGCGCATCGTGGTCCACGCAGTTAGTTTACTCCGAGTACACCTCGTTTTGGCGAGCCGTTCATCATCGGATGTGGCTCAGAACCAGTCGGCCCTGGGCGCACCGTTGCTGTCGTAGACGGGCTGAGAGCGTGCCACCTCGTGCTTGGCAACTTGCGAGGCGGCCCCACGCGGGAACCGGCGCAGCACCTGGCGCATCAGCGCGTAGTTGGGGTGGAGGAAGTGGGCGGCGAGCGAGGCCTCGTCGGCCCAGGCTTCGTACACGTGGACGAGCGTGTCGGCCGCCGGGTCGGCTGCGAACACGTAGGCCAGGCAACCCGGCTCGTCGTCGCGGGTGGCGCGCTGGATCTCCACCGCCGCGGCGACGGCGCCGTCGCGTGCGGTGCGATCGGCGAACGTGATCGTGCCGCTGACGATGATCGCCGGCCCCTCCGTTGTGCCCATCACGTCCTCCAGACTTTCTGTATGCGAACTATAGTTCGCGGCGCGCTGAGGGGCTCAGGGCTGGATCATCCTGGCCATGGTGTCGTGGTAGTGGGCGAGCTTGAACTCGCGGTCGCTGAGGATGTGCTCCGTGTACGCGCTGGAGCGCTTCGTGCGCGCGAGCTGCTCGTAGATGCCGATGTCCTCGCCGACCACTCCCTTGAGCACTTCCCAGTGGGCCTGCTGGCGCCGGAGGTAGTCGGCGTACTCGGGGTCGGAGTCGTCGCCCGGGTAGTACAGCTCCCAGCACAGGAAGCGGGTGCGGTCGACGTCGATGGGGATCGGGTTGAACACCTGCACGTGCTCGGGGTTGCAGTTGAAGACCGTGTTCGGGAACACGACGTAGTGGCAGATCGCGTACTTGTGGTGATCCCAGTCCTGCTCCAGCTTGTCGAGGTGCTGGTGGCGCGGGACGTACTGCATGTAGTTGTGCTCGTTCACCACGTGCATGCTGAGGCCGCGCGCCGCCTTCTGCCACTCGGGGCCGACATGGTGCAGCTCCATCGAGTGGTACACCTCGTTGAACCCGTCGACGATCGCCTTGTAGCTGACCGGCACGTCCCACTCCAGCACGTCGAGCACGCGCATGTCCTCCATGCGGAACTGGCCGAGGTCGCCGATGATCTCCTCGCCGATCCACGAGCGCAGCGACGGTGCGTCGGCGCCGGCGAGGTTCACCCACAGGAAGCCGCCCCACTCGTCGACCGCCACCGCCGGCGAGCGCAGGCCGGCCAGATGGACAGGGTCGAAGTCGACTCGCTCGGGCACGCCGACGACCTTGCCCGTGGTGTCGTACAGCCAGCCGTGGTACGGGCAGGTGAACTTCTTCGCGCCGCAGCCCTTCCACTCGGTGACGATCGCCGGCCCGCGGTGGCGGCACACGTTGTGGAAGCCGGCCGCGCTGCCATCGGGCTGGCGGGTGATGACGATGGTCTCGCCATGGCTCTCGAAGCTGATCCAGTCGCCGGTGCCGGGGATGTCGTCCGAGCGGCCGGCGATCAGCCAGGTGGTGTTCAGCACGTGGCGGCGCTCGAGTTCGAAGATGGCCGGGTCGGTGTAGGGCTCGCGGCGCATCGTGCTGGGGCCGTAGCCAGGCGTGTTGGGGACGGTGGGCCCGAGGCGGACCGGGTTGTCGCCGCGGGTGGGGACGTGGACCATGGCGGCTCCCTTCGGGTGGTGATGCACGTGGTCGCGCAGGATATGGAACAAGTGTTATGTATAACGCGCGTGATACGTTGCCGTCAATGCCCAAGATCATCGACGTCGACGAGCGGCGCGCCGAGCTGGCCAGGGCGGCGAGCAGGCTGATCGCCCGCTCGGGGATCAGTGCCGCGACGCTGCGCGACGTGGCCGCCGAGGCCGGGCTCACCACCGGGGCGCTCACCCACTACTTCGCCGACAAGCGGGCGCTGATGCTGCACACCTTCCGCGAGTCGCTGGAGGGCCGCAAGCGGGTGCGCGCCACGCGTGAGGCGGCCGACCCCCTTCCCGCACTGGTGCAGGCGCTGGAGAGCTCGCTGCCGGTGGACGACGACCGCCGCCGCCACTGGGTGGTGAGCGTCGCCTTCTGCGCCGAGGCGGCCGGCGACGACGCCCTGTCGGCTGCGCAGCGCGACGCCTACCGGGTGCACCGCGACTATGTCGGCGGTCTCGTGGCCGCCGCCGGGCTCGCCGGCGGCGACGGCGCGGTGGAGCTGGCGGAGCGGTTGCTCGCCTGCGCGAACGGGATCGCGGTGCAGGCCCTGTTCGACGCGGACGGCTGGCCGCCGGCACGGCAGCTCGCCTGCCTGCACGAGCTGGTCGCCGGCCCGCTGGGCCTCGCCGGTCAGTCCAGCGCGGACGGCTCGGCGAGCAACTCCACGATGGTGCGGCAGAACTCGGCAGCGGGCACGCCGTCCACCACGCGGTGATCCCACGTGAGGCTCAGCGTGAGCACCGACGTGGTGCCCACCTGGCCGTCGACGAGCACCAGCTCCTTGCGCAACCGGCCGACGCCGAGGATGCCGGCGTTGGGCGGGTTGATGACCGGCGTGAACATGTCCACCCCGAACGCGCCCAGGGCGCTGACGCTGAACGTGCCGCCCTCCAGCTCTGCCGGTGACAGGGCGCCCGCGCGGGCGGCGGCCGCGACGCGGGTGGTCTCGGCAGCGAGCGCGGCGAGATCGAGGTGGGCGGTGTCGCGCACCACGGGCACGAACAGGCCGTTGGGCACGGCGACGGCGAGGCCGACGTGCACCTCCGGCAGCAGCGCGATGCCCGCCTCGGTGACCTGCGCGTTCATGCCGGGGTGGCGCACGAGCGCCCGCGCCGTCGCGGCGACGACGTAGTCGGTGATCGACGGTGTCGGCGCGCCCTGCGCCTTGCGCTCGGCGCGGTCGGCGAGCACCTGCGTCATGTCGGCGTCCATCGACAGGGTGAGCTGGGCCATCTCCTGCAGCGAGCCGTGCATCCGCTTGGCGATCGTGCCGCGCATGCCTGCCATACGTACCACCGACGTCGGCTCCTGCAGCAGCGGCATGGGGGCGGCGGCCGGTGCCGGCGCGGCGGGGGCGGTGGGCGCGGCGGGCGCGAGCTGCTGCAGCAGGGTGCGCACGTACCAGGCCACGCTGTCGCGGGTGACGCGCTGCTCCACCGGGTCGACCGGCACGTCGGCGAGGTCGACGCCCAGCAGGTCGGCAAGGTTGCGGGCGGCGACGGTGGCGACGGAGCGGCCGACTGGCGGGCCCCAGCCGGCTGCCGCGGCGGCCTCGGCGATGCCGCCCGCCGTCGGTGCCTCGGACACGTCGGCGGCGACGATGCGCCCGCCGGGCCCGGTGCCGCGGACGTAGGCGAGTTGCACGCCGCGCTCGGCGGCGACCGCCCGGGCATACGGGGTGGCGACGATGCGGCCGGTGTGCACGACGGCGGCCGCCGGGGCCGGGGCGGCCGCCGCCCCGGGGCGGGCGGCCGCCTGAGCGACCGGCTGAGCGGCCGGTGCTGCGGCCGGTGCAGGGGCAGCGGGCGTGGGCGCCGCGGGAGCGGCCTCACCGTCGGCGAGCAGCAGGCCGATGCGCACGCCGCAGCGGAACACGTCGCCGGGCTGGCCGATCTGGTGCAGCCGGCCGGAGCCGGGCGAGCCGACCTCCGTCTCGGTCTTGTCCGTCTCGATCCGCAGGATCGGCTCGTCGGCGGCGACCGTGGCGCCGTCGGCGACGAGCCACTCGATGATCATCGCCTCCTCCATCGTGAGGCCGAGCTTCGGCATCGGAACGTCAGTGGCCATGTGGTGCCTCCCCGGAGCCTGCGATCGCGGCGGCGGCCGCGTCGCATGGTTCGACGAATGGTTGATCGACCGGTTCGTCGAACAGTTGATGGTGCGCTGCGTACAGCAGTACATGGTCGACATCGACCATGTACGGGCCCGTGCGCTCGACGCGCACATGAGCGACGGAGCCGGCGGGTAGCTGGCGCTCGCGCTCGCCGTCGTAGGCCAGCACGAGCGGCCCCTCGAACGACACGGTGCCGCCGTCGGGCAGCACCTCGAGGTGCTGCACGCCGACGACCTCGAACTGGCCGGGCACGATCGGTGCCCGCAGGCGGCGGCCGCCGAGGGCCGGCTCACAGAGGCGCACGTGCACCGCGCCCGGCTCGTCGCGCTCCAGCGGATGGAGCCGGCCGGCGATCGCCGACAGACCCGTGCTGGTGGGGTGCGCGATCGCGGCGACGACGGCCACGATCGCGCCGGCCCGCAGCACGGCACGTGAGCCCGTCTGGGTGGTGGCGATGGCCGCCACGTCGACGAGTGCGATGTCGGTCTCCACCGTCACGCCCGCACGCTCGATGGTGACGACCAGGCGCTTGGCTTGCCGCACCGTGCCGGCCACCGGCACCCGTCCGCTGGCAAGCAACCCGGCCGCGGTGCCGGCCGACGAGCCGTCGATGACCCGTGGGAACACGTTGTTGGTGCCGGTGGAGATGGCGAGCACCGTGGCCCGCGGGGCGCCGATGGCGACGTCGCGGCAGGTGCCGTCGCCGCCGAGCACCACGATCGGGGTGCAGTGCTGCTCCGCGAGCTGGGTGGCGGCCCGCCGCGTGTCGAGCGCGGAGCCGGTGTCGGGCCCCTCGACCAGCTCGGCGTGCGCGACGCCGGCGATCGCCCGCCGGCCGATGCCGCCCGAATCGGCCGCGACGAGCACCCGGCCGGCGCCGGCCTCCACCGCCGCGATCGCGACGCGGCGGACGATGCCGATCTTCGCCGAGTCCGGTGAGTGGCCGGCGGGTGCATGCAGGCGGCGGACGTCCTTCCCGGCCCACGGGTTCACGATGACGCCGACGGCGGACATGGAGGTGCCGTCGCGGATCAGCTGCCGAGCCCAGGCCGTGCGACAGCGGCGCGCAGCGCCTCCGCGATGCGGGCGGCGTCGGGCACGTAGAGGGTCTCCAGCGCGGGGCTGAAGGGGACGGGGCTGAACGGCGCGGCCACGCGGCCGACCGGTGCGTCGAGGTCGTCGAACGCGAGCTCGCCGATCTGCGCGGCGACCTCGGCGCCGAAGCCGCCGAAGCGGACGGCTTCGTGCACCACGACGGCCCGGTGGGTCTTCGCCACCGAGGCGAGCACCGTGCCGGTGTCGAGCGGCGAGAGCGAACGCAGGTCGACGACCTCCACGCTGATGCCCTCGCCCTGCAGCTGCTCGGCGGCGGTGAGGCACTCGAGCGCGGTGCGGCCGTAGCTGACGACCGTGACGTCGGTGCCCTCGCGGCTGACCTTGGCCTGGCCCAGCGGGACGGTGTAACGCTCCTCGGGCACGATGCCGCGGGTGCCGAGCATGCGCTTGTGCAGCACCATCAGCGTCGGGTTGTCGTCCTGGATGCACGCCGCCATCAGGCCCTTCGCGTCGTACGGCGTGGAGGGCATCACCACCTTCAAGCCGGGGATGTGGCAGAAGATCGCTTCCAGGCTCTGGCTGTGCTGCGCGGCCGCGGAGAGGCCGGCGCCGCCAGAAGTGGTGATCGTGAGGGGCAGCTTGGCGGTGCCGCCGAACATGTACTTGAGCTTCGCCGCCTGGTTCACGATCTGGTCGGCGGCCACCATCGAGAAGTCCATGAACATCAGATCGACGATCGGGCGCAGGCCGGTGAGCGCGGCGCCGACGCCGAGGCCGATGATCGCCTGCTCGCTGATCGGCGTGTCGACAGCGCGGCGCTCGCCGAACTGGGCCTGCACCCCGTCGAAGGTGTGGAACACGCCGCCGTGGGCGGCGACGTCCTCACCGGCGATGAACACGTCGGGGTCGGCGTCCATCTCCTGCTTGACGGCCTCGATGAACGCGGCGACGTAGGTGATCGAGCGGTCGCTCACGAGTGGGCCTCCGTGTAGACGCCGGCGAGGAGTGCGCTCGGCTCGGGGAACGGGCTGCTGTCGGCGAACTCGATGGCCGCCTCGATGGCCGCGCGGATCTCGGCCCAGATGGCATCGAACTCGTCGCGGGCGATGCGGCCGGACTCCACCATGCGGGTCTCGAAGCTGAAGATCGGGTCGCGCTGCTTCCAGGCGAGCACCTCTTCGTCGGGGCGGTACTTCAGGCCCAGGTTCTGGATGCCGTGGTGGTTGAAGAAGCGGTACGTCTTCGCCTCCACCAGCGACGGGCCCTCGCCGCGGCGGGCGCGGGCGACGGCCTCGGTGACGGCCTCGTGCACGGCCACGACGTCCATGCCGTCCACGATGACGCCGGGCATGCCGTAGCCGGCGGCGCGATCGACGATGTCGGCGATCACCATCGCCTTGTCGGTGGGCGTGTACTCGCCGTAGCGGTTGTGCTCGCAGACGAACACCACCGGCAGGTGCAGCGCGCACGCCATGTTGGCGGCCTCGTGGAACGCGCCGATGTTGGTGCTCGCGTCGCCGAAGAACGCGACGCTCACCTGATCGGTGCCGAGGTACTTGTTGCGGAACCCGGCCCCGACGGCGATCGGCGCGCCGGCGCCGACGATGCCGTTGGCGCCGAGCATGCCCAGCCGCAGGTCGTTGATGTGCATCGACCCGCCCTTGCCACCGCACGAGCCCGTGGCCTTGCCCATCAGCTCGGCCATCATCTCGTCGAGGTTGCCGCCCTTGGCGACGAGGTGGCCGTGGCCGCGGTGGGTGGAGGTGATGTAGTCGTCGATCCGCAGCGCCTCGCAGGTGCCGACCGCGACGGCCTCCTGCCCGACGTAGAGGTGGAGGAAGCCGGGCATCTTGCCCGTCTCCATCAGCTTGCCGGCCGTCTCCTCGAAGAGGCGGATGCGCACCATGCTCCGGTGCATCGCCAGCAGTTGTTCGTTGGTGAGTTCCATGCGCGTCCTCGGGGTTCGCGGGGTCAGTAGTCGACGCGCTTGGTGAGCCCGCCGTCGACGGTGAGGTTGGCACCGTTGATGTGGCCGGCTGCCTTGGACGCCAGGAAGACGACGGCGTTGGCGACATCCTGCACGCCGCCGATGGAGCCGCCCGGATGCAGCTTCTCGATCTGCTCGAAGAACTCGGGCTTGCCGTCCTTGATGCGGTTCCAGTCGCCACCCTCCACCCAGATGGGGCCGGGGGAGACGACGTTGCAGCGGATGCCCTTGGCGCCGAGTACCTGCGCCTGGCCGAGCGTCCAGTTGGTGACGGCCGCCTTGAACGCGCTGTAGCTGTTGGAGCCGCTGGCGAAGTGCTCGGCGGAGGCGGTGGTGCCGATGCTGACGAGCGCGCCTCCGCCGTCGGAGAGCGCGGCGGAGGCCGCGTCGACGCCGTGGATGAGGGCCATCAGGTCGATGTGGAAGTTGGCCTCCCACGCCTCGAACGTCTTGGCCGGCTTACCGCTCGTGTTGTGGACGTAGATGTCGAGCCCGCCGAGCTGCTGGATGGCCTCGGCCACGAACGCGCGCAGCGAGGCCGGGTCGCCGGCGTCGACGGCCGCACCCCACACCTTGCCCGTGCCCAGCGCCGCCAGGTCGGCGACGGCGGCCTGCACGCCCTCGGCGTCGCGGGCGCAGATGGCCACGGAGCCACCCTCTGCGAGGAGCGTCTCGGCGATGCAGCGGCCGATCCCCTTGGTCGAGCCCGTCACGAGCGCTTTCGTGCCGGCGAGTCCGAGATCCATTCCAGCTCCTTCACAGTGGGTTCGGTGTGTGCTCGCCCACTGTAGTCGGTTCCGGTGACTTTCTTCACACGGCCTACAGCTTCACGCCGTGAATCAGATGATCCGCGTGACGGCGGCGGCGGAGTGGATCGCGGGCAGGATGCCGGTGGTGCCGGTGACGTCGCCGGCGTGGTGCAGCGTCCACGGGCCCGGCTCGTCGCGCAGCATCTCGCCGAGCTCGCGGTTGGGGTGGTTGAAGGTGACGAGCACGACGGTGCGCGCGGGCAGCACTCGCCGGCGGTCGGTGAACGGCACGCCGATCGTCACGCTGCCGGCGTCGATGCCCACCAGGTGGTGGCCGCCGACGAAGTCGAAGTCGCCGCTGTACAGGCGCTCCTTGGCCGCCGCGACGGTGGCCGGCGGGTAGGGCAGGCTGGCACCGATGGCGTCGAGCCGGCTCACCATCGTGACCGCGTGGCCCGCCTCCAGCGCAGCATCGCAGACGCTGATCGCCTCGAAGTGGCCGGTGTCGTCGAACACCACCACCGGCCCCTCAAGCGTGGCGCGGCCACCGAAGCCGAAGACGTCCCAGCTCGTGTGCACGTGCGGCAGGTCGTGGCCCGGGATCGGGTCGATCGGGGTGGACAGCTGGAAGCCGTCGGTGCGCGGGCTGCCGCCGGTGGCGAGCACCACCTCATCGGGCGCCAGTTCCTCCACCACGTCGGGGGTCACCATCGTGTTCAGCCGGATGGTGACGCCGAGGCGCTCGACCTCGCCGGTGAGCCACTCGGTGATCGCCCCGATGTCGCTGCGGTGCGGGGCCGTCGCCGCGATGGTGACCTGCCCTCCCAGCCGGCGGGTGGCCTCGTAGAGGTGGGTCTCGTGGCCGCGCAGGGCCAGCGTGCGAGCGGCCTCCAGGCCTGCCGGGCCGCCGCCCACGACGAGCACACGCTTGCGCACGGGCGCGGGTGCCGGCGGCTCGAACTCGACGGTGGTCTCCGCCGCTGCTGCTACGTTGACCACGCAGCTGAGCACGCCCGTGCTCATCATCTGGCCCACGCAGCCGATGTTCGAGCCGATGCACGGGCGCACCAGGTGCTCGTCGCCGCGGCGGGCCTTGTTCACGAGATCCGGGTCGGCGATGAGCGCCCGCACCATGCTGACCATGCTGGCCTTGCCATCGGCGACGATGTGCTCGGCGTGGTCGAGCGTCATGATCCGGCCCACCACCATCGTGGGCTTGTGGAGTGCGGCGGTGATCGGCTCGTTGTACGGCATCTCGTTCCCCAGCGGCACGTCCATCGGCGCGAGGAGCGTGTAGAACCGCCAGTAGCTCCCCATGTGCAGGCTGACGTAGTCGACGAGCGGCTCGACAGCGCGGGCGATCTCCACGATGTCGGCCGAGGCCAGCCCGCCGGGGATGTACTCCTCGTTGGGCAGGCGGATGCCCATGCAGAAGTCGTCGCCCACCTCCGCGCGGATCGCGCGCAGGATCTCCATCAGGAACCGCATGCGGTTCTCCAGCGACCCGCCGTACGCGTCGTCGCGGGTGTTGTTGGCAGGGGAGAGGAACTGCTCGATGAGGTAACCGCTGCTGGCGTGGATGTCGATCCCGTCCAGCTCCCCGTCGCGGCACCGGCGCGCCGCGGCCGCGAACGCGGCGACCATCTCCTCGATCTCGGCGACGCTCATCGCCGTCGGGATGCCGCCCACCATCGGGTTCGGGATCGCGCTCGCGCTCACCTGGGTGGCCGCCTTCTTCGGGCGAGTTGCCGAGCCGGGGTGGTACAGCTGCTGGAACATCTTCATGCCGTACGGGCGGATGCGGCCCATCAGCTCGCGGTAGATGGGGATGCAGCGGTCGTCGTACAGCGGGGTGACGCTGGGCGCGTTGGGGTGCACGCCCGTGGCCTCGAGCGTGCTCATGCCGACGCCGCCGCGGGCGCGGGCCTCGTGGTAGGCGATCAGCTTCTCGCCGCTGAGCAGGGTGCCATGTGCGCTGCGCACGATGCGGTTGGGGATGGTGAGCGGGCCGAGCTGCAGCGGCTGGAAGAGATGGGGGTACCTGTTGACGCCGACCATGAGTTCCCCTGCTCTCCCTCGAAACGAGTACGGTGACTAACTCTACTCAATCGCTAGTAACTCCGAATGAACAGGGCCCCGATGACGACCACGCCGATGCGCTTCAACCTGACGCTGCCACGCTTCCACGACGCCGGCGAGCGCAACCCGTACCGGCGCACGTACGAGTTCGCCCAGCACGTCGAGCGCGCAGGTTTCCACGGCGGCTTCGTCGGCCATCACGCGTTCACGCCGGAGACGAAAGACCCCGCGGCGCCGTTCGTGCTGCTCTCCGCGATCGCCGCCCAGACCGAGACGCTGCGGCTGGGCACGGGGGTGTACCTCGGCGCGCTGCACCACCCGATCGCCGGCCACGAGCAGGCGAGCACGCTCGACCAGATCTCCGGTGGGCGGGCGATGATCGGCGTCGGCACCGGCTACCGGGCCTACGAGTTCGACAACTTCCAGGTGCCGATGCGCACCCGCGGCCGCCGCCTCGACGAGACGCTGGCGGTGTGGAAGAAGGCGTGGGCCAGCGGCAGCTGGGAGTGGGACAGCGAGTTCTTCCACTTCGGCGACGTGCCCGTGTACCCCACGGCCGTGCAGCAACCGCATCCGCCGATCTACGTGGGCGGCAACTCCGACGCGGCGATCGAGCGTGCCGCGAAGTACGGCGACACGTGGTTCACGCTGCCGATGGAGACGCTCGACGTGGTGGCCGCGATGTGCGAGCGGTACCGCGCCGCCTGCGAACGCCACGGCACCACGCCGCGCATCTGCCTGATGCGCGAGGGCTGGGTGGGCGAGGACGACCGAGCGGTGGAGACCGAGTGGTACGGGCGGGCCCTCAGCTTCCACCGCTACTACTGGGAGACCGGCACGAAGGGCGACGAGCACGACCCGGTGCTGCGCCGCGTGGGTGAGGGCGAGGACGTGCCCTACCAGGAGTTCGTGCACGACCGCGCGTTCGCCGGCACCCCCGGCATGGTGCGCGACGAGATCTCCCGCTGGCGCGAGGTCATCGGCTTCGACGAGGTGTGCCTGATCATGGCGACGGCTCGCGAGGCCACCGACCAGGAGACGTTCACGCGGGCGACGCAGCTGTTCGCCGACGAGGTGATGCCCGCCTTCCGCTGAGGCGACTCGCCCCAAGCCGATCGAGGTCCTGCGCGGCGAGTTGGTCGTCCACGTCCCCGAGCAACGTCACATCACCGCCGGAAGCTTCTTCAACCGGATACCCCAGCGGGAAAGCCGCTCGGCTCCGGCCGGATGACGCCGAGAGCGTCGGGTTCGTGGCAGGTTGCTGACGTACTCCCATCCCCCGTCCGTGACGTCGAGAGGTTTCGCTGCCATGCCCCATCTTCACCTCACCGGCCGCGTCGTGCGCCTGCGGTAGCCCAGGCGACCGCTACTGCGGTACCCGCCATCGCTCGACGACCCGACGAAGAGAGCGGGGATTCGGGCGGGTGCGGGCTCAGAGCACGGTGATCGTGAGGGTGAGTGCGAGCTTGCGGGCCGTGGGCCATCGCCGGTCGGTGGTGATGAGGTGATCGGCGGCGCGCTCAGATGCGGTGGCGATGACGAGCGCGTCCGGCAAGCGGAGTGATGTGTGCGTCGCGCGGAGCGCGGCAGCGCGCCGCGCTGTGCCTGCGTCGAGCTCGACGATGTCGATCGGGAGCCGCTCGAACAGGTCGTTGACGGTCGCGACGGCCCGCCCGCCGCGGCGCGACGGCCCGACGAGACACTCGGCGAACGCGGAGGCAGCCATCGCGAGCCGGTCGCCGGACTGCAGCGCCGCGGTGAGTGCCTCGGCGGCGGGCCCGTGATGGGCGTCGTCGGCGTCGAGGAATCCGATGACGACTCCTGCGTCGAGATGGATCAGTCCCATTCGTTGCGCAGCGCGTCGAACCCGTGGTCGGCGTACACCCCGGTGAGTGCACCGGCGAACTCCGCGAGGACGTCATCCTCACGTTCGAGGATGACGCGCCCAGGGCCGTCGGCGCGAACGACGAGACGTTCGCCAGCCTCGAGCCCGGCGGCGCGGAGCTCGGCGACTGGGATGGTGATCTGGTTCTTGGAGCTGATCATCGTCGCCCCTCGCCGCCGTTCCTTTACCCTTGCCATGGGGGGTAAAGGTAGTTGGCGCCCCGGATCGACGCAACGCCACCCGCAGCCTGGGTCAGTTGCCGAAGCCGGAGACGCGGTCGGCGGCGCCCTCCATCGAGTACTTCGCGTGCTGCTCGAATTGCAACCCGTCGGAGAGGCCCAGATCCTGCTGGTGCAGGTAGAGGTCCTTGTAGGCGGCGATCGAGTCCGGGCTGTTGGCGGAGATCGCGTCGGCCAACGCGTCGACCGTCGCGTCCAGCTCGGCCAGCGGCACGCACGTGGTGGCCATCCCGTAGGCGAGCGCGTCGGTGCCCATGAACGTGCGGGCCGTGTACGACAGGTCGCGGGCGCGCACGGGGCCGACCGCCTGCGCCAGCCGCGCGCTCATGCCCCACGTGGGGCGCAGGCCGAACTTCGCGTGGGTGTCGCCCAGCTTCGCCTCGGCGGCGACCACGAACAGGTCGCAGGCGAGCGCCAGCTCCAGCGCACCGGTGAAGCAGAAGCCGTTGACCTTCGCGATCGTCACCTTCGGCATCGTCGACAGGCGGTGGGTGATGCGGCGTGCAGGCGTGTTGAGCACGTCGGCGACATCGCCACCCTCGATGGGCAGCTCGGCCAGTGCCTTGAGATCCACGCCGGCGCTGAACGCGCGGCCGGTGCCGGTGAGCACCACCACCCGTACCTGCGGGTCGTCCGCCGCCTGGGCGAGCGCGTCGGCGAGCTCCTCCAGCAGGGCGGGTGTGAGGGCGTTGAGCGCCTCCGGGCGGTGCAGGGTGAGCGTGCGGACAGCGGCTCGGTCTTCGGTCAGGACGTACATCGGCGCACCTCTGGTGTCGTGTCGACGGGCTGCCCCCATCGATCGGCCGGCGCACGCCGACCGGGGCGCACCGTACCCGCTTGCCTGTACCGGAGCCAGACGACGCCGTCCGTAGCCGCCCCGAACCTCGTTAGCATCGTGCTCGTCACTCGCAGGTCTCCCTGCCGCATCGAAGCGTCAGCTTCCACCCGGGCCGTTCGGCGTGCCCCAACCCGATGCCAAGGAGACTCCGATGTCACTGCACCCCTACTGCGGCCGCGACCTCGCGGCGCACCACACGTTGCCTGCTTTGCCCGAGGGTGGCCGGCCATGAGCATCTGCCGGTTCTGCCTGCACGACATGTCCACCGGCGCATCGTGCGTCGTCGGTGCGATGCACCGCGACGGCAACCCGCTGTCGCTCGCGCCGTTCGGTCGCGGGCGGTCGCGCGAGCGCGGCGCTCGCTGCGGTGACTGTGGCGTCGCTCGTGGTGGGTTGCACCACCCCGGCTGCGACCTCCAGTCCTGCCCATCCTGCGGCGGCCAGCTCCTGTCGTGTGGGTGCCGGTTCGACGAGGACGGGCCCCGGGTGCCCTGGGACGGCGACACCACCCTCGGGCTCGACGCCAGCGGGGCGCTGACGGAGACGGGCACGATCAACGGCGAGCGCGTGGTCGTCCACTACGCCGACTATCCGGACTCGGACGTCACCGAGGTCCGCGGCATCCCGTGCACGACCGCCCTGCGGACGGTGATCGACATCGCTGCCGATGTCGAGCCGGATCACCTGTTGGAGATCGTGCAGGACGCGCTGGATCGAAGGCTGTTCACCGCCGACGAAGCACGCCGTCGCCTCGACGAGGACGACATGGAACGGCACTTCGGGGCGCCGTTGGTGCGTCGCGCCCTCGCTCGGTTGGACTGCTGACCGGTCGGGCCGGTCGCGAGCTCAGGCCTCGTGTACGGGTGCGTCGTGGAAGTCGCCGGCGCGGTGGCGCAGCTCGGCGAGCACGTCGACGACGGCGTCGCTGTCCTCTCCGGGCAGGCCGACGTCGGCGAAGACGTGCTCGTTGAGCGCGGCTGCCGCCTTGCGCACCACACGCCGGCCGGCGCGGGTGATCGCGGCGAGCGTGGTGCGGCCGTCGGTGGGGTGGGGAACGCGCTCCACCAGGCCTGCTTCCTGCAGCCGGTCGATCGCGTTCGTGACGCTGGCCGGGTGCACCTGCAGGCGGGCGCCGATGCGGCTGAGCGGCATCTGCCCGGTGCGGGAGAACTCCAGCAGCATGAGCACCTCGAAGCGGGCGAACGTGAGGCCGAACGGTGCGAGCGTGGCGTCCACCCTGGACAGGAAGATCTGCTGCGCCCGCATGATGGAGGTGACGAAGGCCATGCCCGGCGCAGCGGCCTCCCAGCCGGCTGCGCGCCAGTTGCGAGCAGCCTCGTCGATCGGGTCGAAGGAGAGCGGTCGGCGAGGCACCATCGGCCTCATCCTAGGTCGCAGAAAATTGCTTGGACGTCGTACTATCAAATACTTTGATGTCGAAGTAATCTTGTCCCCGAGGCCTCTGCCGGGGCCTGCGAGCATGGGGAGAGTCGAATGCCCGACACCGGTCTGCACCAGCCACATCACGCCGTTCGGTTCATCACCGCCGCCAGCCTGTTCGACGGCCACGACGCATCGATCAACATCATGCGCCGCATCCTGCAGGCGCAGGGGGCCGAGGTCATCCACCTCGGCCACAACCGCAGCGTCGACGACGTGGTGCGCGCGGCCATCCAGGAAGACGTGCAGGGTGTCGCCATCAGCTCGTACCAGGGCGGCCACATGGAGTACTTCACGTACCTCATCGACCAGCTGCGCGAGCGCGGTCGCGGCGACATCAAGGTGTTCGGCGGCGGTGGCGGCGTGATCGTCCAGTCGGAGATCGACGAGCTGCACCGCCGCGGCGTCACCCGCATCTTCTCGCCGCAGGACGGCCAGTCGATGGGGCTCGCGCAGATGATCAACTCGATGATCGCGGCCTGCGACGTGCCACCCGAGCGCGACGGCACCGTCGACCTCGAAGGTGTGCTCGCCGGCTCGGAGGCGTCCCTCGCGAGGGCGATCTCGGTGATCGAGTCCGGCGTGCTCGCCGACGACGTGGCCGCCGAGCTCGGCGCGGCTGCCAGTGCCCGGGCGGTGCCGGTGGTGGGGATCACGGGCACGGGTGGCTCGGGCAAGTCGTCGCTCACCGACGAGCTGCTGCGCCGCTTCCGCCTCGACCAGGCGGACAAGGTGCGCATCGCGGTGATCGCCATCGACCCCACCCGCCGGCGCGGTGGTGGTGCCCTGCTCGGCGATCGCATCCGCATGAACACGCTCGACAGCTCGCAGGTGTTCTTCCGCTCGCTGGCCACCCGGCCGGGCGACAACGCGATGGGCGTCACCGTGCCGCGGGCGCTCGGCGGTGCCGTGCTGGCTGCGAAGGCATGGGGTGCCGACCTCGTCGTCGTCGAGACGCCCGGCATCGGGCAGGGCGACGCGGCGATCGTTCCCCACGTCGACATCCCGATGTACGTGATGACGCCCGAGTTCGGGGCCTCCACCCAGCTGGAGAAGATCGACATGCTCGACCAGGCCGAGCTGGTGGTGATCAACAAGTTCGAGCGCCGCGGCGCGCAGGACGCACTGCGCGACGTGCGCCGCCAGTACGCCCGCAACCACGAGCTGTTCCACGTCGACCCGGAGACGCTGCCCGTGTACGGCACCGTCGCCGCCCGCTTCAACGACGACGGCGTCACCGCCGTCTACCAGCGCCTGCGCACCAAGCTCGGCGAGCGCGGCTTGCAGCTGCCGCAGGGCGCGCTCGCCCCGGTGGACACCACCACCTCCACCCACATCGGCACCGTGCTGCCCACCTCGCGCCAGCGCTACCTGGCCGAGATCTCCGACACCATCCGCCGCTACCACACCACCACCGGGCAGCAGGCCGGCGTTGCCCGCCAGCGCCAGCAGCTGTCCGAGGCCGCTCGCCTCGTCGAGGCCACGGGTCGCGACGCCAGCGCGGTGCGCGCGGTGGAGGCCACGGTTGCGGCCGGCGTCGACGGTGCCACGAGCGCGCTGCTGGAGGCGTGGCCGGCCCGCGCCGCGGCCGCCAACGGCCCCGACCGGCCCACCCGCGAGTCGCTCTCCGGCTTGGCCATCCCGAAGCTCAGCGCGCCGAAGTTCGAAGACCACGGCGAGCTCGTCCGCTGGTTGCGCAGCGAGAACCTGCCCGGCTCGTTCCCCTTCACCGCCGGTGTCTTCCCGTTCAAGCGGGAGAACGAGGATCCGGCCCGCATGTTCGCCGGCGAGGGCGGCCCGGCGCGCACGAACCGCCGCTTCAAGATGCTGTCCGAGGGGCAGCCCGCCACCCGCCTGTCCACCGCCTTCGACTCGGTGACGCTCTACGGCTTCGACCCCGCCGAGCGGCCCGACATCTACGGCAAGGT
>CAYZFZ010000003.1:0-68580 GCA_964477795.1 uncultured Bifidobacterium sp.
CGACACGGTTCCCGTGAGACGCATGGCAGCTGGGCCGGCCGAAGGCCGTCCACATGGTTCTTCGACCGACAGGAGAGAGCGAGCGCAGCGAGCGAACGATGGAGGTCGACGAGCGAGCGCAGCGAGCGAACGATGGAGGTCGACGGGCTAACTTCACGCCATGCCCGATGTCGTGTTCAAGGATCTCTGCATCGACGTCACCGCCGGCGGTGGGCGGCCGGAAGCCGTTGCCCGCTTCTGGGGCGCCGCGCTGCGCCAGCCGGTGGTCGAGCACGAGAGCGGCGACTTCCACCTCGAGCCGCCGGCCGGCGGGTCCAAGGAGCGCACGGTCTGGATCAACGCGGTGCCCGAGCCGCCCGCGGGCAAGAGCCGGGTGCACCTCGACCTGCGCGTGCCCAGTGGCGATCCGGTGCCGCTCATCTCGGCCGGCGCGCGCGTCGCCGCCGAACCCGGGCCGGGTCATCCGTGGTACGTGCTCAACGATCCCGACGGTGTGGCACTGTGCGTGTTCGGCCCGCACCCGCAGTACCACGATGCACCCAGCGGGCCCTTCGAGCTGGTGGTCGACGCGGCCGACCCGTTGCGCATCGCGACCTGGTGGGCGCAGCGCACGGGCGGCACGATCGGGCAGCAGCCCGGCGGCGAGTTCGTGTGGGTGGAAGGCGCGGCCGGCTTCCCGTACATGTTCTGGGTGTTCAACCCGGTGCCCGAGCCGAAGACGGTGAAGAACCGGGTGCACTGGGACGTCACGCTCGCGGATGCGGGCGTCGACGAGCTGGTGGCGGCGGGGGCCACACTGCTGCGCACCCGCGACAGTGAGATCGACTGGTGGGTCTTGGCCGACCCCGAGGGCAACGAGTTCTGCGCATTCGCGTGACTGGAGACAAGAGATGAGTTCAGGATCCGCACAGGTCACCATCGACCGGCCACCCGCGCAGGTGTGGGCCGCGATCGCCGACGTCACGCGCATGGGCGAGTGGAGCCCGGAGTGCACGGCCGGCCGCTGGGTAGGCGGTGCCACCGGTCCGGCGGTCGGCGCGAAGTTCGAGGGCGACAACGAGGCCAAGGTCGCCGGCCGCACCGTCAAGCGCTGGACCACCACCTCCGAGGTCACCGCCTGCGAGCCCGGCCGCAGCTTCGAGTTCGTCGCCGAGGGCTACACCACGTGGCGCTACCGCTTCCAACCGGCAGGCGACGGCACGCTGGTGACCGAGTCGTTCGAGTACGAGCCCAAGGGCGTGTCGGGGTTCGTCTACGAGCGCATCCTGCGCCGCCGGTCGATGATGACCAAGGGCATGCAGCGCACGCTCGAGCAGGTGAAGGTCGCGCTCGAGCGATGACGGTGTGAAGATGGGCGGATGACCCGCTCGCTCAGCTTCGGCTGGCTGTCACCGGTGATCGGCAACCGCTGGAGCGACTTCCAGCCGATCGCCGCGTACCAGGACCAGCACATCCTCCCGACGGCGCTCCCCCACTTCGACTCGCTGTGGATCGCCGACCACTTCTACGGCTTCGACGCGAAGACCGACCCGTTCCTGGAGGCGTGGACCACGCTCACCTGGCTGGCCGCCCGCCACCCGAACGTGCAGCTGTGCCACCATGTGCTCGGCCAGGGCTACCGGCCACCGGCGCTCACCGCGAAGATGGCCGCGACGCTGCAGGTGCTGTCCGGTGGCCGCTTCATCCTCGGCATCGGCGCCGGCTGGCGAGCCGACGAGTACGCCGCCTACGGCTACGACTTCCCGCGGCCGGCGGTGCGCTTCGCCCAGCTGGAGGAGCTGATCACGATCTGCCGGCTGATGTGGACGCAGGCCGAGCCCAGCTTCACCGGCGAGCACTTCCGCATCGACGGCGCGTCGGCGCCGCCGCTGCCCGACCCCGTGCCGCGGGTGTGCATCGGCGCATCGGGCGAGCAGATCGGGCTGCCGATGGTGGGCCGCCTGGCCGACATGTGGAACAGCTTCTTCCGCACCGACGAGGACTGGACGCGCAAGCTGGGCATCGTGCGCGCGGCCGCCGAACGCGCCGGGCGCGACCCGGGCGCGATCGAGGTCAGCACGACGCTGGAGCGCCCGCTGCCGGAGACCGACGAGGACAGCGAGCGGCTGGCCGAGCAGATCTCCCACCTCGCCGACCTCGGCGTGCAGCACTTCGTGATGGACTTCGGCAACCCGCGTGCCACCGAACCGATCCTGCGCTTCGTCGATCAGGTCATCGGCGTGGTGCGCGGCTGACCCCCTGGCCGGCGGGCGCGGTCAGCCGGGGAGGCTGGCCTCGATGGCAGCGACGAGGGTGGGGTCTTCGGGCGTGACCATCGGGCTGAAGCGGGTGACCGTGCCGTCGGGGGCGATGAGGAACTTCTCGAAGTTCCAGCGGATGTCGCCGCTGTGGCCCTCGGCGTCGGCGGTCTCGGTGAGCGCGGCGTAGATCGGGTGGCGGCCCTCGCCGTTGACGTCGATCTTCTCCATCATCGGGAAGGTGACGCCGTAGGTGGTGGAGCAGAACGTCTCGATCTCCTCCGCCGAGCCCGGCTCCTGCCCGGCGAACTGGTTGCACGGGAAGCCGACGACGGTGAAGCCGCGACTGCCGTACTGCTCCTGCAGCGCTTCGAGGCCGGTGTACTGCGGTGTCAGGCCGCACTTGGACGCGACGTTGACGGCCAGGATGGACGTGGTGCCCAGGTCGGACAGGGTGGTGGATTCCCCGCGCAGCGTGTGGATCGGTTCGTTGAGGATCGACATGCGCGCAGTCTTGCCGGTGTGGGCGCTCGTGGCCAGGCCGGACGGCGGTATTTCTTCGACGATCAGGTCACCGCGTCGGCCGCCCGTGCTCGGCGGCCGCAGGCTCACTCGAAGACGAGGCACCCGTCGTCGAGGTTCACCGCCGGCAGCGCGTCCTTCTCGAACCAGTAGTCCTGAGTGTGGCGCCACTCCGCCTTGTCGCCCGCCTTGGGCAGAAGGTGCTGGCTGCGCATCAGGTAGTTCGGATTGAAGTTGCCGGGGTCCATCCACGGGCCGATCGTCATGCCGGCGTCTTCCACCGGGCGCAGCTGCGGGGTGACACGGTGCTCGCCGTTGGCGTCCATGTGCTGCAGGATGCGGCAGACGAGGTCGCTGATGAGGTCGGCCCGCAGCGTCCAGCTCGCGCGGAAGTAGCCGAAGATCCACAGCATGTTCGGCACACCCGTGAACATCATCCCGCGCCAGGTGACGGTGTCGGCCAGGTTCAGCGGTGTGCCGTCGAGCGAGAACTGGATGTCGCCCAGCACGCTGAGGTTGAAGCCGGTGGCCGTGATGATGATGTCGGCCTCGAGCTCTTCGCCGCCCTTCGTGCGGATGCCCTTCTCGGTGAACGTGTCGATCTCGTCGGTGACCATGCTGGCCTTGCCGGCGCTGATGCCGGCGAACAGGTCGCCGTCGGGGACGAACGCGAGGCGCTGCTGCCATGGCCGGTACTTCGGGGTGAAGTGCTTGCCGACGTCGTAGCCCTCGGGCAGCAGCGTGGTCACGTTGTTGATCAGCTCGTCCTTGATGAACTCGGGCTGCTCGAACGACATCTTCGTGACCATCTCCTGGTCGTGCAGGATCTTGCGACGCACGATCTCGTGGATCCACGTCTCGTCGACCTCCAGCTCGCGCAGCATGTCGGCGACGTCGTTGCCGTTGCGGCCCGTCCAGAAATAGGTTGGCGAACGCTGCAGCACGGTGACGTGCTCGCAGTCGGCGGCGATCGCGGGCACGACCGTGGCGGTGGTGGCACCCGAACCGATGCAGATGACCTTCTTGCCCTTGTAGTCGAGGTCTTCCGGCCAGGTCTGCGGGTGCACGATCGTGCCCTTGTACTGATCCATGCCGGGCCACTTCGGCGTGTAGCCCTCGCTGTGGCGGTAGTAGCCCTGGCACATCCACAGGAAGTTGCCGGTGAACGCGAGCGCTTCCCCGGTCTCGGTGTTGGTGGCCCGCAGCGTCCACAGGTTGGACGCGCTGTCCCAGCTCGCGTCGGAGATGCGGTGGTGGTAGCGGATGTGGTCGTCGAGGTGGTTCTCCTCGATCACCTCGCCCATGTACTTCAGGATCTCGCCGGCGGTGGCGATGGGCGCGCCAGTCCAGGGCTTGAACCGGTAGCCGAACGTGTACAAGTCGCTGTCCGAGCGAACGCCCGGGTACTTGTGCATCAGCCAGGTGCCACCGAAGCTCTCCAGCCCCTCGAGCACCACGAAGGTCTTTCCCGGGCACTGGGTCTGCAGGTGGTAGGCGCCCCCGACGCCGGAGATGCCGGCACCGACGATCAGGACGTCGAAGTGCTCCGTCGGCACGGTGCCGCCCTCAGCGGCGAGTGTTGCGGTCTGACTCATGGGTCCCCATTTCCAGAGTTCAACTGTTGCCAGCGTTCAACTGTTGGACAGTTCGTCCAGTTGAGCGATTCTCAGATGGCGTGAGCCTGCCAGGCCAGGGTCCTTGTGCTCTAGCCGGAGCAACCTCCTCGCCCGCGTCGCGTGCCGCAGTCACCACCCTGAGTAGGGCCACCGCAGCCTGAGCAAAGGCCCCGGGAGGGAATGAGTAGCCACTGCTCATGTGCCCTCCGCGCCCGCCGATGACACTGCTGCACAAGGGCGGCACCAAGCCGCGCCCAAGGGAGAGGAACCCACCAATGATTGCTTCGAAGAAGCTGATGTCCTGGATGCTCGTGGCCACCGTGTTCGGTGCGAGCGCCGCCGCCTGCAGCGATGACGACAAGTCGTCGGCGGTCACCGTCGCCCCCACGGCGGCCCCCGCCGACACCAGCGGTGGCGGCACCGCCGACACCACCGGCGGCGGCGCGAGCTCCAGCAACCCCGACGTCGTCGCGTTCTGCGACGCCGCCAAGAAGCTCGGCGAGGACTACAAGAAGGTCATGGCCGACCCGACCAGCGGCGACATCGGCAAGCTGACCAACGACGCCACTGCGCTCACCACCCAGGCGGCCACCCTCAGCGCCGCCTCGCCGGCGGATGCCAACACCATCTCGGCGTGCCTGCAGGAGATGTCGACCGCGATGACGGGCGGCTGATCCGCACGATCACCTGAGCAACACCGTTGCTCGCGAACGGCGACCACCTCTCCCCTCGAGGTGGTCGCCGTTCGCCGTTTTCAGCCGAGCGCACTCGACAGCAGTCCGGAGCGCAGGCTCGGATGCCAGCTAGGTTCGGCGCATGACGCTGCGTCGAGTCCTCCAGCCGGTGTTCGTGCTCTGCCTGCTTCCCGCCGCCGTCGCCGGCCCACGCCCGTTCACTGCCGCCGCAGCGGGGGAGTACGTGGGAGAGTGCAGCGGCCTGGGCCAGGCGAAGCAGTGCCTCGGGATCACCGTCCAGGTGGCATCGAAGGCGCTGCCCGGCAACGGGTTCATGGTGCTGAGCTGCATCCGCCGCAGCGGTGGGTGCATCGCGTGGCGCATCGACACCGACGGCCAGACACAGGGCAACTACACAGCGCACCCACCCGGCTCGTCGTTCGTCGGCCGTTGCGTCGTCAGGACGAGCTCGATCCCCGACGACGGCGCCAATTTCGGTACCTTCGCCGGCGGTTGGCGGGGCTTCCTCGACACGGACTGCAACGGTGTGTTCGAGGTCGCCGATCGCAGGGTCCCGGCGAACTCGTTCGCGACCATCACCCCGGGCGCGGGGTTCCTCATCGGCGCCCTGTTGGCGAACATCACCATGGTGGACGCCACCGGCAGCGGTTACGTCTCCACCGGCACGTGCCAGTCCATGACACAAGGGCCGCAGTCGACGTCGTCGGGCAACCACGGGGTGGGTTCGGCCAGCGCCAACCTGAGCGTGATCCAACTCGGCACGTTCCAGCAGTTCTGCCTCTACAACTCGGCGCCCGTCCACGTGCTGATCGACACCTTGGGCGAGTTCCGCTACGCGGGTGATGCCGGCTCGAAGTTCGTGCCGCAGGCACCCACCAGGCTGCTCGACACGCGTCAGGCTTCGCCGGCGCCACCGCCGGGCGGCTCGATCACGCGGGTCCAGACGGGCACGCCGCCTGGCACACGGTCGGCGATGGTCAACCTGACGATGACCGGCGGCGAGGCCCCCGGCTACATCACGGCGGCGAAGTGCAGTGCACTCGTCGCCGGGCCGCAATCCCAGTCGTCGGGCAACTTCGGGGTCGCCACAGACGTCTCCAACCTCGGCGTGGTCGCCCTCGACCCGGACGGTTCGTTCTGCATCTACAACAGCGCACCGGTGCACCTCGTCGTCGACCTGCAGGGTCTGTTCGTACCGCACAGCTCTCCAGGGCAGAAGTTCGGCCTGCTCCCCGCGTCACGCCGGCTCGACACGCGCGGCGGCCAGTCGCCGACCCGCGCGGGCGAGAGCATCACCCGGGTGGTCACCGGCGTACCCGCGGGAAGCACTGCTGCGCTGGTCAACCTGACGATGGTCGGCGGCGGTGGCTCGGGCTACATCACCGCCGATCTCTGCTCCGCGCTCTCGCTCGGCGCGCAGACGAAGTCCACCGGCAACTTCGGGTCCACAGCACCGATCGCGAACCTGGCCGCCGTGCCCGTCGCCGCCGACGGCTCGTTCTGCATCTACAACAGCGCGCCCGTGGATCTGATCGTGGATGTGCAGGGCGCGTTCTCACCGACCGGCGATCTGGAGTTCTTCCCCAGCGACCCCCAGCGACTCGTCGACAGCCGGATCGACACCACCGCTACCATCTGACCGGCGACGCGCTCGGTCTACGGCGCGCGGCGGGCGTCCATGACGGACTGGCGCAGGGCACGACGGAAGTGGCCGCCCGCTGCTTCCGGGCCGATCCCGATGAACGCGCTGTCGGTTCGCCCGGGCACGTCGGTGGGCAATCCGTCGACGATGATGCCGCTGTCGGGGTTCAGCCGGAACTCATCGCTGCGCTCGTAGTCGTGGACCTCGATGTCGCGCAACGGCACCGACCTGACGACCGGGGCACCGTCGGGGCCGGCCGTCGCCCAGATCAGGCGCTTCGGCGTGACGATCATCGCGGTTGTCCGCGTGACCCTTCGTCTCCGGAACATCCCGCTGGTCACCGTGGTGGACACGGTCTCGCAGCACATCACGATCGTGAGGTCGTCCGGCGTCATCCGGCGCGTGAGTGCGTCGACGAGGCTGGGAGAAAGCGAGGCCAGCGTGCACGCTCTGGTGGTTCGGATGGTGTCACCCATCGATCACCTCCTCTGCTCAACCTCAGCATCGCAGCGCTGCGGCGCCGCTCCAACCCCGGTCCGGCACCGTCTCCGGCGAGGTGTCACGCGGTCGCGTCGAGCACGCGCTGCAGGCGTTTCTTCTTGAGGTTCTCGCACACGATCCAGGCGATATCGGCGTCGGGTTCTTCGGCGAGCCGGAGGAACACAGGGAGCGCTGCCGCAGGGTCGGCGGCGACCACGACGCTCCAGCCGTAGCCCAGCGCCTGGCGCAGGGTGCGCAGCGACGGGTCGCGGCGCCGCTCCGCGGGCACCCTGGCGAGGCCGGCGGTGATCTCCGACAGGATCGTGAGTGCGCGGGTTGCGAAGCGCCGGTCGCGCAGCAGTCGTGGTTCGCACACCGCTGCGACCGCGGCTCGGCGAACCAGCGGATCACCGTCGAGCGACCACCGCTCGGCGATCTCGAACGCGAGCTCCGGCGCGTCGTCGGCGGCGCGCTGCAGTGCCATCGCGACGCCCTCGCGCACCCGCCACCGCTCGTCGGCGGCGTAGGTGTGGAGCGCGTCGAGGTGGGTGTGGTCGCCATGCGCGAGGTGGCGACCGAGGGCAACCACACCGCACACGACGGCGAACTCGTCATCCGTCGCGAGCAGTTGCTCCGCACGTGCGAGGTCCGCCTCCTCCGCGCACGCGGCCACCAGTTCGAGGTTGCCGCGCGGCCCGGGCAGGCCGCTGTTCGCGTCGAGGTACGGCCGCCAGTCCTTCAGGCCGGCCAGTACCGCGCGATGGAGGTCGACCTGCCGCATCGCGGGCCGAACCGCTCAGGCGTCGGCCGGCGAGCCAGCGAAGTCGACGTCCGCAGCAGCGACGACGTCGGCAGTGCGGCCCGGGCCCGCCTGCCACGTCCAGTACATGTTCGTGTGCGCGATCACCTTGTCGGCCGGTGGCAAGCCGTAGGAGGAGAAGTCCTCGGTGGTGTGGGCGTCGCCGACGAGGATGGTGTCGTAGCCGCGCACGAACGCACCGTGCAGCGTGCCGCGGATGCACGCATCGGTCTGCGCGCCGGTGACGACGACGCGCCCCACCCCGCGGGCTGCGAGCTCGGACTCCAGCGTCGTGTCCTCGAACGAGTCGCCGTAGTGCTTGTGCACCACGGCCTCGCCGTCGCGGCGCTGCAGCTCGGGCACGTACTGCCAGCCGTCGGTGCCCTCGACGAGGCCTTCGTCCGCGTGCTGCACCCACACCACCGGCACGTGCTCGGCGCGGGCCTTGTCGACGAGCCCGCCGATGGTGGCGACGACTTCATCGCGCAGGTGGGCATTGGCGACCACGTCGTTCTGGACGTCGATCACGAGCAGGGCGGTGTTCGGGCGGTCTCGCAGCTGGGTCATGGGGGTCTCCTCGGTGCAGCGCCGGTAGCGGCGTTTCCTGTGCCTCGCTGCGGATCTTGTCGCCTGCGCCCCGAGCGTGCAACCCCGTCCTCAGTTCTCCATCACACTCGCTGCCCGCGTTGCCGCGCCCGCCGAGGCGGGTTCCAGGGCGTGACTACGCTCGGCACGTGACTGCCTGGGGCGACATCGAACGCGCGGAGCCGGCCTTCGCCGTCCGTGTGCGTCAGCTGTTCGACGCCGGTCGCCACAAGACGATCGCGACGCTGCGCGCCGACGGGTCGCCGCGCATCTCGGGCATCGAGTGCGAGTTCGCCGATGGCGAGCTGCGCTTCGGCTCGATGAGCGGTGCGCGCAAGGAAGCCGACCTGCTGCGCGACACGAGGTTCGCGCTGCACGGCCCCACCTTCCATCCCGTGGAGGGCAAGGAGGCCGAGTGGCCTGGTGAGGCGAAGATCTCCGGGCACGCGCACGTGGTCGCCGCAGGCGGCGAGCAGGCCGGCGAGGAGCCGGAGGGCCGCCAGTTCGTGTGCGACATCCACGAGGTGGTCATCACCCACCTCGACGAGGCGGCCACCCGGCTGATCGTGGAGTGGTGGACGCCAGTGCACGGCCTGCGCCGCATCGAGCGCGACTAGCGCTCCTTCACCTCGGCCAGCACCACCGGCTCGGTCTGGCCGGGCCAGGTGGCGGTGAGCCCGATCGGCGGCCGCGGTCCGGCCTGCGGGCGGCGGTGGACGGTGAGCTCGAAACGGTCGTTGCGCAGCACCACGTCGGTGGCGTCGGCGCGATCGATCTCGAACCCGTCCACCGGCACTCGCTCGTGCGACCAGCCGCCGCCCTGGATGCGCACCGCGCTGGGAGCGATGTACCAGCGGCCGTCGTGCAGCGCCATCCCCAGCGCCTCGCCCTGGCCCGTCATCGTCACCGCGGCGAGCATCACGACGAGGCTGGGGTCGCGCAGGCCGTCGTACACCCAGCGGGTACCGAGCACGGAGTGGTGCATCTGCGTGATCAGCGCGGCCTCGGCCCCGGCCAGCGGTTCGTCGCGATACGTGAGCGGCACGTGCAGCACGGCATCGCCGGCGCGCACCAGGTGCACCTCCATGCCCACGCGGCCCTCGGGGTCGTCGAAGCGGTACGCGCCCACGACCTCGATCGCTTCGCCGGGCGGTGGACCCCACGGCTGATCGGGCACCCAGGCGGCAAGCAGGTCGGCCTTGGTGGGAGTGAGCGTCGCGACGTGGAAGAGGGCCATGGCCGCAGCGTAGGCATCCCCCGATCGCCGGCCGTGGCGCCGGGCCGGGATCTAACCTCGGTCGCATGACGGAGAACTCGCGGCTGTACACGAAGGCGTTGATGGGGTTCGACGCTGTCGCGGCGCAGGCAGCGCCGGGCGACTGGGACCGGCCGGCGCCGTGCGCGGGATGGACGGCGCGGCACGTGATCGGCCACGTGCTGGCCATCCAGCACGGCATGGTGCGGGCCATCGCCGGCGAGCCACGGACGATGAACCCGATGGAGTCGCCCGAGCAGTGGGCCGGCGACGACCCGTACGCGGCGTGGGCCACGCAGCGCGACGCGATGCTGGCCGCAGCGGCCGACGACGCGACGCTGGAGCGGGTGGTGGAGACGTTCCGCGGCCCGCGCAAGGTGGACGACTCGATCGGCTGGAACGTGAACGACACCACGATCCACACCTGGGACCTCGCGCGAGCGCTGGGCGTCGACGACACGCTCGATCCCGAACTGGTCGAGGCGGTGCTGCGGATGGTGGAGCCGGTGGCCGACACGATGCGCCAACCGATGATGTTCGGGCCGGCGGTGGACGTCGCCCCCGATGCCGATGCGCAGACCCGGATGCTGGCGCTCACCGGCCGCTGCCGGTGACCGAGCGATCGGCCCGGGTCCGCCGGCTGCTGCCCGCTGCCGGCGCGTGCGTCGCAGCGCTGCTGCTCGCCGCCTGCGCGAGCGACAGCACCGGGACGGCGATCACGGAACCGGCCACCGTGACGCCGACGACGGCGGCACCGACGACCGTCACCCCGACGACCGTCACCCCGCCGACCGCCACCCCGCCGACGGCGGCCCCGGCGAGCACCGTCACCGTGGTGCCCGAGTCCACCGTTGCGCCGGCCGTCCGGTCGCCCAGCCCGGGATGCGGGCAGGCGCCGCCCGAGCTCGCGCCGGCCGAGCCCAGTGGCGACGTGCCGCTCTCGCTCACGGTCGGCGGCGTCGAGCGCACGTACCGCCTCGCCGTACCCGCGGGCTACGACCCGGCGGTCGCCGCGCCCGTCGTGCTGGCCCTGCACGGCGCGGGCTCCAACGCCGTGCAGCAGAGCATCTACTCGCGGCTCCCCGAGCGGGGGGCGGTGCGCGGGTACGTGGTGATCACCCCCGACGCGATCGGCGGCACGTGGGAGGGCAGCGGCAGCGGCGCCGACGACGAGTTCCTGACGACGCTGCTCGACACCATCGGCGAGCGCTACTGCGTCGACCTCGACCGGGTCTCGGCGACCGGGATCTCGCTCGGCTCGTGGGAGGCGACCATTGTCGCGTGCACGCACCCCGAGCGTTTCGCCGCGATCGCGCTCGTCGCCGAGGAGGTCGCGCCGCAGGGCTGTGCCCTGCCGGTGGTCGCGTTCCACGGCACCGCCGATCCGGTCGTGCCGTACGGCGCCGGGGCGGACCCGGGTGTCACGGTGATCGCCAACAACGGGCTGCCGGGCGTGGAGATCAACATGCCGCAGTGGGCCACGAACGCGGGATGCTCGTCGGAGCCGACGGTGACGCGCCTCGAGCCCGACGTGGCGCACTGGGTGTACCCCGGCTGCCCGGCCGGCCACGCCGTCGAGTTCTACTCGATCGAGCACGGCGGCCACACGTGGCCGGGAGCCACCATCGAGATCGGCCCGACCACGGGCACCATCGACGCGACGGAGATCATCCTCGACTGGTTCGACGCCCACCCCCGAGCAGGCTGAGACGCGGGAACGAGTGGGCGGAGGTCACCCGCGCCGCGGTGCGGCGTGCTGCTCGATGAAGCGCAGGATCGTCTGGTGCTTGGCGTTGTCGTGGCGGATGACCTCCACCAGCAGGCTCCACATCGTGGTGTCCTTGTAGTCGCGCAGCTCCTTGGCGAGTGCCGCGAGCGAGCGCTCGTCGTCGCGCTCGTTGGCCAGCAGGCGTGCCGTCGCGTCGAGCACGGCGTCGCTGTCGTCGGACAGGTCGCCAAGCCGCGGGATCGGCGACGGGCTCCCGTCTGCCGACGCGCTGGTCGCGATCGAGCGTGCCAGCTCCGCGAGCAGC
This sequence comes from uncultured Bifidobacterium sp., assembly GCA_964477795.1. Lineage (GTDB taxonomy): Bacteria > Actinomycetota > Acidimicrobiia > Acidimicrobiales > Ilumatobacteraceae > UBA668. The sequence continues at coordinate 11,865 of CAYZFZ010000003.1, forward strand.
CGGTGGTGGCGGATCTCGTCTTCCAGGATGAGGTTGGCGAGGTACTGGAACGCCGGCGACTTCGAGTCCCTCGCGATCGCCGCGTACTCGCGCAGCAGCTCGCCCTCGTGCACGAGGTGGTGGGTGAGGTGCGCGTGCATCTTCATCTCCCACGCACTCGCCCCGTGCAAGGGCGAGCCCAGGTCGATGTCGGCGGGGTCGTGGCCGGTGGCTGGCACAGGACTCAGAAGAAGTTGCTGAGGTTCTGGGACAGCAGCACGGTCTGCTCGAGGAAGATGTGCCGCTTGGCGATCTGGTACGAGTCGCCGGCGCGGCGCAGCACGTCGCGGCGGGAACCGATCCAGGTCGTCTCCTCCGACTTCAGCCGCGTGCGGTACACGAGGAAGTTGGAGCGCACGTCGAGCTCGTCGCCGCGATCCTCGTCGACCAGCACGTTGGTGATGAGGTGCCGCGTCCGCGACGGCGGATCCTCGGCCCATGCCTTGCCGGACGCGAGCTTGATGACGCGTGCCTGCAGCACCATCTTGTTGTCGTCGAAGAACGCCATCTCGCCGGGCTGGGTGAACTCCTTGCCGAGCTCGCGCCGGCCACGCGTGCGGCGGATCGGCATGAAGTAGTGGGTGTCCTCGGTGAACAGCTGCACCCACTCGTCGAAGCGGCGGTCGTCGAGCAACGCCGCCTCCCGGTACAGGAACTCCTCGACGTGCAGCCGCAGCAGCAGCGCGCTCTCGCTGCCGGCGGGAACTGGTGTGGTCTCGATCGTCACGGTGGTCCTCCTACATCGATTCCGGCGGTGTGGTCCGCTCGCGGAGCTCGTCCCAGTCGCAGCCCGACATCCACTGCTGCCAGCCCACGTACGTCCACAGCTGGGCGTGCTCGGAGGTGGTGCAGTCGATGCGCGGCGGGCTCTGGCCGTCGCGCACGACGGTGCCGTGGCCCAGGTTCATCTTCAGCAGCTGCGGGATGCGGCGGCTGCCGCGGCCGTAGGTCTGCACGGTGCTCTGCACCCAGTTCTCGCCGTCCTCCTGCTCCAGGATGCCGGCCGGGCCGAAGACGTGGTTGGCGCCGAAGATCACCGCCGCGCGGGCTTCGGCCGGCCACTCCTTGCCCACGAACGTGAACCACCAGATCTCGGTCTCGTTCACGCTGCGCGGGATGCGCAGCGACACCTGGTTGGAGGTGGACGACACCCACAGCGTGGGGAAGACGTTGGTGTGGCCGACGATGCGCGCACCTTCCACGCCCAGCGCCTCCTGCGCGTGGGGCAGCTCGCGCCAGGCCATCGACGCGGCGACCGCCGGGTTCGCGCTGGCGAACGACGCGACGGTGGGGCTCGCCTGGGCGTGGCCGTAGTGGTCGACGAAGACCATCGAGTCGTGCCGCTTGGGGTCGGCGCGGCCCGGGACGGCGACCGCGTCGCCGTCGGGGGTGCGCACGCCGGCCTCGGCGAGGAACTCGCTGGGCGCCGGGCCGAGCACGCCCAGCATGAGCGCGGAGATGTGCGTGATCTGCGGGTGGTACCAGTCGAAGAGGTTGTCGACGGTGAACTTCCAGTTGCACGGGATGACGAACTTCTGGATGCCGGACACGACCTCCATGTCGCCCTGCAACGCGATGAGGTCGAGGCCGTGGCGGCCGGTCTCGCCGAGGTAGTCGTACAGTGGCGGGGCCGAGTCGTCGAGCGTGCCGAACACGAAGCCGTGGTAGGTGTCGACCTGGTTCACCGAACCGAGGCCGTGCTGCGACATGTCGAGCTCGTCGCGGTAGTACTCGGTGAGCCCCGGGACACCCACCAGGTTGCCGGCGAGATCGAACGTCCAGCCGTGGTAGGTGCACATGAAGTTCTTGGTGTTGCCCTCCTCGGCACGGCACACCGCGTTGCCGCGATGGGTGCACGTGTTGAGCAGCGCCCGGATCGAACCGTCCTTCTGACGGACGACGAGGACGTTGTCGCGGCCGATCACCGACTCGAAGAAGTCGCCGGGCTTGGGGATCTGCGACTCGTGGCAGAGGAACAGCCATCCCCTGCCGAAGATCAGGTCCATCTCCTCCTCGAAGATGTCCGGATCGCTGAAGATCAGCCGGTCGACCTCTCCGCGCTCCAGCGAGACGAACTGCTGGAGCTCATTGGGCGCAATTGCCATTTTCCCTCCTGGGATGAACGTGGGCGGGCTCGACGCCGTGTGCGGACGGTACGACGAACCGGCACTTCTGTGAACTGCTTCGGTTCGCCTGGCGGCACACCCGTCGAACCATGTGGCGGGTGGGTCAGATCGGCATGGCGGGCACGGTTCGGCCCACCTCGTCGAGTGCGGTCAGCTGGTCGGCGTCGAGCCGGAGATCGAACATCGCGACGTTCTCCTGCAGCTCCTGCACGCTCTCCGGCCCCACGACGGCCATCGCCACCGCCGGCCGCGCGAGCAGCCAGTGCAGCGCGAGGTGGGCAGCAGGCTGCCCCCACTCGGTGGCGAGCGCGCCGAGCTGCTCGCCCGCGGCGCGCTGCTCGGGCGTGTAGTCGAACGGAAGGCCCCACCGCTTGAGGCCGCCGTGCTCGCGGTTGATCGCCGCGCCGCCGGCGAGTGCCCCACCGGCGAGCGGGCTGAAGCATGTGATCGCCACGCCGAGGTCGAGCGCCGCCGGCACGACCTCGCTCTCCACCCCGCGGTTGATCATGCTGTACGGCACCTGGTTGAGGATCGGGCCGGCGGTGCCGGCGGCGCGGGCGACCATGGCCGCCTTCGCCATCTGCCAGCCGCTGAACGTGGACAGCCCGACGTAGCGCACCTTGCCCTGGCGGACGAGGTCGTCGATCGCCTGCAGCGTCTCCTCGATCGCGGTGTCCGGGTCCGGGTGGTGCAGGTGGTAGATGTCGATGTGATCGGTGCCGAGGCGGGCAAGGCTGCGCTCCACCTCGCGCATGATGTGGTAGCGGCTCAGGCCCCCGCCCTTGCCGCCCACACCGGGGATCACCAGCCCGCCGTCGTTGGGGCCGCCTCCGACCGGCTCGGACACCTTCGTGCACAGCACCACCTCGTCGCGCCGGCCGCGCAACGCACGGCCGAGCAGCTCCTCGGCGTGCTGGCGCTGCTCGGCGGCGGGCAGGCCCGCACGGTCGAACGTGGCGCGGTTGCCGGAGGTGTTGGCGCAGTCGAACACATTGATGCCCGCATCGAGCGCCGCGTGCACGAGCGCATCGGACTCCGACGCCGGTGGCACGAGGCCGAGGACGGCCGTGCCCAGCGCGAGCTTCGAGACGCGTAGACCGGTCCGTCCCAGCAGTGTGTACTCCATGGTTTCCTCCTCAGTCTCCTGACAGGTCGTTGTCGTCGTGCGTCATCGTTCGGCGCACTCGAGCGCGTCGTCCCAACTCGCACCCTTCGCGAGGAGGCGTCGGAGCGCACCGAACTGCTTGCCGTCGTCCACCGTCAACGCCGCCGTCAGCCGACCCTCGCGGCCGGCGATGGCGACGATGCCGCGCTCGTCGTCGCGGGCGATGTGGAACCGATCGGTCGGCGAGCAGCGGCCACCCAACTGGATCCGGTGGCCGAACTGGTCGGACCAGACGTACGGCACCGCCTCCGCCGGCGCGGGCCGGCCGAGCAGGTCGGCGGCGACAGCCATCGCCTGGTCGCCGGCTGCACTCCAGTGCTCGGTGCGCACACGGTCGTCGTGGCGCGGGCTGTACCAGCGGGCCACGTCGCCGACGGCGTGCACATGCTCCACCCCGTCCGCCCGCCCACGCTCGTCGCAGTGCACACCGTCGACGATGTCGATCGGCGTACCGGCGAGCCAGCCGGTGTTCGGGACGCTGCCGACACCGACCACGACGAGATCCGCGTCGATCGTGTCGCCGCCGCGGAGCACGAGGCGCTCGACGCGCCCGGCACCCTCGGCTCGCTCCACCACGGCGTCGCACCGCAGCCGGCTGCCGTGGTCCGCGTGGAACCGGCCCAGGCGGGCGCCGAGCACCGGCCCAAGGGCACGGCCGAGCGGCGCCTCCGCCGCCTCGAGCACGACGACGTCGAGCCCCAGTTCGCGCACGCTCGACGCGACCTCGGAGCCGACGAAGCCAGCGCCCACGACGACGACGTTCGAGGCATGCGCGAGCTCCGCCCGGATGGCCATCGCGTCGTCGATGGTGCGCAGCGTGTGCACCCCGTCGAGGCCGTCGCAGGCGGGCAGCCGGCGGGCGGATGCGCCGGTGGCGATCACGAGCTCGTCGTAGCGCTCGACGGAGCCGTCGTCGAACGACACCGTCCGGCCGGCGGTGTCGAGGCCCGTCGCCCGCCGGCCGAGGGACAGCTCCACGTCGAGATCGCCGAGGTCGCCGTGGAGCAGGAGGCTCGCAGCCGCTGCCTCGTCGCCGGTGAGGATGCCCTTCGACAGCGGCGGGCGATCGTAGGGGAGGTGGCGCTCGTCGCCGACGATCGTGATCCGCGAGTCGGCGCCGAGCGTGCGCATCGCCTCGGCGACACGGACGGCGGCGAGCGAGGCCCCGACGACGAGCACATGGGCGGGCGCGGCCATCACGTGGCCGCGGCGAGCGAGAGGTACGACTGCTGGATCTCGTCGACTCGGCCGCGCAGCTCCGCGGCGGTGCCCGACAGGCGCACCTCGCCGCGCTGCATGACGTAGGCACGGTCGGCGACGGCCATCGCCTTGTGCACGTGCTGCTCCACCAGCAGCACCCCGAGCCCCTCGTCGGCGGCAGTGCGCACGGCCTGCAGCAGGCGGTCGACGATCATCGGTGCCAGCCCCAGCGAGAGCTCGTCGGCGAGCAGCACGCGCGGCTTGCGGGCGAGCGCGATCGCGAGCGCCAGCATCTGCTGCTGCCCGCCGGACAGCAGGCCCACGCGCCGCCGGAGGTGAGGTTCGAGCTCGGGGAACAGGCGCAGGGCATGGTCGGTGTCGCAGCGGCCGACGCGCAGGTTCTCCGCCGCGGTGAGCTTCATCAGCACCGCCCGCTCGTCGGTGACGAACGCAAGGCCCTTGCGCGCACGGCGGAACAGCGGTGTGGTCAGCGGCTCGCCTTCCCACAGCACGGTGCCACCGAGCGCGGGCAGCTCACCGGCCAACGTCGACAGCGTCGTGGTCTTTCCTGCGCCGTTCGCACCCAGCAGGGCGACCACCTCGCCGGGCTGCACCACGAGGTCGAGGCCGCGCACGATCGTGAGGTCGCGGCGGTAGCCCGCGTCCAGCTGCCGGGCTTCGAGCACGGCGGTCATGCCGGCACCTCCGTCGCTGCTGCGAGGCGATCCACCTGCGCCGCGTGCGGATCGGCGTCGCCGAGGTAGGCACGGATCACCGACTCGTCGGCGGCCACCTCGGCGGGCGTGCCGTCCGCGATCTTGCGGCCGAAGTCGAGCGCCACGATCCGGTCGCACATGCCCAGCAGCAGCGGCACGTCGTGCTCCACGATCACCACCCCCAGCCCGCGGCGGCGGGCGACGCCGGTGACCACGGCGGCCAGCTCCGCACCCTCGTTGGGGCCGAGCCCGGCGGCGGGCTCGTCGAGCAGCAGGATCGACGGGTCGGCGACGATCGAGCGGGCGATGCCCACGAGCCGGCGGACGCCCTGCGGCAGCGACGACGGGCGCTGATCGAGATAGGGGCGCAGCGCGAGGTCGTCGACCACCTCCTCGGCGAGCTGGGTGAGCTGCTGCCCGCCCGGGTGGACGAGGTCGAGCACGAACCGCGTGCGGCGCTGCTCGTCGCAGGCGACGAGCAGGTTGTCGCGCACGGTGAGCTCATCGAACAGCTCCACCGCCTGCCACGAGCGGGCCATGCCGGCTCGCGCCCGCCGCTCGGGCGTCCACGAGCCGATGTCGGTGCCGTCGAGGCGCACGGTGCCGGAGGTCTGGGTGGTGAAGCCGGTCAGCGCGTCGAGCAGGGTCGTCTTGCCCGCGCCGTTGGGGCCGATGAGGCCGACGATCTCGCCGGGGTGCACCGCGAACGACACGTCGTGGACGGCCACGACACCGCCGAAGTGAACACTGATCTGCTCGGCCACCAGGATCGCCGGCGGGCGGGCGGCACGAGCCGCCGGTGCGGCAAGGCGTGCGCCGGCGCGGGGGAACCGCCAGCGCTCCAGGTGCCGCCCCACCAGCCGCGACCACTGGGCGGCGACGCCGTCGGGTGCCTGGCGCAGCATCAGCACCACGCCGACACCGGCGACCAGCGCGAGCCAGGCACCGATGTCGGTGACCTCGCCCGCGATCTTGGAGACCAGCGTTGCGACGACGGCACCGGGAGCAGCCGCGGCCCCGACGACCGCACCGGACAGCCAGCCGAGCCCGCCGATCACCGCGTACTGCACGGACAGGATCGAGCCGAACACGTCGAACTGGGCGAACTGGATGTTGCGCTGGCGGAAGGCCAGCAGCACCCCGCCGGCCGCCGCCACGCCGGCACCCACCGCGAACGCGTAGAGCTTCACCTCGACGATGCTCACGCCCAGCGCGGCGGCAGCGCGTTCGTTGCTGCGCACGGCGAGCATGCGCCGGCCGACGCGCCCGCGGCGCAGGTTCGCGGCCACGAGCCCGGTGCCCAGCACGGCGAGCAGCAGCAGGCCGCCGTAGCGCTGCGGGTGCGTGATCGGGTCGACGTCGACGCCGAACACCGTCGGCGGCCGCACCACCGTGCCGGTGAAGCCGCCGGTCATGCCCGAGTTCGAGAAGATCAGCGAGTGGAACAGCAACGCCAGCGCGAGCGTGGCCACCGCCAGGTTGACGCCGCGGGTGCGCAGCGCCGGCAGCGCCACGAGCATGCCGGCCACCACGGTGGCGGCAACCGCGGCGACGAGCGCCAGCTCGAAGGGCACGTCGGCCGAGCTGACCAGCCGGGCCGCGACCCACGCGCCGAAGCCGGCGAGCGCGTACTGGCACAGCGACAGCTGGCCCGCGTACCCGGACACCACCACCACCGAGGTGACGATGATCGCCATGCCGAACGTGGCGATGAGGCCGTCGGCCCACGACTCGGCCTGCACGAGCAGGACGGTGCCGACGGCGAGGCCGGCGAGCAGCGGCACGAGCGACACGCGACCGCCGCCGGGCAGCGGCAGGCGGGCCTGCTGCTCGCCGCGCTGCAGCCGCCCGCGGCCGCTGATGACGGTGAACACCAGGATGATCACGAGCGGAACCGCCTGGGGCAGCCCGGTCAGCGACGAGGCGCCCACGTCGAGCGCAGTCGCCAGGTCGGGCTGGAACAGGGTGACGAGGCTCTGCACGACACCGATGAAGAGCGCCGCGGCCACCGTGGCACTGAAGGAGGAGAACCCACCCACGAGCGCGGCGGCGAGGGCGGGCAGCACCGCCACCGAGAGCACCGCCGGGGTGAGCGTGATGATCGGGGCCAGCAGGATCGCGGCGAGCGCCGACAGCACCCCGGCGATCGTGAAGTTGATCAGCTCGACGCGGCTCGTCGACCACCCGAAACCGGCGGCCACCCGCCGGTTCTCGGCGACGGCCGCGGTGGCCAGGCCGAACAGCGAGCGTGCGTACACGAAGCGCAGCGCACCGGCGAGCACCAGCACCAGCGCGATGAGCACCAGCCGGTCCTCGCCGATGCGCAGCTTCCCGAACAGCGCGACCTGGGTGGTGGGGAGGAACGACTTCGGCTGGCGGATGTCGCTCCCCCACACGATCACCATCAGGCCCTGTGCGGCACTGAACAGTCCGAGGGTCGCCACCAGCTTGGTGAGCACGGACGACCCTCGGAGCAGTGCAATGACGAAGAACGTCAACACTCCCGACAGCGCACCCACCAGCAACCCGGCGCCGAGTGCGAGCGCCATGGGTGCGTGGTGGTCTTCCCTCAGCGCGTAGCACACGAAGGCGCCGATGCCACCGAGCGCTCCGGCGGCGAAGTTGAGCACGCCGGAGGTTCGGTAGACGAGCACCACGCCGAGCCCCACGAGCGCCGAGAGGGCGCCCGTGGCGAGACCGAGCAGCACGAAGCGCAGGGTCATGGCGCTGAGGAACGCTGTCGCGAGCATGGTCACCCTTCGTTCAGCGGGATCGCCTGCGCAACCGAGCCGAAGTCACTGATCACCTTGTAGGTGCCGTCGGTGACCTGGGTGACCATGATCTCGTCGCCGAACACCCGGAACGGCGCCAGCGCTTCGATGCCCGGCAGGGCATGCGCACTGAAGTCGAACGGCGCCGAAGCCAGCGGGGTGAACGGTCCGGCGGCGACGAGCGCGTCGGCCAGCGCGGTCGAGTCCAGTGCGGCGATCGCGTCCGGGCTGAGGCTGCCGAGGATGGTGGCCAGCGAGTGCACCTTCGACCAGTTGCTGACGGCGAAGACGCCGGCCTTGCTGAAGTCGTCCGTGATGCCGGCCGCGTCCCACTCCTCCTGCATCTGCTGGATGCCGGCGTTGGTGGTGTCCTGCGCCGGGACGTCCGGGGTGACCAGGTACATCCCCTCGGCCTTGCCGTCGAGGCTCTCGATCACGTCCGGCGGCATCAGCGCCACCGCGGTGAAGAACGCCGTGTCCTTCGGGGTGATGCCCTCCGCCTCGAGTGCCGTGAAGAACGGCAGCGTCGCCGGCACGATCACGCCGATCGCGTCGGGCGCCAGGCCGCTCACCTGCGCGGCGGCCGAGGTGAAGTCGGTGGTGTCCGCCGGGAAGAACAGCGCCTGCATGTCCATCCCGAGGCTCTTGCCGTGCTCGACCGCGATGCCCACGCCGAACTGGGCGGCCGGTACGTCGGGGGCGACGAAGACGAACGACTGCATGCCGGCACCCTTGGCGGCCGACACCGCGCCGAGCATCTGGGTGACGGTGTTGATGCTGGAGTAGGCGAGCGGGTTGATCAGGTCGAACTGGCCGGAGCCGCTGAGCATCACACCGGGAAGGCCCGAAGTGGTGACGCCGTTCTCGCTGGAACCGGTCTCGCCGAAGATCGCGATCGACCCGTTCTCCGCGGCTTCACGGCCGCAGGTGGTCGATTCGTTCGGGTCGCTCTTGTCGTCGCACACCTTGATGTCGAGCGGCCGGCCGGCGGTGCAGTCGTGGTTCACCGCCGCGAGCGCAGCCTCGAGACCGTTGTTGTTGTCGGCCTCCCGCGACGCGAACCCGAGCGGGCCCGAGAGCGAGACGATCATCGTCATCACGATCGGGTCACCGTCGCAGGCGACGGCTGCCTCGGTGGTGTCGGGCGCGGCCGCGTCGGTCGTCGGCGCAGCGGCCTCGGTCGTTTCGGGAGCAGCCGAGTCGGTGGTTGCCGAGTCGGTGGTAGCCGGGGCTTCTGTTGCCGTGGTTGCGCTGCTCTCGTCGCTGTCCGAGCCGCAGGCGGCACCGACGAGGCCGAGCGAGACGAGCAATGCAGGCAGTGCGTGCGTGCGCCAACGGGACGTTCTCATGGTTTTCCCCTTCACGGACGCTCCCCCTGAGCGCTCCGGCGTGCAGTATCCGATGGCCGGGGAGGCAACGCCCGTGCACCGTTCTGTCCAGCGGCACGGTCGCGCCGGCCGCCGTGCGGCAGTCAGGCCAGCGGCCCGAAGAACGCCGGCGCGGGGTCGTCGTCGCGCTCGGCGACGGTGGACGGCCACGGCTCGGCGTATGAGGGGCGCGACTCGGCCGGGCGCGGCCGGCCGTCCCAGCCGATCCGCTCCATCGAGCAGTACAGGGCGAGGCGGTGACCGTCCGGGTCGATCACCCAGGCGACATGGCCCATGCCGGCGTGCATCCCCCGTTCCACGTCGGTGCGCACCTCCACACCTGCGTCGCGCAGGAACGCGACGGCGTCGCGGAGCTGTGCGTAGTTGGCGACGCGCATGCCGACGGTGGCCACCGTCGAGCGAGCCGGGAACCCCAGCTCCTCGCGCAGCGCCACGGGGAACAGGCTCACGGCGTGGTGGCCGGCACCGGCGCGCAGGAACACACCCTCGTGCCCGCGGATCGTGGTGCGCTCGGTGATCGGCAGGCCGTAGATGTCGTGGTACCAGCGCACGGACGCCTCCAGGTCGTCCACGAAGAGCCCGATCGGGCCGATGTCGACGATCTTGAACGGGCGTGCGAGCAGCACCCCGCCCACGTCGAAGCGCGGCGGCAGCGGGTCGATCGAGGCCGCACCGCCGGCGAGATCCACACCGGCGGCGACCGCCGCCTCGACCTCCATCCACTCCGGGCGCTGCGGCAGTTGCAGGTCGCCCGCGACCGGCGGCACGGCGCCGATCGGCTTGCTGCGCCGGTCCCAACCGATCTGCTCCATGCCGTAGAACAGCTCCACCGGGTGCCCGTCCGGGTCCAGCGCGTACACGGCCCAGTTGCTGCCGGGCACGTCGCGCCCGATCCGCCACAGCCCACCGCAGTGCTCCTCCACGAAGCGGCCGCCGTCCACCACCTCCTGCAGCGCGCCCACCTGGAAGCTGAGCTGGTTCAGCGTGATGCCGCGGTTGTAGCGCCCGTCGCGCTGCGCGCCGAACGCGGCGTCCATCAGCAGGAACGAGTGATGGTCGGAGTTGTGCGTGAGGAAGTGGGCGATGACCCCGGCGCCCTGCGCACCGTGCGGCAGGGTGTCGGTCACCCGGAAGCCGAGCATGTCGCGATAGAAGGTGAGGGCTGCCGCCAGATCGCGCTGGTAGAGCGCGGAGTGGCCGAGCCGTTGCACCGCGAACGGGCGTGGGCGCTCCACGCCGCCCACCGTGTACGTGCGAGTGGCAGCTGCTGTGTCGAGATCCATGGCGAAGTCCTCCGCTGCGCACTCTGCAACGGCGTGGCGCCTCGGCGCCACGGATCGTGCCGCCAGCCGGAACGAAAGCACCCCACGCGATCGGGCGATGGTCTTTCCTTGCGCACATGATCCTCGACGACACTCGCACGGCGGACGTGAACAGGTATCGGAGCTCGGCGCGGGAGATGGCGCCGGCGTTGCGCGATCGACGCATCGCGACCATCCGCGACCGGCGGGTGCCGGACGCGACGATCGACGAGCTGCACGAGCGGAACCTGCTGCGCCTGCTGCAGCCGGTGCGCTTCGGCGGCGAAGGCGCGTCGTACGACAGCTTCATGGCCGTGACCGAGGAGCTGGCGATGGAGTGCCCGTCGACCGGCTGGGTGTACGCCGTGCTCGGCGAGCACGCCTGGGTGCTGGCCGGCTACCCGGAGCAGGCGCAGATCGACGTGTGGGGAGCCGACCCGCGGGCAACCGTGTCGTCCAGCTTCGCCCCGCGGGCGACCGCCACCGTGGTCGACGGCGGTGTGCGCATCACCGGCAAGTGGTCGTTCTCCAGCGGGTGCGACCACGCCACCTGGGTGATGGTGGGCGCGTTCGTGCCCAACGGCGACAGCAGCCCGTCGACGGTGTACCTGCTGATCCCGAAGAGCGAGCTCACCGTGATCGACGACTGGCAGGTGCTCGGCCTCTCCGGCACCGGCAGCAAGAGCCTGGTGATCGAGGACCGGTTCGTGCCCTCGCACCGGATCCTCTCCGAGGCCGATGCGATGACCGGCCGCGTCCCCGGCGCCGAGGTGCACCCCGACTACGCGCTCGTGCACGCACCGCGTGGCGCGTTCGCAGTGCTGAGCCTGGCGCCGGTGATGCTCGGGCTCGCCCAGACGGCGCTCGACAAGGTGGTCGCGATGGTGGCCACACGCGTGTCGCGAGGCGTGAAGGTGGCGGAGCTGGAGAGCACCCAGCTGGCGATCGCGGAGGCGAGCGCGATGATCGACCTCGCCCGCCAGTTCATCGGCGCGACCTGCCAGGACGGGCTGCAGCGCCTCGAGCAGGGGTCGTTCACCACGCTCGGCCTGCTGGCCGGTCGCCGCAACGCGGCGTACGCCACGCGCATGCTGCGCCAGGCCGTGATCACGCTCTGCGACCATGTCGGCGGCGCCTGGGTGTACGACACCGAGCCGCTGCAGGACGTGCTGCGCGACGTGCTCACCGCCTCGTCGCACCGCCTGAGCCACTGGGATTCCGCCGGCGCCGCCTACGGCAAGGCGCTGCTGGAGGCGGCCGTCACCGCCTGAGGGGCGACGGCCGCCCGGCTGGCGGGGGCCGTACCCAGGCCCCCGCTGTTGCGGTCAGTTGTGGCGGATGAAGTCGACGACCGTGCGGTTGAACTCGTCCGCGTGCTCCAGCTGGGCCCAGTGCCCGCACCGGTTCAGCAGCAGCAGCCGCGAGTTCTGCATCAGCGCCACGAGGCGCAGCCCGTGCTCCATGCCCACCGTCAGGTCGTCGCGGCCGTGCACCACCAGCGCCGGCTTCGGCGACATGGCCAGCGCAGCACCCAGCTCTTGGAACTTCGGGTCCGGGCGGAAGCTCGCCAGCGCGTTCTTCAGGTGGTCGGGGTTGGCGAGCGCGTTGCGCGACCGCTCCTCGGCCAGTTCGTCGGTCGCGAACTTCTGGTCGAACGCCATGATCGACACGAGGCGCTTGAAGTTCGCCGGCGACGGGTCCGCGTAGGTGCCCAGCAGGATGCGCAGGCCCTCCGTCAGCCCGGCGGGCCCGAAGATGTTCACGCCCGGGCTGGGCACCCCCATCGTGACGATGCGGCGCACACGGTCGGGGTGCTGCGCGAGCGTCAGCAACGAGGTCATCCCGCCCATCGAGTTGCCGACGAGCGTCGCCTCCGCAAGGCCGAGCTCGTCCATCAGCAGGATCAGCGCCTCGACATGGTCGCGGTCACCCGGCACCGCCGTGTCGCTCTTGCCCCAACCGGGCATGTCCACCGCGAACACGCGGAAGTGCTCGGCGAGCGCGGCGATGTTCGGGTTGAAGTTCGACCACCCGGTGGCGCCCGGGCCGCTGCCGTGCAGCAGGATCACCGGTTCACCGGAGCCCGCTTCGTGGTAGTGGATCCGCCACTTCGAGGTCTGGGCGAATCGGCTGGTCTCGGCTTCGGTGAGTTCGGCAGGCATCGCGGGAGTATCCACTGCCGGGCGAGCGGCGAGAACGCGATCGTTCTGCACAACGGCACGCGCCCGCGCTCGCGCCGACCGTTCCGCCTGGCAGACCGAACGGGAGGCGCCCGCCGATGCGTGGCGTTCATACTCCCACCTCACCGGCGGAGCCTCCGCCACGGCAGCAAAGGGAGAGCCACGATGGCCACTGTCAACGCACTGACCTACATCGGAGTCCGCTCGCCGGAGGTGGAGCCGTGGCGCGACTTCGCCACCGCGCTGCTGGGCATGCAGATCGCCGACGGGTCCACCGACGACTGCCTGCTGCTGCGGATGGACGACCGCCACCACCGCATCGCGGTGCAGCAGGGCGAGCCCGGGCTGGCCTACCTCGGCTTCGAGGTCGCCACCCGCCAGGCCTTGAACGAGCTCGTCGCGAAGCTCGCGGCCGGTGGCGTGACGGTGGAGGAGGACAAGGCGCTGGCCGCGCAGCGGCGGGTGCACGACCTGTACCGCTGCCAGGATCCAGCGGGCAACCAGGTGGAGCTGGTCGCCGGCCAGCTGTCGCCGAAGACCGCGTTCGCGTCGCCGAGGGGTGTCACGTTCAAGACCGGTGAGCAGGGCCTCGGGCATGTGTTCATGCTCGTCCCCGAGTTCGAGCCGACCTGGCACTTCTACGTGGATCTGCTGGGCCTGCGCCTCAGCGACACGATCGGCAACGAGGCCTTCGAGGGCACGTTCCTGCACTGCAACCCGCGCCACCACACGCTCGCGTTCGCCGCCGCCGGGTTCAGCGCGATGCTGCACGTGATGGTGGAGGTCGACTCGCTGGAGGCCGTCGGCCGCGCCTACGACATCGTGCGGGAGCGCGGGCTGCCGGTGAGCATGTCGCTGGGCATGCACACGAACGACCACATGGTGTCGTTCTACGTGCCCACCCCGGCCGGCTTCGACATCGAGTACGGCACCGGCGGGCGGGCCATCGACGACACCACCTGGACCGTGGGCCACTACAACGACATCAGCTACTGGGGCCACCACCGCGCCGAGCCGGCGGAGGCCTGATCCCATGGCCTGGACCCGCGCCTGCAGCGTGGACGAGGTGGCGCCCGGCGAGGCGCTGGTGATGCCCACCGAGCCGGCGGTCGCCGTGTTCAACGTGGACGGTGAGTTCCTGGCGACGGCCGATCTGTGCACCCACGGCCAGTCCTCGCTCGCCGACGGCTACATCGACGGCGACGTGGTGGAGTGCGCCTGGCACTTCGCCAAGTTCTGCCTGCGCACCGGCAAGGTGCTCGCGCTCCCGGCGACGATCCCCCTGGCCACGTACGCGACGAAGTGCGAGGAAGGCGTCGTCTACGTCGACGTCTGACTACGCGAGAACGTGACTGGACCTTGCACTGCAGCTTCATGCCGGGCCGAGCTTTCTGCAGGATGCACCCTGACGTGACAGAAATCAGAAAGGTCTCATCGCCCTGACCTGGGGCTCTGCTCGGCAGAGCGGCCCGTTCCTTTCTTGAGCTTTCTTGAATCAGACCGCCGTCGAAACAATTACGCACAAACCTGTTGCGCAAATCGGCGAGATGGCCTACTGTCACCTTCGGCGCCGGGTCGGGGGGTCTGACGCCAGAGGGGATCTTCGATGACGTCGACCGCTTCGCCGGAACAGAAAACCCGCCGTGGCCGGCCTCGTGATGACGAGGCGTGGGGCCGCATCTTCGATGCCACCATCCACGAGCTGGCGCACACCTCGTACTCCAGCCTCACGCTCGACAGCGTCGCCAGCCGGGCCGGTGTCGCCCGCTCCACCATCTATCGCCGGTACGCCACCAAGTTCGAGCTCGTCGCCGCTGCCGTCCACCGCGAGACGGTCCGCCTCGAGCCGTCGTCCACCGGCGACCTGCGCGCCGATCTCGTGGACTTCCTCACCCAGTTCCACCGAAACGTCACCTCCCGGCCCATCGGGCGAGTGCTGCTGAACCTCGGGGTCGAAAGCCTGAACCACCCCGAGATCGGCCAGTTCGTCGCGGCCGACAGCACGCAGCGCCTGCGCAGCGTCACCCGCCTGTTCGAGGAGGCACGGGCGCGTGGCGAGCTGAGGGACGACGCCGACGTGTCGCTCGCCACCGACCTGCTGGTGAGCGTGAGCGTCAGCTGGCAGATCGGCGGGCGCACCCCGCCTCCCGACATCGCCGAGCCCGCAGTCGACCTCATCCTGCGTGGCATCCAGAAGGCTCCGGGCAGCGGAGCGCGGCAATGAGCATCATCGATCACGCCCCACCCGTGGCCGAGCTCGACGCGGACGACGGCAAGCCGCTGCGCTCCATCGAGAAGGGGCTCGCGATCCTCGACGCGTTCGAGGGCGACAGTGCGCTGCTGGGGGTGAGCGAGATCGCGCGCCGCTCGGGCCTGCCGAAGTCCACCGCGTTCCGGCTGACCACCTCGCTGGAGCAGAAGGGCTACCTCGAGCGGGTCGGCGATCGCTACCGGCTCGGGTTGCGCCTGTTCGAGCTGGGCAACATGGTGTCGTGGTGCCGGCCGCGCCGCCTGCGCGAGACGGCGCTGCCGTTCATGTGCGACCTCTTCCGCCAGACCGGCAAGACGGTGCACCTCGCCGTGCTCGACGGCACCGACGTGCTCTACGTGGAGAAGCTGCACGGCCGCGAGCAGATCAGCACGCCGTCGCGTGTGGGCGGCCGGGTGAGCGCACGCACCACCGCGCTGGGCAAGGCGATCCTGGCGCACAGCGACGCCGAGACCGTGTCTCGGGCGCTCAGCGTCGCGCCCCGCTTCTGCACCTCGCGGGCTGCCACCCCCGAGCTGTTCCTGAAGGAGCTCGACGCCGTCCGCCGGCAGGGCGTCGCGTTCGACCGCGAGGAGGTGCGCGTGGGGCTCACCTGCGTCGCCGCGCCGATCCTGCAGCGCGGCCAGGTGCTCGGGGCGCTGTCGCTGTCGGGATGTGCCCACACGTTCGATGCGGAAGGGCTCGCGCAGCGGGTGCGGTACAGCGCCGAGAGCGTCGCCCACCTCATGCTGTAGCCCGCGGGCCTACGTCTCGAGCGGTACGCCCAGGCTGTTCAGCACGCGGGCCACACAGTTGTAGAACGCGGCGGTGAGGACGAGCTCGACGGTCACCTCGTCGTTGGAGAGTGCCCGCAGCTCGGCCACCACCTCCGCGCTGGCCGCACCGGTCACGGTCTGCTCCTCGGCCATTCGCAGCGCGGCGCGGTCGAGCGCGCCGAACTCGCCGGACGTCGCCCAGCCGGCGAGCGCGTCGATCTGCGCCTGGGTCACGCCCGCCTGCGCGGCCATGCCGAGGTGGTGGTGCCACTCGTAGGGGGCGTCGAGGAGCTGGGCGATGCGCAGGATGATCAGCTCACGGGTCGAGCGGGCGGAGGTCGCGTCGTTGCGCAGCTTCCACGCGAACCCGAGCCACGCGTCCAGCATCGCCGGCGCGTTCGCGAGGGTGCGATACAGGTTGGGCACATCGGTGCGGCCACCCAGCCGTTCCTGGATGGTGGTGCGCAGGTGGTCGTCGAGGTCGGCCGCGGCGACGAGTGGGACCCTGTTCGTCGTCATCGGGTTCGTGGTCATCGGCGGGCGACGAACGTCGTCGTCATCGAGCCGATGCCTTCGATCGTCGACACGAGCTGATCGCCGGCCTTGAGGAAGCGCGGCGGCTTGGCGAGTGAGCCGACCCCGGACGGTGTGCCGGTGAAGATGACGTCGCCGGGCAGCATCGGCGTGATGTCGGAAAGCATCTCGATGAGCTGCGGGACGCTGAAGATGAGGTCGCCGGTGCGGCTGGACTGCATCGTCACGCCGTTCACGGAGCACGACAGCGCGAGGTCGTCGGGGTTGGCGAACTCGTCGGGCGTCACCAGCACCGGCCCGGTGGGCCCGAAGCCGGGGAACGACTTGCCGAGGCAGAACTGCGGAGCCGGCGGGCGCTTCTGCACCACGCGCTCGGTGATGTCCTGGCCGACGGTGAGCCCGGCCACGTGACTCCACGCGTCCTGCCGGCTGACGCGGTAGGCGTAGGTGCCGATGACGACCACCAGCTCGATCTCGTGATCCACGAACTCGGTCGGCAGCTCCACGTCGGCGTAGGGACCCGTGATGCACGTGGGGAACTTGGTGAACGTCGGCGGGAACTCGGGGTGCGGCGCGTTCGCCTCGGCGGCGTGCGCCGAGTAGTTGAGACCGATCCCGTACGACTGGCGCGGGGCCGGCGACGGCGCGCCGAGCAGGGCCGGGTCGTAGGGCGTGACCGTGCCGGTGGCGCCTGCGGCCCAGGCCACGAACTCCGCCCACGACTCGTAGCACGCAGCCGGGTCGGGCCCGAAGCGCCCACCTGATGCCGTTGCCACATCGATGGCGCCGCCGTCGACGACGATCACCATCCTCCCGCCAAGATTCGCGAACCGCACGTCAGTGACCTCCTCGATGAAGGGGCCCAGTGTCCGCTGCCGTGCGGCGGCACGGCAAGGACGGCGTGCCGTCAGGCGGTCCGGCCGAGGATCTCCAGCAGCATGCGGACGAACTTCGGCTCGTCGGCGTCGATCGCGAAGTGGACGTTGGCCGGCTTGTCGGGCCGGGTGCGGAAGTCGCACACGGTGCGGCCGACGGACAGCTCGGCGTTGACCTCGACGTCGACGGGGATGAAATCGGTGGTGAGGATCGTCGGGTCGATGATGGCGCACACGGCGAGCGCGTCGTGGATGGGTGCCACGCCGGAGCGGTGCAGGATCGGCTGCGTCGCCTCGTAGCCGGCGATGCGCTGCAGGACGAAGCGCGCCGCTGCCTCGCCCGCGGGCGTGCCCAGCTCGCGCAGGTGCTGGGCGTCCTGCGTGGACAGCATCGCCCGGTGGGTGGCGTCGAGCGGCACCATCCGGATCGGCCGGCCGCAGTTGACGACGACCCTGGCCGCCTCGGGGTCGAGCAGGAAGTTGAACTCGGCCGAGTGCGTGCGGTTGCCCATCTGATGGGCGCCACCCATCAGCACGATCTCCGGGATCGCCTCCAGGATGCGCGGGTCCTTCTGGATGGCCATCGCGATGTTGGTGAGCGGCCCGACCGGGCACAGCACGATGTCGCCGTCGGAGGCGAGGTACGTGTCGATCAGCCAGTCGACCGCGTGCTGCGGCCGCAGGGTGGCACCGTGCGAGGCGGGCGGCAGGTCGAGCAGGTTCTTGTGGATGACCGCGGCCATGCCCAGATCCGCCTGCGAGCGCACGAGCGGCCGGTCGCAACCGCGGAAGACCGGGATCTCCGGCCGGCCGATCCAGTCGAACACGCGCAGCGTGTTCTCCGTCGTGTACTCGACGCCGGTGTTGCCGTTGACGGACGTCGCGCCGATCAGCTCGAGATCGGGCGAGAGCGCGGCGGTCATCAGGGCGACGGCGTCGTCGGTGCCCGTGTCAACGTCGAGGATCACTTTGGTCGGCATGGCCACAGTCTGACCCGTCGCAGCCCGCTCGGGAGTACTGTCACGACATGACCCAGACGGACACATGGCAGACGCCGTTCCTCCAGGGGCTGATGGCCCCCGTGTTCGACGAGCGCGACGACCGCGACCTGGCAGTGGTGGGCGAGATCCCGGCTGCGTTGCACGGCATGTTCGTGCGCACGGGCCCCAACCCGCAGTTCGCCCCGATGGGCGCCTACCACCCCTTCGACGGCGACGGCATGTTGCACGCCGTGTACCTCGACGGCGGCACGGCGCGGTACCGCAACCGCTGGGTGGAGTCGCGCGGCCTGCTCGCCGAGCGCGCCCGCGGGCGTGCCTGCTACGGCGGCATGAGCAACTTTCGCTTCCCCGACTCCGACGTGATCACCGAGGGCGGGATGCTGAAGAACACCGCCAATACCGCCACGGTGCGCCACGCCGGCCGCTACTTCTCCATGCTCGAGGCCTGCCCGCCCACCGAGTTCGACCGCGACCTCAGCACGCTCGGCGAGTACGACTTCGGCGGCACGCTGCAGGGGCCGATGACCGCGCACCCGAAGGTGGATGCGGTCACCGGCGAGATGCTGTTCTTCGGCTACAGCCCGATGGCGCCGTACCTGCGCTACTCGGAGGTGAACGCGGCGGGTGAGCTGGTGAACACCACCGAGATCGAGATCCCCGCGCCGGTGATGATGCACGACTTCGTCGTCACCGAGCACTACTCGATCTTCTTCGACTCGCCCGCCGTCTTCGACGTGCGGCGCATGCTCGACGGTGGCGAGCCGATGAGCTGGCAGCCCGACAACGGCACCCGCATCGGCGTCATCCCGCGCGGCGGCTCGGGCGCCGACGTGCGCTGGTTCGACATCGACAACTGCTACGTCGTGCACTTCTTCAACGCGTGGGAGTCGGGCGACACGATCGAGGTGAGGGCGCCGCGCATGCCCGACATGCCGGGCGGTTTCCAGTTCGAGAACCCGGGCGCGGCACGCGAGCCCATGCCGTGGCGGTGGACGATCGACCTCGCCACCGGCAAGGTCACCGACGGCCAGACGAGCGACGTCGCCAGCGAGTTCCCACGGGTGAACGACGGCCTCACCGGGCGCCGCACCCGCTTCGGCTACGCCTGCCCGCAGCGCACGTGGGACTTCGAGTTCGACTTCGAGGGCGTCGTCAAGTACGACTTCGCCACGGACACCTCGGTGGCCCACTACTACGCCGGCAGCGAGGTGAGCGGCGAGCACGTGTTCGCGCCGGATCCCGCGGGCAGCAGCGAGGACGACGGCTGGTTGCTCAGCTTCGTCACCGATCGCGCCACCCAGCAGTCCCAGCTCGTCATCCTCGACGCGCGCGACGTGGCCGCCGAGCCGGTCGCCCGCGTGCAGATGGCCGCCCGGGTACCACTCGGTTTCCACGCCAACTGGTTCGCCGACTGACGGAGCCGCTCACGGCGGACCGCGGCGGCTCAGGGAAGGTAGGGCTCGGCGTCCAACGTCTCCAGGCCGTCCACCGAGCGCACCCCGCCGCCCTCCACGTACTCGGCGATGGGGAACACGAACGAGCAGATCGTCGGGTACTTCGGCGCTCTGCCGCACTCGACGGGCGAGCCGTTGGGCCACTGGGTGAGACCCGGTTCGGTGCCGAGGAACGTGAACAGCGCCGGCCCCGTCACCTCGGCACCGGTCGCCGCGATCATGTTGGAGAACTTGGCCAGCGACATGGTCTGGATGAGGCCGAGTGCACCGAGGCCGAGCTCGGACGGATCCACCTCGCCGGGCTCGACGCCCAGGGTGGGCGCCACGATCTCCTGCAGGATGCGCTGCGCGGGTGAGTCGGTGTTGGGCGCCGCACCAACGAACGTCCAGCCGAGCGCGTCGTCGCCCACCTCGTCGAGCACCGCGCCGCCGGCGCAGATCGACGTGGTGATCACGGGGATGTCGATGGCCATCGCCGCCCGGCCGCGCATGGTGCCGATGCAGCCGTCGTCGGAGTACAGCGACACGAGCACGTCGGGGTTGTCCTGCGCCGCCTCGCGCATGAGGCCCTGGTAGCCGGCGTCGGTCTCGTTGTCGCCGCCCTTGACGGTGGTGTGCGCGATGCCCAGCAGATCCAGCGAGGCGGTGAGCGAGGCCTCCGTCTGGTTCGAGCCGGCGTTGTCGCTGCTGACGATGGCGACGCTGCTCGCCTCGAAGTGCTCCTTGGCGACACCCGCGATCGCGGCCGCGATGGTGGCGTTGCCGCCGGTGATGAACAGCGCGTTGGCGGTGTAATCGCCGGGCAGGATCGGCAGCACGCCGATGACGGGGATGCCGGCGGCGGTGTACGTGGCGTAGTCGGGGAACAGGTCGAGGCCGAGGAGCACGAGCTCGACGTGCTTGCCCGCCATCTCCTGGGCGCAGGCCTGCGACGTCTCCGGTGAGCCCTTCACCGCGCAGGTGGCCAGCGTGACCGGCCGGCCGCCGAAGCCGCCGTGCTGGTTGAGGTACTCGACCGCGGCCTCCATGTCGGTGCGGATCTCGGGGAAGTCCAAGCCCGGTGTGCCCTCGCTGTTCACCAGCCCGACCAGCATCTCCTCGCCGGTGGCCGGCGGCAGGCCGGCGAAGTCGCCCGCATCGCCCGCGCCGGCGGACGCGCCGGGGGTCTCCGTCGCACCGGTGGTGTCCGGGGCTCCGGTGGGTGCGGTGGTCTCCGCTGCCTCGGTGCTGGCCGCGGCGCTCGCGTCGGTGGCCGGTGCGGCGCTCGACGACGCGGTGCTGCCGTCGCTGCACGCCGCCACCAGCAGCGCGGCAGCGAGCAGGCCCGCGCCCCACACCGTGCTCGCTGCTCGGCGGCGGGCCGGCCGGCCGTGTGCTGTGTGCATCGTTCCCCCCAGGTGGCTGTGTGTGGTGCGGTGTCAGTGCATGATGCTGTCGGGCACCCAGCTGCCGTGGGCACCATAGGGCACTCGCCGCGGCAGGTGGATGGTGGCCACCGGCGTCGCCGAGAAGTGCTGGGCGTCGATGATCAGCAGGCGCGACTCGCCCGAGCCGGTGTCGTGCGACAGGCTGATCACCCAGCCTTCGTCCTCGCCCGCGCCGGGCCCGGCGGGCGCGAACACCGGCTCGGCGCCGCGCACCCCGTCGCCGAGGTGGTGCTCGGTGCAGGTACCGGTGTGCAGGTCGTACTTCCACAGCGCCGAGCCGTACACGGGCTCCTCGCTGTTGCCCTCGCCGCCGAGTGCCATCAGGTAGCCATAGCGTGCGTCGAGGCCGATCAGCCGGTCGTCGATGCGGCCGAAGTCGCCGGGCCGGTCGTCGATCTGCTGCTCGGTGACGGTGCCCTTGGCGAGGTCGATCGTCCACCGCCACAGGCGGCCGACCTCCGCGTAGTCGTCGTTGCTCCTGCCGAAGGCCTCCGGCTGGCGCGACACGTGCAGCACGATCGTGTCGCCCTCCTCGTGGGCGTTGACGGGGTGGAACACGTAGCACGGCTCGATCTCGAACCAGCGCACGTCGGCACCCGTTCCGTTGCGCGGCATCACGCCCAGGCGGGCGCCGGCGTCGCGGTTGAACTTGAACGGCAGGCCGGTGGCGAGCGCATCGAGGTCGAAGCAGACGGGCAGATCCATGAACACGACATGGTTCCGCGTGACGTTGAAGTCGTGCATCATCACCATGTTCGGGATCTCGATGCCCTCCAGCTGCTGCAGCACCCCGTCGGCGCTGATGCGGATGTAGTGCAGGTACGGCGTCTGCGGTGAGAGGTAGCTGAACGCGAGCAGCTCACCCGTCACGGGGCACACCTTGGGGTGCGCCGTCATCGAGCAGGTGAGCGCGCCGCCGTAGTTCTGCACCCCGAGCGTGTTGAGCCGGTTGTCCATGCGCCACGGCCAGTGGCCTTCCTCCAGGCACAGCAGCTCGCCGTTGTGCGGCATCACGTGCGTGTTGCCGGTGCCGCGGGTGAGATCGCCCATCCCGGCCATCGGGTCGGGGAGCGGGTCGGTGAGGTTCGGCGTCTGCACGAACCGGTTGCGATACCACTCGGCCTTGCCGCCGGCGAGGCGCACACCGTGCACCATGCCGTCGCCGAAGAACCAGTGGTCGGAGCTGCCCGAGGCGGGGTTCGGGCCCGTGCGCAGGTAGGTGCCCTGCAGCGCCGGCGGGATGGTGCCGTCCACCCGCAGGTCGGTGGCCGTCAGCTCGTCGAGCACCGGCGCCCAGTTGCCCCGGAGGTGCCAGCGGGTGGGTTGCTCGAGCGTGGTCATGGCTCCTCCTGCGGTTCGTGCTGCGAGATCGGGCGACTCGCATGCGGCCGTGTGCCCCCACCGGCCTGCGCAGCGGAACGTAACACTCCGGCCGGCGAAAAGCTACCGCGGGTAAGTTATGCGCCGTGCAGGCGTCAACTCGACGACACCCCGGCCCACAGCAGCTCGGCGAGCTGGTCGGCGAGCTCGGCCGCGGGGCGGTCGGCCTCGGTGAGCCACCACAGCGACACCATCTGCACCATGCCCACGACCGCGTACGCCCACGGCAGCGCGACGGCCGGGTCGAGGCCGTGCTTCGTGCGCCACAGCACCAGCTGCTGCACCATCGGCGCAGCCGAACGCTCGGCCAGGTACAGCGTGTGCAGCGGCGACTCGTCGGAGTTCCCACCGGTGACGTAGAAGAACAGCTCGCGGTGCGCGCCGACGGTCTCCAGGTTCGCCTGGATCAGCGCGGCGAGCATCGTGCGGCCGAAGGGCCGGCCGCCCACCGCCTCGCGTGCGGCCGCGATCATCCGGTCGGCCAGGCGCTCGGCGAGCGCGTTGGCCACGTCGGTGCGGCCACCCACACGCGCGTACACGATCGGTTTCGTCACCCCCGCCTCGACGGCGATCGCCTCCAGCGACACACCCGAGCCGTCGCGCCGGATGACGCGCTCGGCCGCATCGAGCACGAGCGCGCGGTCCACCACGTGCTTCCCGCCTGCAGGGCGGCCCGGGCGCCGGCCGACGCGGATGTTCATCGGGTCAGTCTGGCTCACCCGGCGAGCGGCCGCGCGAGCGGCTGTTACCTTGTCGCATCACCACGGCGGCTCGGGGCCCGCACCGTGCCAGGAGCGCAATGACCGACTATGTGTTCTTCCTGCTGCTGGGCGTCGGCGCCGGCGCGATCATCGCCGCGTTCGGGCTCGGGCTGCTGATCACTCACCAGGGATCGGGTGTCGTGAACTTCGCGTACGGCGCCACCGCCAGCTGGGCAGCGTTCGTGTACGCGGATCTCCGGCGAGGTGCCTACGTGTTCCCGATCCCCGGCCTGCCCGCCCGCTACCACTTCGCCGGCGGCGACGTCGGCTTCCGCTGGGCGATGCTGCTGGCGCTGCTCACCGCCGCGCTGGTGGGCCTGGTGATCTTCGCGCTCGTGATCCGTCCGCTGCTGCGGGCGCCGGCGCTGGCGAAGGTGGTGGCCAGCATCGGCCTCGTGATCGTGTTCATCTCGCTGATCGAGCGGCGCTTCCCCGACACACCACGGGTGAAGGCGATCCTGCCGCGCGAGCCGGTCACGTTCGCCGACGGCGTCACCGTCCCGCGCGACGGCCTCTGGCTCGCCGCGATCGTGATCGCACTGGCGGCGGTGGTGTGGGCTGCATCCAGGTACACGCGCCTCGGCCTGGTCACCCGCGCCGCGGCGGAGAACGAGAAGGGTGCCGTGCTGCTGGGCTACTCCCCCACGTTCCTCGCGGGCGCGAGCTTCGTGCTCGCCTCGCTGATCGGGGCGCTCGTGGCGATCCTCGCCTCGCCGATGATCCAGCTGTCGTCGGGCATCTTCACGTTCGGCTTCCTCATCCCCGCGCTCGGCGCGGCACTGATCGGCAGGTTCCGCAACGTCGGGCCGACGGTGGTCGCCGGCATGGCGATCGGCATGGTGCAGAGCACGTTCACGAAGATGCAGAACGACATCAGCTGGTTCCCCGAGTACGGCGCCCGCCAGGGGTTGCCGTTCGTGGTGATCATCGTGGCGATGGTGGTGCTCGGCGAGCGGCTGCCCGAGCGGGGCTCGGTCGACACCTGGCGGCTACCCGCCGTGCCGCCGGCGCGGCTCTCCGCGTGGTCGGTGGGGCTGCCGGTGGTCGCCGCCGTCGCCGGCCTGTTCCTGCTGGATCCGCTGTGGCGCGGCGCGATCATGACCACCACGATCGCCACCGTCCTCGCCTGCTCGCTGGTGGTGCTCACCGGCTTCGGTGGCCAGACGTCGCTGGCGCAGATGGCGTTCGCCGGTGTCGCCGGCTTCGCGCTCTCCAAGCTGGCGATGCGCTGGGACGTGCCGTTCCCGATCGCACCGATCCTCGCGTCGACGATCGCGATGGGGTTCGGTGTGCTCGTCGGCCTGCCCGCGCTGCGCGTGCGCGGCACCAACCTCGCGATCGTCACGCTCGCCGGCGGCGTGGCGATCACCGAGTTCGTGTTCAAGAACCCGCAGTACGTGGGCGACCCGTCGACGGGCGGCGCCAAGGTGCCGAACCCGCGGCTGGGCAGCTGGGATCTGGGGCTGGTGCTGGGCGACGAGGCGTCGCGCCCGATCTTCGGGGTGCTGCTCGTGGTGGTGGCACTGGTGCTCGCGCTGGCGGTCGGCAACATCCGCCGCAGCGCGTCCGGCCGCAGGATGCTCGCGACACGGTCGAACGAGCGGGCCGCCAGCGCGGTCGGCATCAGCGTCGCGCGCGTGAAGCTGCAGGTGTTCGCCGTGTCGTCGTTCATCGCCGGCGTCGGGGGCTGCCTCATCGCGTACCGCTTCGGCAGCGTGTCCGATGCGTCGTTCGGCACGATCGCATCGCTCACGGCACTCGCCGTCGCCTACCTCGGCGGCATCACCTGCGTCAGCGGGGCGGTGGCCTCCGGCCTCACCGCGGCGTCGGGCGTCGTGTTCTACGCGATGGCCCGCCTCACCGGCAGCCTCGGTCAATGGGAGACCCTGATCGGAGGCACCTTGCTGATCCTCACTGCCGTCCTCAACCCGCAGGGCATCGCCGGCGGCATCCGGGCCCGAGCCCATGCAGCGCGGCAGGCGGGCTCGAACTGCGTTGGCCGCCGCCCGGCCACTCTGCCAGTGTGATCGCCGTGACCAGCCTGCTCGACCTGTTCGATCTGTCCGGCCGCGTCGCCGTCGTCACCGGCTCCGGCCAGGGCATCGGCCGCGCCATCGCGTGGGGCTTGGCCGACGCCGGCTGCGACGTGGTGATCAACGCCCGCCGCCTGCCCGACCTGGAGGAGACCGCGGCCGGCATCGAGGCGCGCGGCCGCCACGCGCTTGTCGTCGCCGGCGACATCCGCGACCTGTCCGAGCAGCTCGCCGATCGGGCGATGGAACACTTCGGCCGCATCGACATCTGGGTCAACAACGTCGGCGGCTCCGACGACAAGGCCACCCGCGCACTGATCGACACCCCCGACGAGGTGTTCCGCTCCCAGCTCGAGCTGAACCTCACGTCCGCGTTCCAGGGCTGCAAGGCGGCCGCCACACGGATGAAGCCGGGCAGCTCGATCGTCAACATCAGCTCAGGTGCCGGCATGCGCGGCTCCCCCTTCACGGGGCCGTACGCGGCAGCGAAGGCGGGCATGAACAACCTCACGGAGACGCTCGCGCTCGAGCTGGCCCCCGACATCAGGGTGAACACAGTGGCGCCCGGGCCAGTGGCGACGGAAGCGTTCGCCGAGGTGCTCGGCACGGCGGGCCAGCACGAGGCGATCACCGCCACGATCCCGCTCGGCCGAATGGGCACCCCCGACGACATCGCCGGCGCGGTGCTGTACCTGTGCTCCGACGCCGCCTCGTGGGTGACCGGGCAGCTGATCCTCGTGGCCGGTGGACGCACCCAGCGCGTCCACCACTACCGGCCGCGGACAAGCTGACGGCTGGCGATGGCACTGCTCGAGGCTCGCGGGTTGACGGTCAGCTACGGAGGGCTGCACGCCAACGACTCGATCGACCTCGACTGCCACGCGGGCGCGATGGTGGGCCTGATCGGCCCCAACGGAGCCGGCAAGACGACGTTCATCGACGCCATCACCGGCTTCACCCCGATCAGCGAGGGCAGGGTGGTGTTCGACGGTGCCGACCTCGCCGGCCGCACGCCGCACCAGCGGGCCGCGCTGGGCCTCACCCGCACGTTCCAGACGCTGGAGCTGTTCGAGGATCTCGACGTGCGCGACAACCTGATCGTGGCGGCCGACCGGCCACGCTGGTACTCGCTGCTCGCCGACGTCGCCAGGCCGCGCCGCCACGAGCAGCGCCAGCGCGACGGCGTGGATTGGGCGCTGCAGGCGATGCAGCTCGAAGGGCTCGCCGGCGCGATGCCGGGCGACCTGAGCCACGGCCAGCGCAAGCTGGTGAGCGTCGCCCGCGCGCTGGCGGCGCGCCCGCGGCTGGTGATGCTCGACGAGCCGGCGGCAGGCCTCGACACCGCCGAGAGCCGGCTGCTCGGCGCCCGCCTGCGCGGCTGCCTCGCCGACGGCACGGGCATGTTCCTCATCGACCATGACATGGGGTTGGTGCTGACGGTGTGCGACTACGTGTACGTGCTCGACTTCGGCCGCATCATCGCCCACGGCACGCCGGCGGAGGTGCGCTCGAACCCGGAGGTGATCGCCGCCTACCTCGGCGCGTCGGCCGCGACCGCGGCCGCCGGCGAGCCCGAGGGCCAGGGCGATCCTGGGGCGGCCGGATGAGCGACCGGCTGATCGACGTGCGCGGGTTGCACGCGGGGTACGGCGGTGTCCCCGTGGTGCGCGACCTGCATCTCGCCGTCGGGCCCGGCGAGGTGGTCGCGCTGCTCGGCCCCAACGGCGCGGGGAAGACGACGACGCTGCTCACCATCTCGGGCCTGATGGCACCGCTCGCCGGCACGGTGGAGGTGCTCGGCAAGCTCGTCGACGGCACGCGGCCGCACAGGCTCCCGCGCCGCGGCCTCGCCCACGTCGCGGAGGACCGCTCGCTATTCTTCGACCTCACCGTCGACGAGAACATCCGCCTCGGGCTCACCGGCGATCGCACGTCGCGGCGCGCTGCGCACGAGCGGGCGATGGAGATGCTGCCCGCGCTCAAGCCGCTGGGCCGGCGGCCGGCCGGGCTGCTGTCCGGTGGCGAGCAGCAGATGCTCGCGCTCGCCCGCGCGCTGGCCTCCGATCCGAAGTGCCTGCTCGTCGACGAGATGAGCCTCGGCCTAGCGCCGATCATCGTCGAGCGGTTGCTGCCGATCGTGCGCGACATCGCCGACCAGACGGGCTGCGGCGTGCTGATGGTGGAGCAGCACGTGCACATGGCCCTGCAGGTGGCCGACCGCGGCTATGTGCTCAACCACGGCGAAGTGCAGCTGGCCGGCACCGCCGCCGAACTGAGCGCGAACCGCACCCTGCTCGAAGCGAGCTACCTCGGCTGACCCGTCACCGTTGCCGTGTCAGGTGGCGGCGAGTGCGTGACGGGCGGCGACGTAGCCGAACACCATTGCGGGGCCGACCGTGCCACCGGCACCCCAGTAGGCGCGCCCGGATGGCGCGGCGATGCAGTTGCCTGCGCCGTACAACCCGGGGATCGGGGTGCCGTCGATTGCGATGACCCGTGCGTGCGCGTCGATCACCGGCCCGCCGTTCGTGTCGAGCGCACCGGGGCCGACGATGATGCCGTAGTAGGGGCCCGTGGGCGACAGCGGCGCGAGGCACGCGGACGGCAAGCCGCGGGCAGGCTCACCGGCCCACACCTGTTCGATGCGCGACTCGCCGCGGTGGAAGTCGTCATCCACCCCCTTGGCGGCCATCTCGTTGAATCGCCGGACGGTGGCGGCGAGCCGTTCGTCGAACTCGTCCACCAGGTCGGCACCACCCGTGTGCTCGGCGATCGAGGCCAGCCGGCGGCGCAGCTCGGCTGCGAGGCCGGGCAGGTCGTCGGCCGAGGCGATGAACTTCGGCAGCGGCTCGCCCGGCGCAGGGATCGGCCAGCGGAAGCGGCTCGGGTCGGTGCTGTCCAGCACCGCCTGGTCGAAGATCCACAGCAGCACGAGGTTCGGGTACTCGCACCGGTTCGGGTCCCACGCGAAGTGCACCGGCGCACGATCGTTGTACGTGGCCTTCTCGTTGACGACGCGCACTCCGTGCTTGTTCACCATCAGCATGCTGTCGCCGAACGGCCAGGAGATGTCCTTGATCGTGGAGCGGACGGTGATGGCGAGTTCCACGACCACCTGGTCCCACCAGGCGTTCGGCATGTTGCCGAGCTTGGCGCCGGCCTCGATGCCGATGCGCACGAAGTCGCCGGTGGCACCTTCGGCGGCGGCGCTGCCGAGCACGGGTCCGCGCAGGTGCGCGAGACACAGCTCCGGGTCGTGGATGAACCCACCGGTGCCGAACACCACACCGCGCCGGGCGCCGATCAGCACCGTGCGCGTGCCCGTGCGGGCCTCGACGCCGATGACCTGCCCCTCGTCGTCGCGGGCGAGGTGCAC
Organism: uncultured Bifidobacterium sp.; assembly: GCA_964477795.1. GTDB lineage: Bacteria > Actinomycetota > Acidimicrobiia > Acidimicrobiales > Ilumatobacteraceae > UBA668. The sequence goes on from CAYZFZ010000003.1 coordinate 40,616, forward strand.
GACGCGGTGCCCCAGGCGCACCTCGGCGCCGTGTGACTGCGCGGAGGCGAGCAGGCCGTCGACCAGGATCTGCCCGGCCGTCGGGTCCACGCCGCGGCGCCAGCCGTCTGGCAGCCGTGGGGCGAGCACCCGCCCGCCGTCGACCTCGTCCTCGACCAGATCCGAGTGGTAGTCGGGGTAGTCGACCGGGATCATGTCGAGCGCCCCGATGCTCATGAGGTGGCTGATGGCGACGTGCCCGTTGTCGTAGAACGAGGCGATCAGCTCGAACTGGGCGACAGGCAGCCCGAGCGTGGGATGGTCGCGCCGGTACAGCGTTGGGAAGGCCGTGCGCGCCATGTACCGCAATGCCCCGCTCCGCGGGTCGGCGACGCCCGCCGAGCGCATGTGCGGGTTGTCGGGCACCCAGAACACACCGCCCGACTTGGCGGTGGTTCCGCCCACCCAGTCGGTCTTCTCCAGCACGATCACGTGCGCTCCGGCGGCGGCAGCCGTGGCCGCGGCGGCGCTCGCCGCTGCGCCGCTGCCGACCACCACGAGGTCCGCGACGGCGTCCCACTCGTCGCCGAACCGATCTGTCTCCATCCGTCCCCCTCACTGCGTGCTGCACGACCCGAGCCGGCACCCAACCGCCCAAGTCCGGGTTGCTCGACACCGACTGTACTCCGCACTTTCTTCACTCTGACTACAGATTGGGGTAGGGTCGCCGAATGGACGTGTTCGAGGCCATGGGCACCGCACGGGCGATGCGGCGGTTGAAGCCCGACCCGGTGCCGCAGGAGTTGATCGACAAGCTGATGTGGGCGGCGACGAGAGCGCCCAGCCCGGGCAACAGCCAGGGTTGGGACCTCATCGTGGTCGACGATCCGGCGAAGAAGCAGCCGATCGGCGACGCGGTCCGAGCCGCGATGACGGCTCGGGTCGCGGCCATGCCGCGCACCGACCGCACGACCCGGCTGCTGCTCGACGGCACGGCCCGGCTGGTGGAAGCGTTTGCCGAAGCGCCCGTGATCATCTTCGTCGCCGGCCCCGTGATCTATCCCACCCATGCACCGCGAGAGCAGTTCACCTGGTCGGCTCTGTACCCGGCCGCGCAGAACATCATCGTCGCCGCACGCGCGCTCGGGCTGGGTGCCGTGTTCACGACGCTGCACAACAGCGTCGAGCCGGTGGTGCGCGAGGTGCTGCAGATCCCTGCCGAGATCAGGATCGCCGCCACGATCCCGATCGGTTGGCCCGAAGGCAAGTTCGGCCCCGTCAACCGCCGACCGATCGAGGACTTCGTCCATCGCAACGGCTGGGAGGGCGACAAGCGCGGCGCGTCGTCGTGACGATGGGCTCTCCCGCCACGATGGCCGCAGGACTGGTTCCGACGCGCTCCGTCGATCGGGTCAGCCGGCCTTGCGGGCGATGACCTGGACCACGGCGCCGACGCCGGTGTGCCCGTCGCCTTCGACGACCTCACGCTCGAGTTCCGCCGCATGGAGGAACTGCAACGGTGCGAGCTCGTCCGAGAGAAGGTCGAGGCTCATCGTCATGTCTGCGACGCTCGGCCCACCGGTCCCTCGTCCGATCTGGTCCGGCGTGTACGCCTCGAGCACCAACGCTCCGCCCGGCTTCAACGCGGTGACAGCTCGCCGATGCAGGTCTCGCCGAACCGCCGCCGGCATGTGGGCGAAGATCGACACGATCAGATCCCACCGTTCGACGCCGATGTCGTACGTCGCCAGATCTCCGACCGAGGCGTGCACCCGCACCCCTCGCTGCGCGGCGAGGCGGCGCGTCTTGGCGGCCCCCGCCTGGCTCAGGTCGACGCTGTGGACCTCGAAGCCGGACTGGGCGAGGAACACGGCGTTGCGACCTTCCCCCTCGGCAAGACACAACGCCGTGCCGGTGGGGAGCTGCTCGACGCTGGCTCGGAGGAAGTCGTTCGGAGCGGTCCCGTACACGTAGGAGTCGGTGTCGTACCTCGCCTCCCACATCGAGCGGGTGGGCGAATGGTCGCTCACTTCTTCTCGCTGGCAGCGAAACGGTCGAGACCGAGCTCGGCTGCGATGGCGTGGCGCGGCCTGGCGCCGACCGCGTGCTTGGTCAGCCTGCCGCCTTCGAACAGACCGATGGTTGGGATCCCGCGGATCCCGTACCGACCCGCGACGGCCTGGTTGGCGTCGACGTCGACCTTCACCACCTTGATCGCCGAGCCGTACTGCTTGGCCAACGCCTCGACCTCCGGAGCAACCGCCCGGCAGGGGCCGCACCAGGCGGCCCAGAAGTCGACCACCACGGGTACCTCGGAGTCGAGCACCTCGCGCTGGAAGCTCGCCTGGTCGTCTGCCGTGATCATCGTGGACATCATCGATTCCTTTTTGGGAGTTGGGCCGGATACCTCTCGATCCGCGCTGTCGTCAACACATACCCTTGGGGGTATATTCCCCCTCCTTGGTGAGGTCCCGTCTCGTGCGCGGCGCAGTCTCCCACGGATCGGCGCGGCGTGAGCCAAGCGGCGGGCGCGGCGGAGGTCGCTGCGCCTATCGTGGGCAGCATGTCCGAAGCGGTCGACCCTGCCCAGCTACGCCGCCACCTCGCGGCCTACGGCGCGCTGGCCACCGTGGTCACCGTCACCCCGGCCGGGCAACCGCACGTCGGCACGTCGCTGGTGCAGCTGGTGGACGGCATGGTGCAGATCAGCGTCGGCGAGAAGTCGGCCTCGTTCGTGCAGACGAACCCGCAGGTGTGCCTCACCTGGCTCCCGCTCGACGGCTCGGACTACCAGCTGATCGTCGACGGCGTGGTCACCCGCGCCGAGGCCGGCCCGGACGGCACGGTGACGCTCACGCTCGAGCTCACCCGCATCATCCGTCACCGCCTGGCGGGCCGCACCGACGGCCCCACCTGCCTCAGCGGATGAACCGGCTGCCGGCGCTGGAACCGATCGGCACCGTCCACACCCGCTACACCACGCGCGCGGCAACTCCCGGCCGCACACACCGGCATCCCTGCGCGGGCACGACGCCGGTGGCCGCTGACGTTCAGTGAGGGACGTTCCGTGAGGGACGTTCAGCTGCCGGCGGCAGCGAGCATGCCGGCGACCTCGCCGTAGAAGCGGATCAGCCCCTGCGCGCCCGGGTAGCCGAGGCGGTCGATGATCACCACATGGTTGGCGGCGACGGCAGGGATGGTCTGCCAGATGGCACCCGACGACACCTGGTCGAGCGCTGCCGTTTCGCCGTCGACGGTGTCGTTCTGCATGAGCACGAGCGTCGGGGCAGCGAGCAGCCCGAGCTGCTCCTCGGAGAGGAATGCCCGGCCGTTCGCGTCGGGAGCTGCGACGTCGGGCCCGGGCACCAGTTCGCACCCCACGGCCTGGAACGCCGACGGCAGCTCCCACGGCCCGTCGACGAAGGCGGCGATGGTGGGCCCGGGGTAGACCACGGCAAGCGAGATCTCGCAGCCGCCGGGCACCTGGTCGATGGCGGCCTGCTGGGCTCGATCCACCTCGGCCGCCACCTTGGCAGCGTGCTCGGGCCGGCCGACGAGATCGCCGAGCGCCTCGATGCGTTCGGCCCCGGACAAGCCGTCGGGGATGATCACCACGTCGGCGATGCCCTCGAGGACGCCGGCGCCGACTTGGTCGACCCAGAACTGCAGGGTGACGATCGTGTCGGGTTGCAGCGACGCCAGGTACTCGAGGTTCAGCGTCGTCTGCGGGAGCACCTCGATGGCCGAGGTGTCGAACTCGTCGAGGCCCTGGAAGCCGGCCGTGTCGACGGTGGCGGTGCTGGCGACGGGCTCGATGCCGAGCGAGAGCAGGTCGGCGAGGATGAACTCCTCGGCCAGCGACACCACCCGCCCGAGGTCGGGGGCATCCACGTCGAGGGCCGAGTCGGCGCCGTTCGTGTCGTCGCCGGTCGTGTCGTCGCCGGTCGTGTCGACGGTCGTGTTCTCAACGGTCGTGTCGTCGACGGTCGTGCCCTCCGCCGTCGACGGTGCCGCGGTGACCGGTGCGCTTCCGGCCCCGGTCGTCTGGCCACTGCCCGTCGTGGTGCCGTCGCCGCCCCCGCAGGCGGCGATCGCCATCGTGCTCATCGCCAACAAGACGGCGACGCGGCGGGCCCGCGAGAGGGTCGAGGTCGTACTCATGTCGTCTGCTCCAATGTCCGGTGCTGGGTTGCCGAGCAATGGGGCACCACCAGCGGGGTGCCCGAGAGCGGATCGTCGATGACGATCGACTCGAGTCCGAACACCGCCCGCATGGTCTCGGCGGTGATCACGTCTTTGGGCGTGCCGTTGGCGACGATCCGCCCGTCGCGCATCGCGACCACGTGGTGGGCGTAGCGGCAGGCCAGGTTGAGGTCGTGCAGCACGACCACGATCGTGCGCCCGTCGCGACGGTTGAGCTCGGCAACGAGGTCGAGCACCTCGATCTGGTGGGTGATGTCGAGGAAGGTCGTCGGTTCGTCGAGGAGGAGCAGCCCGGTCTCCTGCGCGAGCGCCATCGCGATCCACACCCGCTGGCGCTGGCCGCCGGACAGCTCGTCGACAGGGCGGTCGGCCAGGTCGGCCGTGCCCGTCGCCTCCAGCGCGGCACGCACGGCTGCCTCGTCGGCACGCGACCACTGCTGGAACAACGACTGGTGCGGCGTGCGGCCACGGGCGACGAGGTCGCCGACGAGGATGCCGTCGGGGGCGATCGGGCTCTGCGGGAGCAGACCGAGCAACCGTGCGACCTGCTTGGTGGGCAGCCGGTGGATCGACTGCCCGTCGAGCACCACCGTGCCCTGCTGCGGCCGCAGCAGGCGCGACAGCGCTCTCAGCAGCGTGGACTTGCCGCACGCGTTCGGCCCGATGATCACCGTGATCTCGCCGTCGGGGATGTCGAGCGAGAGGCCTTCGACCACGGGCCGCCCGTCGTAGGCGAGCGTCACGTCCCTGGCCGCCAGCCGCGTCACAGCGCCCCCGTCCGGGCCCGGCGCGACAGCAACCAGAGCAGGTAGGGGGCGCCGATCACGGCCGTGGCGATGCCGACGGGCAGCTCGGTCGGTGCGAACACCCGCCGGGCGGCAAGGTCGGCCGACGTGGTGACGAAGGCCCCCACACAGGCCGCCGGCAGCACGCAGGCACCGGGGGTGGAGGCCAGCCGGCGGGCGATGGGCGCCGAGACGAACGCGACGAACACGATCGGGCCCGCGGCTGCGACGGCGAGCGCGGCAAGCCCGACGGCGAGCAGGATCAGGAGCAGCTTCGTGCGCCCCACCCGCAGGCCGAGCGCGGCGGCCGTGTCGTCACCGAGCTCGAGCCGATCGAGCGAACGCTGTGCCAGCACGATCAGCGGTGCGAGCACCAGCAGGGCGGCACCGATCGTGCGCACATGCTCCCACGACCGGCCGTTCAACGAGCCGGTGAGCCACACCGCCGCGCGCTGCACGTCGTAGATCTGGGCACGGGTGATCATGTAATCGACCGCGGCCGAGGCGGCGAAGCCGACCCCGATGCCGACCAGCACGAGGCGTGACGCCGCCAGGCCGCGCTTGTACGCCAGCAGGTACACCGCCAGCGCGGTGAGCAGCCCGCCGGCGACGGCGCCGGCGGCGACCTGCGTGTTCGAGGCGTCGAACATGGTGATCATCACCACCGCACCGGCCGCGGCGCCGGACTCGAAGCCGATGATGTCGGGCGACCCGAGCGGGTTGCGCGCGATCGACTGGAACACCGCGCCGGACATGCCGAGTGCCGCGCCCACCATCATGCCGGTGAGCGCGCGAGGCAGCCGCAGGGTGTCGACGATGAACTCGGCCTCCTTGCCACCGTCGCCGAACACAGCTCGCAGCACCTGCCGCACCGACAGCGGGAAGTCGCCCACCATGACCGACCACACCGCCACGACCAGTGTGGCGGCGATGAGCGCGACGCTGACGACCAGCGACCGCACGTGCAGCCGCACCGACCACGAGCGGCGCCGCACCACCAGCGTCGATCGCCGCGCGGGCAATGAGGTCGGCGTGGCGATCGCGGTCACAGCTGCACCATCCGCGCTCGCCGCACCAGCAGCACGAACGCCGGGCCACCGAGCGCGGCGGTCATGATCCCGACCTGCACCTCGCCCGGGCGGGCGACCACGCGGCCGATCGTGTCGCACGCGATCAGCAGCAGTGGGCCGGCGAGTGCGCAGCCCGCGACCATCCAGCGCTGGTCCGGGCCGACCAGCGAGCGCACCGCGTGCGGCACCACGAGACCGACGAACGCGATCGGCCCGCAGGCGGCCACAGCAGCGCCGCACAGCAGCACGATGGCCAGGCCCGACAGGCCACGGGTCAGGCCGACCCTCACACCCAACCCGGCGGCGGCATCGTCGCCGAGGCCCATCGCGTTGAGCGGGCGGGTCAACCCGGCGGCGAGCAGCACGCCGGCCACGACGAACCACACGATGCTGCGCACGACGTCGCCGTCGCGGCCCGCCAGCGACCCGACGGCCCAGAACCGGAACTGGTCGAGCGTCGCCTCGTCGAGCAGGGTGATCGCCCGCGTGAACGCGAACAGCAGCGAGCTCAGTGCCGCGCCCGAGAGCGCGAGGCGCACCGGTGTGGCGCCGCCGCGGCCGACGGACCCCAGCAGGTACACGATCACCGAGGCGAGCGCGGCGCCGGCGAACGCGAACCACACGAGCCCCAGCGTCGTGCCGATGCCGAACGCGAAGATGCCGATCACCACGGCGAACGACGCCCCGGCGTTCACGCCCAGGATGCCAGGGTCGGCGAGCGGGTTGCGGGTGACGGCCTGCATGACCGCACCGCTGACACCGAGGGCGACGCCGACGAGCAACCCCACGATGGTGCGCGGCAGCCTCAACTCGCGCACCACGAGGTGGTCGGCACTGGTCGGGTCGAAGTTGGTGAACGCCTCGATCACGACACGCGTGGGAATCGACTTCGCGCCGACGGCGAGCGACATCAGCACGGCGACGAAGAGCATGGCGCCGAGCGCCACCACGGCTAGGGCGCGGCGCGACGTGACCCGACCGTCGGTGCTGCGCGCCGCGGGTCGCTCCACCGTGGAGTCGGCCCGGCGACCGTCGAGGGTCGGGTCGGAGACGAGCATCATGCGGCCTCACCGGCGCGCGCCCGCGTGTCGATGGCGATCATCTCGGTCCTGCCGCGGGCATGGCGAGAGGTTAGGCAGTCCTATTATCGCCTGTAAAGGCAGACGACTCAGAGCGTCGCCGGCAAGCCAGGACGCAGCAGAGCACACAGTGGTTCACGGGAGGGGCTCGACCGGGATGCGCCGCCGCCACCGGTACCCTGCGGCCGCCAGCTGCGCGGTCCGCTGCTCGTCGTCGATCAGGTTGCACGTGGAGCAGTAGCCGTCGCGGGCGCGGTACACGAGGCAGCACGCGCTGCGCAGCACCATCGGGCGGTGCCCTCTGTCGGGCCCCCACAGCTCGGCCACCTCGACGAGCGAGGCGAAGTCGCTCCCCAGTTCGGTGACCAGCCGGTCGGCCACCTCGAACGCCGAGCCCTCCGGCGCGGCCGCGGCCGCCGCGGACACCAGCGCTGCCGCGGCGAGTGCATCGAACGCGCGCCGGCCGAGCCGAACGCGCGCCCGGAACTGCTCACGCACCGCCGGCAGGTGGTCGTCGAGCAGGGGTGACAGGGCAACACGCAGCCCGCGGCCGGCGCCGATGGAACGGTCCTCGACGAGCGCGAACGACGTGCGCCCGTCGCCGCAGTCGACCACCACGTTCGCCGCCGACAGATCGGGGACACGGTCGTGCCCGACCCACGCGGCCATCGCCGGCTCGCCGATCGCGAACGCGTAGTACTTCCATGCGAGCAGCGCCTGGACCGCTCGGTCGGCCGAGCCGGTCGCCGCCGCGACGCGGTCCATCAGCACCCCGACGTCGGGCGCCACCGCCACACCGCCCACCACCGAGAGCCCAACTTCCACCACCCCGACCCTACTTGTCAAGCATGCCTAACACAACGGAACCCACCGCCGGCGACGGGCGGGCGCCCGCCTCGGGCCATGTCGCGGCATCCCACGCTCCGACCCGCACCACCGAGTGCCTGAACCGGTTGGAAGGCCTCCGCGCGCTGCTGGAGCGCATGTCATGAGGCGCTGAGCAGGCGGCCGAGCGTGGTGAGCGCCATGGCAGCCATGGCCGGGTTCGAGCGGCGGTAGTACCAGTAGGCCCCCACCGCCTGCTGGAACGCCCACGCCGCTCCTCGACGCCATTGCAGCTCGCTGCAGCCCACAGCGCGGCGGAAGTGCTCACGTGACGTGTCTGCGAGCAGGTGCCAGCCGGCGACGAGGTCGAGGGCGGGATCCGCTGCCTGGAAGCCGCCGGTGTCGAGTACGCCGGTCAACCGCTCGCCGGCGACCAGCAGATTGGACGGGATCAGGTCGCCGTGGCACATCACGTCGGGATCCTCGCGAGGCAGCACCCGGAACGTCGCCCACAGCGCTCGCAGCGCGCCGGCGTCGAGCAGGCCGGCGCTCCTCGCGATGCTCTCCTCGACCCACGCGTCGTGGTCGCTGAGCACACCACCGCGCCCACCACCGGTGAACCGGCAACCGCGGGTGTCGCAGCGCCGGAGGCTGTGCACGAGTTCGGCAAGGTCGAGGGCCAGCGGGGTGCTGGTCTCGCACGAGGCGGGGCCGGCGGTGTCGCCGGGCAGCCACGACTGCATGGCCCACGGCAGCGGGTAGCCGTGACCGGGCGCTCCGATGCCCAGCGGCACCGGCCCCGGCACCACCGATGCCGACACGAACTCGGCCGACGCTGCTGCCTCCGCGTGCAGGCGGCGCGACAGTTGCTGCGGGTCTGCGGCGCGGAGGGGGAACCGCGCAGTGACCGAGTCGCCTACGCGGAAGATCGCGTTCACCGTGCCGGCGCCCTCCACGGCAACGACCGCCTGCCCGGCGAGCGCCGGCGCCTGCTCGGCCACGAGCGCGGCGACCTGCTCACTGCTGACGGCGATCAGGTCGTGGTGCACGAGAGACAGGATGGCGCCGCCGATGGGGTTCGACGTGCGCGGGCCGCCGTATTCGGCCCCCGACAGATCGAGTCAGACGAGCCCGCCGCCGGCGTCGACGACGTGTTCGCCGGCGTCGATGGCGGTGAAGAGCACCCAGTCGATGTCCTGGTCCGGGAAGCGGTCGGTCTCTCCGCTCGGGACCGCAAGGGTGATGGCTACCCCCGTGGCAGTGCCGGCGGTCAGCTCCCAGACGTCGTCGCCCTTCTTGAAGCGAACCTGGATCCTGGTCGCCGATGCGGGCACCCCGTCGAGCAGGGTGAGCGTCGCCCCGTCGCCGGTGCGGTTGATCTCGAAGCTGGTGCTGCCCGTGATGCCGGTGACGCCGACGACGCCGTCGCGCTCGCTGACGCTCACGTCGAGACGGAGCGTCGCGGGAACGGCAGGCGGGGTCACCGTCACGGTCACGGTGCCGGCATCGGCCGTGGGCGCGGCGACCATGCTGCACTCCTGCCCGATGACGGGCATGGCCACGGCGCGCATCGCGATGTCGACAGCTGTGGGACCGGACGGCTGCGAGTAGATGAAGCCAGGTGCCGCGAGGTTCTGATCGGAGGCGGGCCCGCCGAGGTAGAGGGTGCCGACACCGATCGTGTCGGAGCCGACCGGGCATGCCGGTGTCAGCCCGGATCCTGCGATCGTCGGAGCGGGCGCGGTGTCCGTCACCACCCCCGCTGCCGTGCCCTCGCTCCTCGCGTCGGTGTCGACGGGCGCCGCGGAGTTCGCCGTCATCGCACCGGGTGTGTCGCGAGTGGCGACAATGGCAGCGAGGCCGCCGATCAGCACGACGGCCGAGGCGCCGACGAGCACACGGGAACGGTTCGACGACCGCCCGGGCTCGACGGGTTGCCAGTCGAGCTCGACGGGGTCGTCTCCCGAGAGCAGCTGGCCCGCCGAGGCGAGCGTCGTCCGCCCGGCGATGGCTCCGTCGAGGGTCGGTCGGTAGCGAGCGAGGCGATCCTCGAGGGCAGGTGCAGTGGGGCTCATGGTGTGTCGCCTTTCGACAGAGAGGTTCGGAGGTGGCGCAGCCCTCGTCGAAGGTGCGACCGGACGGTGACGGCAGGCGTGCCGGTGATCCGGCCGACCTCGACGGGGGTCCAGCCGTACACGTGCACCATCAAGACCGCGAGGCGTTGCCGGTCCGGCAACGAGCGCAGCGCGGCGGCGAGATCGCCGTCGAGCGACGACCCTGCGTCCGCGCCGGCAGCCGGTTCCGGTGGGAAGGTCACCGGTCGCCCGCCGGCGATCATGCGGCGCGCCCGTGTCTGCGCGACCCGGTACAGGTAGCCGGCCGGGTTCGACATCCCGCGCAGCCGGTCCCAGTGCTCCCACGCCCACGCCAGCGCCGCGTCCGTCGACTCACACCCGACGTCGACGCCGTACTGCGAGCTCATCACCCGCCGCAGGCGCTCACCGTCGACGCGGACGAAGCCCTCGAAACCCTGATCGGTCACTCCCGACTCCACTGCCACACGGGGTAAAGCATCGGCACCGGCTCAGCGTTGCACCCCGCCGTTGCGGATGGCCCTCGGAGTCAGCTCCTGCGGGGGATCTCGGGCCGGTCCGAGTCGGTGGCGACGACGACGATCTCGCCTGAGGCGCGTCCGCGGACGGTTCTAGACTTCGCGTGATCGGTCGAGTCGAGGAGGTCACGCGGTCATGAGCGATGCCGACGCCATCGGCCGGCTGGCGCTCGAGGCGGCAGTCGAAGGCCTGCCCGGTGTCCTGGTGCGCACCCTGAACACGGTCGGTTTCGGACCGCGCCCTGCGTTGGAGGCGCTCCTCGTCCTGGCCGACGGGCGGCGGGTCGGTTCGATCCTGGGCGGACGGCTCGATCCGGCCATCGACGACGCGATCGCCGGGCTCGAACATCCGAAGCGGAGCGCGGTTCGAGTGGGCATCTCGGATGTCAACCACCCAGGGCAGTGCGCGGGCACGGCGGAGGTGCTCGTGCAGCACTTCACCCAGTTGCCTGCCCGCTACTGGGCACCGGCGGATCCCCCCGACGTCGCCGTGACCCTGCTGGACAACCCACTCGGCGCGACGGTGATCGTCGGCGCCGACGGGTCGCTGCTCGGCAGCCTCGGCGACGCAGAGCTCGACCGCGACACCGTTCGGGCCGCGTCGGCGATCCTTCGTGCCGCACGGTCCACGTCGGGCTGCGAGGACATCGGTCGCCATCGGCGCCGGGTGCTCTTCGAGGTCCGCCGTCGTACCGCCACACTCGTGCTCGCCGGCGGCGGCGAGCTTGCTCTTGCGACCGCAGCGCTGGCAACGACGATCGGCTGGACGGTTCGCTCCTCCGACGATCCCGAGGTCGTGTGCCGGCACCTCGACAACTGCGGCCCGGGCGACGCGGTGGTCGTGATGAGTCACGACCCCGCGCTCGACGAAGCCGTGCTCGTGCGGGCATCCACCGCCGAGCTCGGGTACGTGGGCGTGCTCGGGTCGCGGCGCGTGCACCAGGCTCGCCATGCACGGCTGCGCCGCCTCGGCGTGGGCGAGGAGTTCATCGGGCGGCTGCGCGGCCCGGCCGGCCTCGACGTCGGCGCCTGGACACCCGAGGAGACAGCGGTCAGCATCCTGGCCGAGATCCTCGCGGCGAGGACCGGGCGCAGCGGCCGCCCGCTCACCGAGGTCGGCTCGCCGATCCACCCCTGACGCATGCCGACCGACGACGAGGCCCGACGAGGCCGGTCGGGTGACCGTGGGTCTGATGAACCGCAGCTCTCAGCTGACCTCTGAGGGCGAGGCGGGCTGCGGCGCAGGGCCCGCTGGTCCCACGACCGAGAGGTCCGAGCCACGGGTCGGCAGGTAGACTCGCCGGCGGCGAAGGGGAGTAGCTCATCGCCGGGTGATCGACACACTGGGCGATGAGCCCCGGTCCCCGGGCCCACGAACGTGGGTGAGCAAGACCTTCGGCCAGGCATCACACGATGCCCGGTCGATGGCACCCGTGCTCTCCTCCGGGCAGAACCGGAGGACACCCTTGCAAGCGTTTCTGCTCAGTTTCGGCATCATCTTCGTCGCGGAGTTGGGCGACAAGAGCCAGTTGATGGCGATGACGTTCGCCGCCCGCTACCGGGCGATCACGATCCTGATCGCGATCACGTTGGCGACTGCACTCGTGCACCTCGTGAGCGTGTTGTTCGGTGCGGCGGTCGGCGTGACGATGCCCACCGATCTGATCTCGGTCATCGCCGGCGTCGCGTTCTTGGGGTTCGCGGTGTGGACGTTGCGCGGCGACGAACTGGGTGACGACGACACCGCCCGAGCCGCCCGGGGCAACCGGTCAGTGTTGTGGACCGTGGGTTTGGCGTTCTTCCTCGCCGAACTCGGCGACAAGTCGATGCTGGCGACCATCACCCTCGCAACGACCCATGGGCTCGTCGGGACATGGCTCGGATCGACACTGGGCATGGTGGCCGCCGACGCATTGGCGATCCTGGTCGGCCAGCAACTCGGCGCCCGGTTGCCGGAACGGACGGTGAAGATCGGCGCGGCGATCATCTTCGTGGCCTTCGGCGTGATCCTCATCGTCGAGGGCATCCGCTGACCGGGGTCAGCGAACGCTCCGCGCGCCACCGATCTCAACCGGTACCGACCCGACCGCGTCGGTCGATTCACAACTTGCCGTACGCCGACGACGACGGACCACCACGAACACGACAACTGCAGCACCGATCAGCATCGCGATCGTGCCGAACAGCGCGAATCCCGCCGCGGTCCCGAGACCGATCGCGGCGAGGACACCCAGGATCGGGCCCGCGCAACACACCGCACACGCCGCCACACCGACCCCGACGAGTGCAGCGTGCTCACGCTTGGCATTCATGACGGTGCGCCGAACATCGACTCCACGATCGCCCGAGCTTCGTCGGGGGCGCGCACTTCGAGCGCCACACCCCGGGCGTCGACGGTGATCGCGAACCGGAAGAACTGGCAGCAGTCCTGCTCCGCCGCGACCAGTCGCATCAGCTCATCGATCGGCACCGAACCGGAGAACACGGATCGCACCCCACCATCGACCCGTTCGCGCCGATCGACGTGAGCGAGCAACGCCTTCCAGTCGGCGATCCTCCCCTTCACCGACCCAGCCGACAAAGTGCACGCGATCGCGGGCTCACCCGGCGCGATCGGCTTCGTCGACAGCGAGACAGGCTGAACGGTCGCCACGCCCGACGACAGGTCCCTCGTGTCGCTGACACAGCCGCAGTCGGCATCACACGCACCATCGGGCCGATGGCGTTCCAGCGCAGCGGCAGCCTGCTGCAGCTCCGCGGCGAACGTCACCAACTCAGCGATCTGGGAATGGGCGGCCCCGATCTTGCCAGCGACCAGCCGACGGAGCTGATCCTGGACCGGACCGCACTGGCCCCCATCCCAGGCTGCAGTCAGCCCGGTGATCTCGTCCAAGCTGCAGCCGAGTTGCTTGGCCCGGGCGATGAACGCCAGCCGTTCCAACGTCCGGTGGTCGTAGAGGCGGTAGCCGGCCGGCGTGCGCGCCGCTTCGGGCAGCAAGCCGATCTGCTCGTAGTAGCGCAACGTCGCGGTGGTGAACCCGCTCGCGTCGGCGACCTCTTTGATCTTCAATCCTGTCGTCATCGAGCGCCACGATAAACCTTCATCTCAACTTGAAGGTCAAGCCGTGGTCCCGCAGATCTTCAGGAACATGGCAGCGCTCGCCACTCTCGTCTGAGAATCGCGTAGGTCAGAGTGTCCGATCGCGTGCCATCGGCGTTCTTCCATGCCTCGAGCATTCGGCCTTCCAGCCTGTAGCGACAGCGCTCGAACACTCGCTGCATCGCAAGGTTGTCGTGTCTCGTCGTCGCTTCGATGCGATGGAGCTCGACGTAGGTAGTGAACAGGTGGTCCGTCAGCCAGGTCACGGCTGCACGACCGACGCCGCGTCCGCGGTGGTCTTCCGCGATGCGCAGGTCGAACAGTGGGCTGCCGTCATCGAGGTCGTCGAGATCGAATACTCGGATCAGCCCGATCCTCTCGGTGCCAGCTCGAATCCAAAACGACGCGATGTCGTCGCCCGCAAGCCTGACCTGTGCTGCTTGGTCGTGCGAGAGGCGGGGCGACCCGTGGAATGGCCACTCGTTCGACGTCAGGAATCTCATCGCCGCCGTTGCGTCATCAGGCCAGACCAACAGCTCGAACGACGGCGTCACCCCACAAGCATCGCGCGCAGGCACCTCGGCGCTGAGACCCTCTCGACCCCCTCGCATCCTCCGGGCACTCGTCCTAGTGTCCTGCGTCAGGTCGCGCATCGACCTCGATCCCCTGACAAGATCTCTCGGTGCCGCCGCAGCCGGACTCCGCTCAAGCGGCGAAGGCCGGGCGCCGGATCTCAACCCGGAGCCCCTACGCCACCGACGCTGATCTGAGTAGCGGAGACACGAGCCGAGCCGGTTACCCGCCGACGCGAGAGAGCAACCGTCGATACTGCTCGATCGTCCCGGGCAGGACGCGCAAGTGAACGATCGTGCCTGCCGGCTTGTCAACCAGGTCGACCACCTCGCACACGGCAGGGGTGAGTGGAGAGCCGGCGACCACGACCTCGCCGGGCGTGATGATCGAGGGGTCGTCGGCCTCGTCGAGGAACGTCCAGACCAGGCCAGTTTCGTCCTCGCTGTTCAGGTCTGCCGGAATGTCGACGTGCGTCATGTTGCCTCCTCTCATGCGCCAGCGTAGGGGTTGCGGACGAGGTTGCCGAACGCGGTGGCCAGCTCGGGGACGGCATCAAGATTCGGGATGAGGAGCGTGTAGTGCGGGGCGACGAACGTCGGTAGCACTTGAAGGCCCGCGTCGAGCATTGCGCCGACGAGCCAGCGACTGCCTCGGAGATGACCCGGTGTCACCCCTCCACAGGCGTCAGCGGCAGTGCCAGCACACGTTCGATCCACTCGGGCGTGACCGAGCGGCCCATCACGATGACGCGGAAGTACAAGGCACCGGCGAGCGCCGCGAACGCCGCCTCTGCATCGATGCTGACGGCCAACTCGCCGCGCGCGATCGCTCGATCGAACACGACAGTGACCTCCTCCCAGCGCCGGGCCCAGCCGGCGGGAGCGTCGTTCTCCGGCTCGTCGGTGGGAATGATTTGCAGACCTGCAGCAACAGCGGCGCGGCCCACCGGGGTGCCGATGAACGCGCCGATCTGACCGAGAAGGTCGCCGAGGTCACCGGCGAGGCTGCCGGTGTCATGGACGCGGATCTGTGCGTTTGCCGTGGAGCGGATCGCCTCGACCGCCAGTTGCGCCGGTGATGACCACCGGCGGTACATCGTCGCCCGCCCGACTCCGGCGTCTGTGGCGACGCGCTGGAATGTCAGTCCCGGCAGCCCCTCAGCGAGGAGCACATCGATCGCCGCGGCGTGGATCCGTTCGGTGTGCTCCCTGGTGCGCCCGCCCGGCCGCCTGCGCGGCTCAGCGCTCGCTCCCAGCGCACCTTCTTGCGTTCTCATCTCGTTCATGTTAACAATACAACTGTCTCATTAGCTAGGGTCGTTCGTAGCACTCCTGGGGGAATCATGACCGCAACCACCGCACCCGTGCTGATCATCGGCGGCGGACCCGTCGGGCTCGGCGCTGCGCTCGAGCTCGCCCGTTGCGGGATCCGCTCGATCGTCGTCGAGAAGCACGACTCCACCTCGTGGCATCCCAAGACGCGCAACTTCAACACCCGCACGATGGAGATCGCCCGCGGCTGGGGTCCGGTCGCCTACCAGCGGTTCCGCAGCATCGACACGCCGCCCGGCTGGAAGAGCCCGATCCGTTTCTTCGACACCGTCACCGGCACCGAGTACGGGCGGATCGAATCGAAGGGCTTCGAGGGCCCCGGCAGACGGATCAGCCCCGCAGAGCCGGTGATGTCCTCCCAGGAACTGATCGAGGAGATCATGCTCGACGCCGCCCGCGCATCAGACCTCGTCGACATCCGCTTCTCCACCGAGGTCGTCGAACTCGTCCGTGGCGGCGCCGACGGTGACGTCGACGCGGCGATCACCGTGTGCTCCTGCGACACGGGAGCGACCGAGACGCTCGTCGGCCCTGCGCTGGTCTCTGCCGACGGCGCGTCGAGCTTCATCCGCGCCACGCTCGGGCTCGAGATGGAAGGCGACAAGAGCCTTGCCCAGCTCGTCAACTGCTACTTCCGCGCTGACATCGAACCGCACCTGCGCGGCCGCCGCGGGGTGCTGCTGTTCGTCGCCCACGACAAGGGCAGCGGCGTCCTCCAACCACTCGACGGACGCGGCCGCTGGCTGTCGCAGATCAACGTCACACCCGACGAGTTCTCCCTTGACGTGTACACACCCGAACGCGCCGCCGAATGGGTCCGCGCCTCGACCGGCATCGCCGACCTCCACGTCGAGGTCCTCTCGCTCGGCCTGTGGCAGCTCAACGCCACCGTCGTCGAACGTCTCGTCCAAGGCCGCGTCCTGCTCGTCGGCGACGCCGCTCACCAGTTCCCACCTACCGGCGGCCTCGGCGTCAACACAGGGCTGCAAGGCATGCACAACGCGATGTGGAAACTCGCCTGGCACCTCCACGGCTGGGCCGACTGGGCGCTCGTCGAGACGTACCACACGGAACGCCGCCCCGTCGCACAACGGATCACCCGCCAGTCGCTGGAGAACTCCTTCAATGTGGGGCGCATCCGCATGGCCATGACCCTCGGCACCGACGCCCCGCTCTCACCCGATCAACTCGTCGTCGAGGCCCGCCGCTACGGCAACCACCTCGGCGTGGAGTTCGGCGAGAACTACACCTCTCCCGCCGTCGTCGACGACGGCACCACACCGCCGACCGTCGCCGACGACTACTCCGACTACGCACCCTCGGCGACACCAGGGTCACGCGCCCCACACCACTGGCTCGGCTCGGCGACGTCACCCACGTCGACCATCGACCTCATCGGCACCGCCTTCACACTCATCGCCGCCCACGACGGCCACGCATGGATCGACGCCGCCCACCACGCCGCCCGCGCCACCGGCGTCCCGATCGACACCTACCGCGTCGACTCGGCCGGCCTCGCGGACCACGGCGACTTCGCCGGCGCCTACGGCATCACCACCAGAGGCGCCGTCCTGATCCGACCCGATGGACACATCGCCTGGCGCAGCCCAGACGCACCCGACGACCCGGCGACCCTTGTCGCCGTCGTGCGCGACATCACCACGGCCAGTACGGTGCGCCATCCCGAGTTCCGAAGTTGATGGGCACACGACTGGGTCGTCGCCGACGAAGTGCCTACTCACAGGCTTGTGTGGGCGCCGTGTCAGGATGCGTCGGTGACGCATGAGAACGAGATAGTGACGGAGGTCGACCTGTGCACCCCCGACGGCGCATTGCTGAACCGCGCTGCGCTGGGTTGGTCGCGGCGGCCGCTGCACAGGGCAAACCTCGCCGGTCGTTTCGGGATCAACAAGCGGTGGGACTACTGGGGTGTGCTGGCCGGCGATCTCGTGGTGTCGATGGTGTACGCCGATGTCGATCATCTCGGCCTCGCCGATGTGTGGTGGGCCGACCTCTCCACCGGCGTGTCCGGCGGCAACGGCACGATCACCGCCGACCGCGGCATTTTCTCGCTCCCTGAGCGACCGGGCACCGCTCCCCTGTTGGTCGACCGTGACGGCTTCATGCTCGCGTTGACCGATGACGAGGGAGGCACCCGCCTGCATGGCGCGTGGACCGAACGCGACGGCACGGAGGGCGCGATGGACGTGTACGTGGCGCTCCCGGAGGGTCACGAGTCGCTCAACGTCGTGATCCCGTGGAGCGAGGAGCGGTTCAACTTCACGTCGAAGCACCAGGCCCGCCCGGCCACCGGAACGTTCCGCGTCGGCGAGCGGGTGTGGGCTGTCGGTGCCGACAACTCGGCGTGGGGTGTGCTCGACGTCGGCAGGGGCCGCTGGCCTCACGAGATCACGTGGAACTGGGGTGGCGGCGCTGGCCGCTGCGGCGACCACGTCGTCGGTCTGCAGTTCGGGGCGAAGTGGACCGAGGGGTCGGGTTACACAGAGAACGGTGTGATCGTCGATGGTCGGCTGACCAAGATCGGATCTGAGGTCGAGTGGAGCTACGACTGGGACGAGCCGATGCGGCCGTGGCGGGTGGTCGACCCCACCGGCCACCTCGACGTCACGCTGCAGCCCCGGTACGACAAGCACTCCAAGCATCCCGGCCGCGACAAGGGCTCGGAAACCCATCAGGTGTTCGGCACGTGGTCGGGCCGCATCCGTACCGACGACGGGATCGTGCTCGAGGTCGCCGACCTCCAAGGTTTCGCCGAAGAAGCGCGACAGGAGTGGTGACCATCTCGCCTGCCTCGTTCCCCGCGTTCGCTGTCGCGTGCGGCGAGGAGGCGTCGGATCCGTTGGTGTGGCATGACGGCGGGCTCGTGCGGGTCGATCAGCTCACCGCGAGCAATCACCTCGCGCACCTCGACGAGGATCTGGCCGCGGTCGCGTCGCTCGGCATCCAGTGGTGGCGCTACGGAATGCCGTGGCGTTGGACCGAGCCGGAACCCGGTGTGTTCGACTGGTCGTGGTGGGACCGCGCGTTGGCTGCCTGTGAGCGGCACGGGCTCGAGCCGATCGTCGACCTCTGCCACTTCGGGCTGCCCGAGCACCATCCGGGGTTCTCCGACCCGGCGTGGATCGACGGCTTCGGCCGGTATGTCGACGCGTTCCTGCGCCGCTACCCCGAGCCGATGTACTTCACCCCCGTGAACGAGCCGTCGATCACCGCACAATGCTCCGGGCGGTGGGGCATCTGGAACGACCGGCGCGCGAGCGAGGCAGCACACCTCGAGGTGCTCGGCAACGTGACAGCGGCGAACCTCGAAGCGATCGCGCGCATCGACGCGGATCGCGGCGGTTGGTGGATCGGAGCGGAAGGGTTCGGCTGCCACGTCGCCGCCGACCCCGAGCACCAGGACGCGGCCGACGCCGCACGCGCGCTGGAACAGGTCGTCTGGGACCTCCACTTCGGCATCGAGCCCGACGCTCGTGTGGCGGCAGCGGTCGACCTGATCCCGTCGGCGATCCGGGACAGGATTGCGGCGCACCCGATCACCACCGACCGCGTCGTAGCGGGCCACGACATGTATCCGGTCAGCGTCCACGTCCACGGCGACCTCGGCCGCGAACTCACCATCTCCGAACGCATCGACGCCTACGAGACCGAGGCACGCCGCTGGTACGACCGGTACGGCCAGGCGTTCTGGGTGGCCGAGACGTCGAACCTCGGGCTCGACGTCGGCGAGGGCGAGCGATGGCTGGCTGGACTGACCGATGCGCTCTACCGCATGATCGACGACGGGCTCCCGGCCCGCGGCATCTGCTGGTACAGCCGCGGCGACCAGTACGACTGGCACACGATGCTCACCCGCCCTGTCGGAGAGGTCACGAGGGTTGGCCTCTTCGACGACGCTCGTCAGGCGCGACCGGTCGCAGCCGCCTACGCGGAGATGGCGGCGAAGCACTCCACCTGACACGAGTCGCGACGACAGCGGACGGAACGTACCCTGGGGTCGTGGAGGCGGCGAGCGACAGTACGAGCGCACTCGATCGGGTGCCAGGGCCTGCGGTCATCGACCGGTTGCTGCAGCTCGTGTGGTCGTTGCCCGGCCGCGGCGACGATGCGCGAGCCGTGCTCAACGGCCTGTTCGGCGATGCACTGGCCGACCAAGGATCGTCATTGGCGACGCAGATGAGCCTGCGCACCGCCGCTGGCGTCGAACTGCCGCTCTCTCGCGACGGGCTCGCTGCTGCCTTCCCGGCGGCCGGGCCGCGGTTGTGCGTGCTGGTGCACGGCCTGATGTCCACGGAGTCGATCTGGCAGTTCCCCGAACGACACGACGTGACCTATGGCGAGCTGTTGGCCGAGGACCGCGGCGTCGACCCTGTGTACCTGCGCTACAACACCGGCCGCCACATCTCCAGCAACGGCCGCGAGCTCGCCGCGCTGCTGCAACAGCTGATCAGGGCCTGGCCGGTACGGGTGCGCGAGATCGACCTCATCGGGCACAGCATGGGCGGTCTCGTGATCCGCAGTGCCTGCCACTACGGCGCTGGCGTCGCAACGCTGAGGGATCGGCTGCGACGACGCGGCCCGTGGCCCGCCAGGGTCCGACGCGTGGTGCTGCTCGGCGTGCCGAACAACGGCGCCACCCTGGAGGTGATCGCCAACCTCACCAGCCGGGCGCTGCGGACCGTACCGAACCCGGTGACGCGCCTGGTCGGCGCCGGCCTGGACCGCCGCAGTGCGGGGATCAAGGACCTTCGTTGGGGAGCGGTGCTCGACGAGGAATGGCTCGAGCGCGACCCGGACGCGACGGAGCGCCCCGAGCCGGGGCGCGTGGGCGTGCCTCGCCACGCCGAGTACCTCGCCGTCGCCGGCACGCTCACCGACGAGGAACGCGACAACCTCAACGGTGGCCACCACCTCGTCAACCGCCTGCTCGGCGACGCCTTGGTCACTCCCCCGAGCGCGCACGGCCGCGGCTCGGAGCCTGCCTTGCTGCCGAATGCCACCGTTCGCCTGTGCCCGAAGATCCACCACCTCGCGCTCGCCCACCACGCCAACGTCTACGACGAGATCGCTTCGTGGTGGGGCACCGTCGGCTGACCCGAGATCGACGGCGCCGGCACGCGGTGAACGCCGAGAGTGATCAGCTGGCATTCACGGGATCTCAAACGGTCAGTGACCCCAACGGTCCACCCTTTGGACGGTCAGGCACCCACGGCTCACCTCGGCGGCGCGTCGGTCGATGCACTCGGCGCTCCGACGAGCCAGCGGCCGAGGTCTGCGATTGCCGACTCGACGCCGTCGGCGTCGTCCAGGCCGAAGGCCGCGCGTAGCCCTTCGCCCCAGATCGCAGAACCGACCACCAGGGCGGCGGCAGCAGCTGAGGCGAGCCGAGGATCGGCCAATGCCGCTGGTCGATCGTCGGCAGGAAGTCGCCGGACGAATGCGAGCAGGCCGCCGAGGACCGGGTAGCGAGGACGGACCGATGCAAGGACGATGTCGTCGACGAGGATCCGTGCGATCGTCTTCGGCGACGGTGAGCCGTGGTGCATCGCGTGAACGACGTCGTCGATGTCGAAACCGGCCGACGCAAGAGCACCCGGCAGGAGGGAGAACGAGCCGACTTCGATCGCCTCAGCCAGCAGGTCGTCCTTCGAGCCGAAGTGCCGATGGACCAGTCCGTGGTTCACGCCTGCGTGACGGGCGACATCGCGAATGGACACCGAGGCAGGGCCACGCTCGGCGAACAGCTCCACTGCGGCGGCCAGCAGGGCGCCGCGTGTCGAGGGAACCTTCGGCCCTTCGGGCGGCGCATCCACTCCCGTGAGCCGTCTCGGCTCGAGCCTCGGCTCCGGGCGTGTCGTCAAGTGCAGCACGGAGATCGCCGCAGCGGCGACCGCATCGTCCTGGCGGCGGTGGCTCGTCCGGCCGAGTTGGAGCCCGGACACGAAGAAGCCCTGCCAGGACCACCAGCCGAGGAGCAGGCTTGCTGCGGCGTATCCGCACAGCCGACTTCGCCGGTCGTCAACGGACGCCAGAACGCAGCGTTCGGCGATCGCTGCGGTGACGATCGATCCGTCCAGATCCCCCAGCCCGGACCGGATCAGCAGCCGCGCGAGCAATGGGCGCCGGCGCACCAGTCTCAGCAGCTCGACGAACGCCTCGGTGCTCGTGAATTCGACGCCGTTCGTGACCATCGCGATCTCGGCGGCCAATCGGCCCTCAACTGCTGACACGAGACCCTGCTTCGACCCGAAGTACCGCGCCACCATCGCATGCGTCAACCCGGCTGCCTGCGCCACGTCGCGCAACGGAACCCCGTCGGGACCGTGTTCGGCGTAGAGCTCGACGGCCGCGTCGAGGATGGCGGCCTCGCTGGCAACCCGCTGCTCGGCTCGCGTGGAGCTGGTCGACGTCATCGAAGCAAGAGTACAGATGAAGTGTGTAGACAGTCGGTGACTGAAGAGTGTATACAGTTGGTGAATGAAGCTCGGCGCAACGCCGAGCGCGCTGACGAGGAGGTTGAGCAGTGACACATGAAGCGAAGGATCGCGACCGGGCGATCGGAGCACGCGACGGGCGCACCGCCGAGGAGGTCATCGCGTCGATCGACTCGTCGGGATGGGCCGTCGACCCCGTCGCCCATGGGATGACCGCGATGGAGTACCAACGGGGCGAGGCCGAACTGCTGATGTCGGCGTTCCAACGGCGGGCGGGAGGGGTCAACACGTTCTTCCACTTCCCGGGGCTGACCCGTTTCGGCGACAACTGGGTCGTCTCGGTGAACAACGACACCGTGTACTCGGTGGCGGTCATCGACGCACGAGCGGGCTTCGCCATCGAGGTGCCCGACATGGGCGACCGGTTCGTGTCGCTCCACATCCAGGACTTCAATCACACCTTCGTGGACTACTCGTGGTCGTCCGGGTCGCATCGCTATGCCGCGGGCGATGTCGACACCGACTACGTCCTGGCCGGGTTCCGGATCGCAACGACCGGCGCCGCCGAGGACGAGGCGTTCATCCGAGAGACCCTGCAGCCGATGACGACGATCGCGGCCGCATCGGCGATCCCGTTCGAGCCGCACGCCGACCCGGCCGTCACGCACCGTGTACGCGAGGCGCTCCTCACGCAGTACGACCTGATGACCGACACCTACGGCACGGTGAAGTACGACATCAGAGCGGTGACCGACTGGGAGACGTGGACGTACGCGGTGGCTGGACAGTTCGGGCTCAGCCCCGACGACACGGCCATGTACCCGCCATTCGCGCCGGCTTCGACCCTGGGCGACGTCACCTACCGCGCGTCGTTCGACGCGGTTCCCGCAGACGCGTTCTTCTCGCTCACCGTCTACAGCGCCGACCGCTTCCTCATGTCCGACGACCACAACATCGTCTCGTCGAATCGCCCCGACTTCGTCAGCCGACCCGGCGGCGGCTTCGACGTCATCTTCGGTGGCACGCCGGCCCGCGACCTCGCGGCGAGCGAAGGAGCCAACTACCTGTACACCCCGCACGACGGATGGAACGGAATCTTGCGGGCATATCGACCTGACGTCGACGAGATGCGCGGCTACCGCATGCCCGAGCTCGAACGCGTCGACGAATGAACGCAGCGATGGACTACTCAAAGGGGTCTCGACAGATGAACGATCACGATCAAGGGCAGATCCCGGACAGCATCACCACACGGGATGTGGTCGAGTCGAAGGTGGGTCGTCTCGAGTTCGCAGACGGCTACGCCATCGGGGACACGGCCACGAAGCTGCGCGACGAACTGAACTACGTGCACGGCGTGCAAGCGTTCATGAACACGGTCCAAGGCGTGTCACTGTGGGCGCTGCGCAAGGGCTTCGCCGACGTCGGCATCGCTGACAACGAGTTCATCCTGTTCTCGGAGCTGATGGACTCTGAGTCGTTGTTCCTCACCGCCAACGCCGACACGGTGTACTTCTGGGGCAACGTCAGCTTGGCCGACGGACCGATGGTGCTGGACATCCCTCCGAGGGTCCTCGGGGTGATCGACGACTTCTGGTTCCGATGGGTCGGCGACTTCGGGCTGCCCGGGCCCGACCGTGGCCAGGGCGGCCGCTACCTGCTCGTCCCACACAACTACGACGGCCCACTGCCGGACGGTGGGTTCTTCGTGTACCGGTCACGCACCAGCCTCGTCACCGTCGCGGGCCGGGCGTTCCTGGTCGACGGGCATCCTGCTCCGGCTGCGGCGAACATCCGCGAGCACCTCAAGCTGTATCCGTACGCGCCCGGTGGCTTCGGCAGCAGCATCGGCCAGTTCCTGCAAGGCAAGGGTCCACTCGGGCCGCACGCCACTGCGCAGACGCCTCGCTTCGTCGAAGGCAGTGGTCTGCGAATGAACACCATCGCACCGAACGACTTCGGCCACTTCGAGATGCTCGACGAACTCGTCCAGTACGAGTCCGCCGAGGCCTTGGAACCGGAACTTGCCGGACTGTTCGCGGCGATCGGTATCCGCAAGGGCGAGACCTTCGCGCCGGACGCACGCCTTCGTGCCATCCTCGAACAGGCCGTGGCGATCGGCAACGGCGCTGCGCGCATCATGGGGACGGGAGCGCATCCCGACGACCGGTGGCGCTACTACGACGAACCCACCGCATGGTGGAACCCGCTGTTCGAAGGCGGCTTCGAGTTCCTCGACCCGCCGCCGCACATCACCGCCGACGGCACCGTCGAGCTGTTCCCCGCCCTGCACACCCGCCGGCTGAACGCTCGGACGGCGATGTTCTACTCCGCCACCCTCATCACCCCGGCGATGTGCATGCGATTGACGAACATCGGATCCCAGTACCTGGCGGCCAACCTCGACAGCAACGGTGCGCCGCTCGATGGCACCACGACCTACCGGATGGTGCTGCCCCCCGACATCCCCGCTGCCGCGTTCTGGTCCACCACCGTCTACGACAACCAAACCCGATCGATGCTGCGCACCCCGCAACGCTTCCCCCGCGCCGGCAGCCAGGACTATCCGACTCCGGCGGCAACTACCGACCCGGACGGATCGACGACGATCTACTTCGGTCCCCAGCGGCCCGACGGGGTTCCCGAGGGCAACTGGGTACAGACCGACCCCGACAAGGGGTGGTTCCAGCTCCTGCGGTTCTACTCGCCACTGCCGTCGTTCTTCGACAAGACCTGGCGACCCGGCGAACTCGAACCGGTCGGCTAGTCCCGCCGCCGCATGTCCACCCGCCGTGCGGCAAGGGCGATGATCCACCCGAGTCACTCAGCACGTCGTGGACTCAGCGATGCACGAAGAGGATGTTGGCGAGAGTGTCCGACGCCCGCTGGTCAGCCGGCTGTGTGTAGTGGGCGTAGATGTCCAACGTCGTCGAGGCGCGAGCGTGCTGCGTAGCAGTGCGCACGATCGCGGTCAGGTGCAGGCCGAGGCGTTTGGCCGGCACCGGCGCATCGTCGGGCATGTCGAGGAAGTGGCGAAGATCGCTGACGAACACACCGCAACGGTAGCGACGCGCGCCGAGCACAAACCGCGACGAAATGTCACGATCGACCCGTTACATCTCGTTGCATTTCCTACGTCTCACGCCCGACCTTGCCGCGCCTATCTCGGGTGGCGTTGGTCTGCCACAGCCGGTCCACCGGACAGACGAAGATGCGGTCGTCGATCCGGTATGCCTCGCTGCCGGTGTTGAGGAAGTACCCAGCGCGGAACTGGTCGCCGAGGCTGTCACGCAGTGCGAGAAGGCCGCGCAACGCCTTGGTGTCGACTTCTCGGCCCGCTTTGATCTCGAAGCCGACGACGGACCCATCGAACGCCTCGGCGACGAGGTCGACCTCTTCACCGTCGTGGGTACGCCAGTGGCCGAGCTCGCGGACGTCGTCTCGCCACGACGCCTGCTTGAGGAGCTCGCCGACCACGAACGTCTCGAACAGGTGACCGAACTCGGCGAGAGCTGACGGGTTGCGCCGTGCGAGCTTGTCGGACGTGATCCCGAGCAGGTATGCGGCGAGACCGGAGTCGACGACATGCAGCTTCGGCGAGTGCGCCGTTCTGGATCGCAGCGTGCGACCCCATGCCGGGAGCCGGCGGATCAGGAACAGCGCTTCGAGCAGGCGCGTGTAGTTGTCGCCCGAGCGCGGTTCGATCCCGGCGGCGGTCGATGCCTTGACGACGTTGAGCACCTGCCCGGTCTGCGCGGTCAGGCGCTCCATCAGTCGCGGCAGCACGTTGATCTGCCGTACCCGTGACAGGTCGAGGACGTCCCGAGCAAGCGACGCACCGAGGTAGGCGCGGTAGAAGTTGGCACGCTCACGATCGGTCGCGCGAACTGCGAGCGGCATCCCACCACGACAGACTCGCTGCTCGTATTCCTCGCGCTCGGTCACAGGTCGCTGCTCCACCAGGAGAGCGGCAGGATCGGCGAACGCGAGATCGAGGAAGTCCTCGTGGATGCCGTCGAGCTCACCTTGGGAGAACGGCATCACCTCGAGCAGCTGGATGCGTCCGGTGAGCGCCTGGGTGCCGCGCGGCATCGCCCAGAACGACGCAGAGCCGGTGAGCAGCCAACGCCCGTTGTCGTGTCGTCGGTTCAGTTCCGCCTTGATCGCCTGCAACAGCTCGGGCACATGCTGGTGCTCGTCGATACAGACCGGTGACGGGCCCCGCACCGCGTCCGACGGCGACGCCTGCACCCGAGCGCGGATGGCGACATCGTCGAGGTCAGTGATCTCCACATCGTGACGCCTGGCGAGTTCGGCTAGCACAGTTGACTTGCCAACTGAACGGGCACCCTGTAGCACCACGACGGGCGCTTCCCGCAGCCGATCCTCGACGATCGACACGATCCGACGGTCGATCGGTGGAGTGAGCACTGCGCCAGCATAGGCCAACTACTTTCCAGATCCGAGCCGGTTTGCCTTCCAGATCCGATCGCCAATTTTTCCAGATCCGAGGTACTCTTCGTTCCAGATCCGAGCACGGCGAACCGACCACACACATCGAGGCTGTCGGCGAGGGTGGTCGACGCGCGTTGGTCGGCGGGCTGGGTGTAGTGGGCGTATATGTCCAGCGTCGTCGATGCTCGGGCATGGCCAAGCCGACCAGCTGCTGTGCGCACGTCGATGCCGTTGAGCAGCATCGTGGTCGCAGCGAAGTGGCGGAGATCATGCAGCCTGATCTTCGCGATGCCCAGCCGATCGGCCAGGCGAGCGAACGCGAGCGTCGCGTAGTCCGGCCGCCACGGCTTCGTGCCGTCTGGGTCGTGGCTGAAGATGTAGCGATCTGCGTCGACCCCGCAGGAGACGCGAAGCCCGTCGAGCTCTGTCAGCGTGGTGGGGTCGAGCGTGAGACGACGCTCTGCGTGGGTCTTCGTAGGCCGTGCCACGGGGCCGGCGGCGGTATGCGCGACTTGACCCGCGATGTGCAGCGTCCGGCGCTGGAAGTCGACGCGGTGCCATTGCAGCGCACAGAGCTCGCCGCGCCTGGCACCCGTTACCGCCGCCAACCGTAGGAAGATCGGCAGGCTGCGGTTGACCGCGTGCGCAGCCTCGATGAGACGGACGACCTCGTCGGCACTGGGCAGATGGATCGATGGCCGGCGCACCGGTGGCAAAGTGGCCCGACGGGCAGGGTTGTACGCGATCCAGTCCCACGCGATGCCCTGCTCGAGCGCACGGTGCAAGACCGAATGGATGTGTCGCACCGAGTTCGCCGAGAGAGGCCGACCGCTGACGGCCCCGCTGGCGAGTAGTTCGCCGTAACAGGCGTCGAGCTGATGGGCGCGAAGGTCGACCACCTTCACATGGCCGATCGCCGGCACCAACCGGCGATCGATCAGCCGCCGGTACTCACGAGCCACGGTCGGCGCAAGGTTCGGAGAGCTGTACCTCCACCACTTGTCGCACAACTCACCGACCGTGCCGACCGTGGGCGACGTGGGCGAGTCCGAGATCTGGGCGACAAGTGCGACGAGTCCTCGCTCTGCAGCATCATGGTCACCGCGCACCGTGCGGGTGACGTACGCAGGTTTGCCCGTGGCCGTGTCTCGACCGGCGTGCACTCGTAGCTCCCACGAGCCAGGGCGTCGTTGGCGAAGCGACCCACGCACTCCATCAGCCCCGAAACCACACCGACGCCGCCATCGGCGCAACCTAACAACGCACGATGCGACGGAAGTGGTATGGGCCGCATGGGCCGAGATATGGGCCGGCGCTCCCCCGCTCAGCACTAGGCGTCAGCAATCCGAGGATCTACCTGGTCCTTCTTGGCGCCCCCGGCAGTGTGTTGCGCCCCCGGCAGTGTGTGTTGCGCCCCCGGCAGGGATCGAACCTGCGACCTGCGGTTTGGGAATGCGGTCGAGTGGATCTCAGCGAGTCTCCTTGAATCGCATCTGACC
>CAYZFZ010000004.1:0-65422 GCA_964477795.1 uncultured Bifidobacterium sp.
CTGATCGTCGGGCTCATAACCCGAAGGTCGCAGGTTCAAATCCTGCCCCCGCCACTACAGAAGCCCTGGTAGATCGCAAGATCGGCCAGGGCTTCTATCGTTTCGCCGGGTGTTCTACCGGCGGCTTCTACCGGCTGAGCCGGTAGAAGCCGGTCTCGCCAACGAGGCGGTGTGCGTAGTGATGATCCGTTCGTAGGTGCGGGCGGCGTCGGCTTGCATGCCGGGCATGACGTGTTGGTAGGTGTCCATGGTGAACGAGGCCTTGGCGTGGCCGAGTCGTTCGCTGACGACCTTGAGCGGGACGCCGTGCTTGATGAGCAGGCTGGCGTGGGTGTGCCGGAGGTCGTGGAGCCGGGTCGGTGGCAGGCCTGCTCGGCGCACGATTCGGTCGAACGCCTGGGAGAAGGCGTGCGGGTGGGTCGCGCCGCCGTCGTCGGCGGGGAACAGCCACTCGGGTCCTGCGTCCGTCGGGCAGACGGTGCACGATTGCTGCCAGTCGCGCCATGTGGCGAGCATCGCCAGCGTGGTTGGGTCGAGCTCGATCTGGCGGCGGGAGCTCGCGGTCTTGCATCGGGTGACTTGGCGTTCGTAGCCGACGCAGACGAGGCCGCGGTCGACAGAGATCGTCGATGTGGCCCAGTCGACATCGGTCCATTTCAGGCCGAGGACCTCGCTGCGGCGCATACCGGTCGCGGCGCTGAGGCGGAACGCTGCGTAGAGGCGGTGGCCGGCAGCGGCGTGGAGGAAGGTGCGCAGTTGGGCTTCGTCCCAGGCGCGTGGCTCGACCGGGGGGACGTTGCGGATTGTTGGTCGGGATGCGATCGATGCGACGTTGCGGTTGATGATGCCGCGCAAGAGCGCGTCGCCGAGCGCACCGCGGATCACGCCGTGGATTTCGAGCACCGTCTTGCGTGACAGCGGCCGGCTGCCGTCGGTCGGTGAAAGCTTGTTGGCGTAGAGCGATTCGAGGTGGTCCGGCGTGAGGCGTCGGATGTTGATCGAGCCGAGCGGCGGCAGGACGTGGAGGTGCACGATCCGCTGGTATCCGTGGAAGGTGGTCGGGGCGAGTTGGATCTTCTTCGCCGGGAGCCAGCGCCGCGTGAGGTAGGCGCCGAAGGTCAGGCTGCGGTTGCCGTCGTCGCGGCCAACGGCTTCCTTCGCGAGCTTTCGGGCGAGCCCTTCGGCTGCGGCTCGATCGGTGCCGGCCGCGTGCCATGTCCGCTGTTCTCGACCCGTGACCGGGTCGAGGCCGTGGTAGATGACTGCGTACCAGCGGTTGCCCTTCCGGGCGATGTATCCATCCATGATGCGTGTTCTCCTTCTGCCGGCGCCGTCGATCGGCAACCGGTAGAAGGATCGGTGGAACTCGCGGGACGGTCGCGCCGGGCTCGAGGCCAGCTGACCGGTGCCGAGCCGTGGTGCTACCGGTGGCAGCAGTGCTTGGCCTTCTTGCCGGATCCGCACGGGCACGGCGAGTTCCTCGGAACCTTCGCTGACCTCGCCGGCAGTCCGCCACCGGTCATCATCGACGTCGTCTCGGTCCAGTCGGTGCCGGTGGGTATCCAGCGCACGTGATCGGGTGCCGCACCGCACTGCGGGCAGGGTTCCATCGATGGCTCGGCCTCACCTCTGGTCTGATCGAGACGCGACGTCCATGAACGTGGTGACGGGACGAACGCTTCGATCCGCCCGGCGAGATCGTCGCGGGTGTCGCGGCCGAGCGCTCGCAGTGCCCGATCGCGCATGTCCGACAACTGGCCAACGAGACCGACCTGGTCGCCGTCGGACATCGTGAGTTCCAACGCGTCATCGATCCACGCAAGCGCCGTCGCGTGGTCGCCGACATCGAGATAGGTAAGGCCGGCACTGTTGTACAGCCACACGTCGTCCGGGTAGCGGTTGCGAAGCTCCCGATAGATCGCGTCCCCGGTGTCTCGACGGCCGGCGAGGATGTTCAGCTCGGCGATCTCGGCTCGCGGGTGCGGCGCGCTGCGGTAGCCCAACCGGATCGCTTGTTCCCATGCGTCGATCGCATCGTCCCACTCGCCGCGTCGACGGTGGATCTCGCTGATCTCGGTCCACACCTCCGTCACCGCAACGGTGTGCCGCGCACACGGGTGCCCGGCGAGCGCTCTGAGTGCGTCGAGCCGTTCGTCGCTTCCCGCCGGCGTGCGCTCGACGGCCCTGGACAACTCGAACACCGCCGACGCTCCGCTCATCACGCTCGACTGTACGACCGGGCGGCGCCTCCGCAGTCGACCTGCTCAACCCTCGAGTCACGACTCCGGCTCGCCCGCTGAGACATGAGTCTTGACTCATCATGAGCGATAGTTCATACTGCTTGGGTGTGGGAGGTCGAGGTCACCGATGAGTTCATCGACTGGTGGTCGACGCTGTCCGACGCACAACGCGAGGCCGTGACCGACCGAGTCGACCTGCTCGCACAACGAGGCCCGGATCTCGGTCGCCCAGTGGTGGACCGGATTCACAGCTCTCGTCACCAGTCGATGAAGGAGCTGCGGGCGGCCAAGGGTGGAGCGTTGCGGGTGCTGTTCTCGTTCGATCCGCGCCGGCAGGTGATCTTGCTGCTCGGTGGTGACAAGTCGGGCGAGTGGAACGACTGGTACGAGTGGGCGGTCCCGCTCGCTGATGACCTGTATGACGAGTACCTGCGGGAGCTCGGTGAGGAAGGATTGATCTGATGGCACGAACCAAGTTCTCCGAACTCCGCGACACCGTGGTCGCCAAGCCAGGTGCCGCTGAGCGCCTCGCTGGTCTGCGTGCGGAGACACTCGAGGAGATCCGGCTGTACGAGCTTCGTCACGCCGTGGCCGTCAGCCAGGCCGAACTCGCTGGCCGGCTCGACGTCACCCAAGGAGCGATCTCCAAACTCGAGCACTCCGACGACGTCCGTGTGTCGACGCTGCGGCAGTACCTCGACGCGCTCGGAGCCCGCCTCGAGCTCGTCGCCGTGTTCGACGACGACGATCGTCGGGTGCCGATCCACCTCGGACGCGACGACGCCGCCTGACCCGAAGTCCCTCGTGGGTTCCCGTTGGCGCTCGTCGGCAGAGTCGGCCGGCCTTGTCAACGCGATGTCAACGCTCGTACCGCCCACAGCCTCCGACGGCCGCCTACCAACGAACACGGCGCACACGGCGAAAGCGGCAGTGAGCAGGACGAATGCGATCGGCCACCCACCGATACATACGTCGACATGTGCACTCATAACCCGAAGGTCGCAGGTTCAAATCCTGCCCCCGCCACCAATAGCACCAGGTCAGAGGCCCTTTCCGCTCCGGCGGGGAGGGCCTCGTCCGCTGGCGGCTGTCAACGCCTTGTCAACACGCGATGGCGTGGGCTCCCGTGTGCGTCCTTCGGAGCTCGTGGGTGCTCGTGCGATCTGGTCGGCGCTGTTTCACTCGTTTCGGCTGCGACGACCGCCGACGAGCACCGACGAGACCGCACGGGCGCACGCTGCCGCCTAGACCACTTGGGCCGTAACCCGAAGGTCGCAGGCCAGTCCGCGGGTCTTACCGGTCGGCTGAGCTACGGGACTGCGCTGGTGTTGCCGTCGGACGACGAGCACGAGCACCGCCAGGGCGGTGGCGGAGGTCAGGTCCAACGGCCATCACGTCGTCGCGCACACCAAACCGCTGCACGACCTGATCGGGCCGACGGGAGGTCCCACCGCCCGATGGGCGGCGGCGTGTGTGGCATCCCCAACTGCGCGCCCGGCCCTCGGGACGCGTGCGCTCGGTTCCTCTATTGGCTAGAACGCCCTTGTAACCAATAAAGTTTAGTTCTACTATCGTGCAGCATGGACGTCGCATCGCCTCGGCAGGCTCGTCGGTATGACTCACCCTTGCGTGCGCAGCGGGCGGCGGAGACGAGGGAGGCATTGGTCCGTGCCGCCACCGATCTGTTCGTCACCAATGGGTGGGCGGCGACCGGGATGCGCGACGTGGCCCGTGCCGCAGGCGTCGCTGTCGACACGCTGTACTCGCACTACCCGTCGAAGCGGGCGCTGCTCGACGCGGTGGTCGACCAGGCCGCCGCCGGCGACGACGCGCCGGTGGCGGTGGCTGAACGCCCCGAGTTCCGGGCGATGGGGCGTGGCCGGCGCGCTGACCGGATCTCCGCGGCAGCCGCCGTCGTCGCTGCGATTAGCGGCCGCACGGCACCGTTCGCGCGGCTCATCCGTGACGCAGCGGTTGGCGACCCGGAGATCGCCGGCGTGCTCCGAGCGACGCGGGATCGCCAGCGTGCCGACGTTGCTGCCGGCCTGGGCTTGGTCCTCGGCCGTGCCCCCACCGCCGCGGAGCGCGACGGCGTCTGGGCGCTCGTGAGCCCCGAGGTGTTCCTGCTGCTCGTGCACGAGACCGGCTGGTCGGTCGAGGACTACGAGCGCTGGGTGGCCGAGATGTTGACCCGGACACTTCCGCGCACATGAAGAAGGAGCCGCACATGACCGTCGATGACCACCGACCCGCCGACACGAGCACGATGCGCATCGTGCACGCGGCGTTGCGACGCGATCTGGAACGCGCACGCCGCGCCCTCACCGGTCAGCCGCCGCCCGATCCGCGTCAGCGTGCCGCGATCGCCCATCACCTGACGTGGATGATGCGCTTCCTGGAGGCGCACCACCGAGCTCGGCAACTTCTATCGCAACCCGGCGCACGCACCGTTCACGGCGGGGCACGTGCCGGTGACCCATCCGTTCGGCGAGGCGACGGTGCTGCAGGCGGCCGGTCTGGAGGTGCATGTGCAGCCGGCGCCGTCCGATGCCGACGACTCGGTGACCTTCTGGTTCCCGGCGTTGGGGGTGGCGGTGCACAACCTGGTGTGGCCGGCGTTGTTCAACGTCTTCGCCATCCGCGGCGAGGAGTATCGCGACCCGAGGGTGATGCTCGCGGGGCTCGAACACCTGCTGTCGTTGGGCGCCGACCACCTGGTGGCGACGCACGGCCCGCCGATGGGTGGGCGCGACGAGATCGTGCGGCGGGTCACCCGCTACCGCGACTCCATCCAGTTCCTGTGGGACCAGACGGTGCGCCACACGAACCGCGGACTGAGCTCGGTGGAGGTGGGCCACGCGGTGCGCCTGCCGGATCAGTGCGACGACGACTTCATCACCAGCGAGCTGTACGGGGTGGCCGAGCACCACGCCCGCCAGATTCGCTCGGGGCTGTTCGGGTTCTTCGACGGCGACCCCGCCAATCTGTTCCCCCTGCCGCCGGCTGAGCGGGCGCGCCGAACGATCGTCGGGTTCGGCGGCCGCGAGGTGGTGCGCGCGCAGGCGACCGAAGCGCTCGACGCGGACGACGTACGGTGGGCGATCGAGTTGGCATCGATGCTCGTGTGCGATGACGGCGACGAGGCTGACCGTCACCTGCTGGCGTCGTCGTTGCGGATGGTGGCGCAGCGGACGTCGGCCGCCAACATCCGCAACTGGTGCATCACCAGAGCGCTCGAGCTCGACGGCTCGATCGACCTCGGGCGTCTGCGCCGTCACCGGTTCGCGGCACGTCAGGTGCTCGCGGGCGGTGCGGCGCGGTCGGTGACGGTGTTGCGGGTGCTGCTGGTGCCGGAGGCTGCCGTGGGTGTCGACACCCACGTGCGCTGGGACTTCGACGACGGCACCTCTGCTGGCCTCCACGTGCGCAACTGCGTGGCGGTGCCCACCGATGGCGCAGGTGCTGACGTGACGGTGCGGTGCGCACCGCAGGTGTGGGCGGAGCTGTTGGGTGGCTCGCGCGTGCTGTCGGAGGTGTTGAGCGACGGGTCGTTGCAGGTTGGCGGCGATGCCCAGCGCCTGCGGGTCGCGCTGAGTGTGTTCGACGTGGACGGCCTGCGCGGCTGACGACAAGGCTGGGAGAACCACTACCTGGAGAGCGTGCCGTCCGGCCCGGCTGACCGGCCTACGATCGCTCGACCGGGGGCCATCATGCGCGTGCTGTACATCGACATCGACACCCTGCGAGCGGACCATCTCGGCTGTTACGGGTATCACCGCAACACCACGCCGAACATCGATGCGCTCGCCCGTGACGCGGTGCGGTTCGAGCGGGTGTACGCGTCCGATGTGCCGTGCCTGCCCAGTCGCACGGCGCTCAGCACGGGGCGGTTCGGCATCGTCAACGGGGTGGTGAACCACGGTGGCACGGGGGCCGATCCGCGCCTCGAAGGGCCGGCCCGCGGGTTCTTCAGCCGCAACGCCCGGCGCGCCTGGGCCACGCAGTTCTTCAACGCCGGCTGGAGCACGGCGTCGCTGTCGTCGTTCCCGTTCCGTCACTCGGCCGCCTGGTGGAACCACGGGTTCATGGAGGCGATGAACCTGATGCGCAACATGGGCCTGGAACAGGCGCACGACGTGCTGCCCCACGCGCTCGACTGGCTGGAGCGGCGCGGTCGGGCCGACCGCTGGTTCTTCCACGTGCACCTGTGGGACCCGCACACCCCGTACATCGTGCCGCCCGAGTACGGCAACCCGTTCGCCGCGGACCCCGTGCCGGCGTGGCACGACGAGGCGGTGCGGGCGCGCAACTGGCAGCTCTCCGGCCCGCACAGCGCGCAGGAGCCGTGGGGCTTCAGGCCCGACGAGTGGGGCGCACCGCCGCCACGCCACCCTTGGAACCTCGCCGGGCCCGACGAGGTGAAGGCAGTGTTCGACGGATACGACGTCGGCGTGCGCTACGCCGACGACGCGGTGGGCACCCTGCTGAACGCGCTCGCCGATCTCGGCGTGGTCGACGACACGGCTGTGCTCATCAGCAGCGACCACGGTGAGGCGTTCGGCGAGCTCGGCGTCTACGCCGACCACCAGGCCGCGGACGAGGTCACCTGCCACATCCCATCCGTTCTCCGCTGGCCCGGCTTGGCGCCACGGGTGGATCACGGGCTGCACTACCACCTCGACGTTGCGGCCACGGTGCTCGGCCTGGCCGGGTTGCGCGTGCCGGCGGACTGGGACGGCGTGTCGTTCGCCGACGAGCTGCGCGCCGGCACCGAGGCCGGCCGTGACCACCTCGTGCTGTCGCAGGGGGCGTGGGCCTGCCAGCGGTCGGTGCGCTGGGGCGACCACCTGTACCTGGAGACGTATCACGACGGCTACCACGGCCACTGGCCCGCGGAGATGTTGTTCGACGTCGCGCACGACCCGCACGAGACCACCGACCTCGCCACCGCGGAGCCCGCGCTCGCGGCCACCGGCCGTCACCTGCTGCACTCGTGGGTGGACGAGCAGCTCACGCGCAACGACGTCACCGACCCACTGGCCACCGTGCGCGCCGAGGGCGGCCCGTTGCACACCCGCGGCCACCTGCCCGCCTACCTGGACCGGCTGCGCGCCACCGGCCGCGGCCATTGGGCCGACGTGCTGCAGGAGCGTCACGCCGCCGAGGCCGACCCTGCATCACCGTGGGTGCGTCCCGTCGGCCGGTTGTGAGCTGAGTGTGTCCGACCTCCGGCCGGTTGGGCGTCGAACAGGTTGGCGAGGGCAACACCGGCGGCGATGGCGAACACCCGCGCTCTGCGACGTGCGGCGCCTCCCGCGGCGGGTTCGTCGGTCATGTGTCGAGCAGGGCGGCGACGCGGTCGGTCATGTGGCCGAGTGCCGTCGCGGGGTTGTCCAGATGGCAGTGCTGTTCACCGCCATCACCCGCGGTGTAGACGTGGAGCTCGGTCGAGGCGGCATTGACGGCTTCGGCGACGACGCGGCGAGCCTGCTCGACGGGAACCTGCATGTCGGCCGCGCCGTGGAAGACGACGAGCGGGCAACGCAACCCGTCGAGGTGCCCGGCGAGGCTGAACTGGTCGCGTCGCTCGATGAGCTCCTCGATGGAGTCAGCGCCCATGAACCACATGATCGTGTCCAGGTCCAGGCCGTTCATCGCCGCTGGGCCCACACCGCCGGGCTCGCCATCGACGGGCGCCGGCGGCGGGGCGATCTCGTACAGGGCGCCCCAGGCCAGGCACATCTTGAACCGAGGCTCGTGGGCGGCGGCACGCACTGTCCGGTAGCCACCGAAGCTGCAGCCGATCGACGCCAGCCGGCTCGCGTCGACGTCGGGACGAGACACGACGTAGTCGACCGCTGCGGTGGCATAGCGCTCGGTGGCGGGTTCCATGTGCAGGCCCTGGTGGAAGCGCGCGGAGCCCGAGCCGGGGCAGTCGAACACGAGCACGGAGATCCCGCGGCGCACGAGGTGGTCGACGAGGCCGATCTGCCAGAACCACTCCATCGACGAGTGCAACCCGTTGAAGCACACCGCTGTCGGATGCGGCCCGTCACCGGCCGGCCAGAACATCGCCTCGAGGGTGTGCTCGCCGTAGGGGATGGTGACCTCCTCGAATCGGGCCTGGCCGAGTCGCATCGCGGTCATGCAGAGCTCGCGTCCGCGGTCGAACGTCTCCCGCTTGCGCGGCCCGCGCAGCATCGACCATTCGGCGTAGCTGATCAGCACCGACGCTCGGTGGTAGATCCCGGCGGCGGTGAGGTCGTGGCCGTCGGCGGCGAAGCGGTCGGCAAGTGCAGCGAGCCGCTCGCCTTCGGCGATCCATCCGTCGCACCAGATCGGCACCGCGGCGATCATGTCCGCAGCGAGGTCCGGCGGGCACAGCGTGGTGGTGGTGCCGTCGAAGCGCAGCGGTGCGACGCGCTTGGCGTGCTCGAAGCGTTCACGGTTGGCGGCGACGTGGGCAAGGTAGGGGGCGATGGCCCGCTCGATGTCGCCGAGCTGGGCTCCCGCCGACACGGCGTTGTGGACGCTGTAGTTCAGCCAATAGGTGGGCGCGGAGAAGGGGATCAGCTCGATCATCGTCATTCCTTGAATATCTTAAAGCAACTTGTGGTTGCATTATGATGAGAGACATGGTGACCCGTCAACCCTTGACTCCAGCTGTCGACCCGCACCGGCGCCGTCGCCCGGGCGGGCGTTCGGCCAACGTCCGCGCCGCAGTGCAACGGGCAACGATCGAGTTGCTGGAACAGGTCGGCTATCACGCCCTGCAGTTGACCGACGTTGCCGAGCGGGCCGGCGTCAACAAGTCGACCGTCTACCGCCGCTGGCCCGACAAGGCTCGACTCGTCGCCGACGTCATGGCCGACTTCGCCGACGAACAGGTCCCCGTCCCGGACACGGGCACGCTGCACGACGATCTCGTGGAGCTGATCACCGGGATGGCCGCGATCCTCGACCAGCCCGCAACTCGCGCGACGCTGCAGGCCAACGTTCCGTTCGCCGGGACGGACGGCGAGTTGGACGTGGCGCGTCAGCGGTTCTGGGCCCGACAGTTCGCCGACAGCGCCGTCATCGTGCAGCGTGCCATCGCCCGCGCCGAGGTCGACCCGTCGACCGACCCGCGACTCGTCCTCGACATGGTCAGCGGACCCGTGTACTTCCGGCGGCTCGTCACCAACGAACCGGTCACATCCGACTACGTGGCCCGCCTCGCCTGTGCCGTCGTCGCCACCTGCACCCGAGGGGGTATGTCAGTTGACTGACAACCGAGGCGCAGAAGCTCGATAGATGCGAGCCGTGGTGCAGTCACCCGCAGGTGGTGTTCGGCGGCGGTAGGCGACCCTCGGCGAAGAACTCGTCGACCTGGTCGTCGAC
Organism: uncultured Bifidobacterium sp.; assembly: GCA_964477795.1. Lineage (GTDB taxonomy): Bacteria > Actinomycetota > Acidimicrobiia > Acidimicrobiales > Ilumatobacteraceae > UBA668. Next base: position 9,621 of record CAYZFZ010000004.1, read on the forward strand.
GCACGGGTATCCGACTCCGTACGAGGTGTGGCCTGGACCGTTGTGGACGAGCAGCGTGGAATGTCCCAGTCTCGACACCAGGTCGCGTGCGCCTGCGAGCGGGGTGGCGAAGTCACCGGTGGACGAGACGACGAGGATCGGGATCGTCGTCGTGCTGGATGGTGTCGGCGTCGGTTCCGCGGAGGGCGGGTAGCCGTGGCAGCGCGGGACCGATCCCGGGTACCACCGAGCGAATGTCGGTGAGGTGGCCGCGAGCCGTTCGGCGATCCGTCGGTAGTCGTCGACCGTGGGGCGGTCGGCGTTGTCCGCACACCAGATCAGGTCGATGGCGTCGATGGCTCCGCTCGGATCAGGTGTCTGGTTCTGGTTCCACCAGTAGGACAGGCGGGCCAGTGGGAGCCCGTCGAATGTCTCGGCGGCCCGGATGGCCGCGTTGAGGTCGGGCCACGTGTTGGGGTCGTAGAACGCCGACAACACGGCGTTGATCGCGTACTGCGCGGACAGGGCGGACAGTCCTGCGCGTGTCGGAATGGGGGTTCGTTCGGCGCGCTCGATGATGTGGCTGGCGGCGGTTCTGATGTCGTCGGGGCACACGGCGCCAGCCGTGCGGGGGCAGACCTCGTTGAACTCGTCGGCAAGGTGCTCGAACTCGACCGCTTGGCGTTCGAAGATGGTGGCGATGTCAGCGTCGGGGTCTTCGGGCCCGTCGAGGACCATGGCTCGAACATGGTCGGGGAACATCGCGGCGTAGGTCCACCCCAACCGGGCGCCGTAGCTGAAGCCGAGGTAGTTGATCTGCTCCTCGCCAAGCGCGAGGCGGAGCCGGTCGAGGTCGCGGGCGACGTTGACCGTGCCCAGGAACGGGCCGACATCGGTGGCCAGGCAGGCCGCCGCGGATCGTTCGGCGTCGGCGAGCCATTCGTCCAGATCGGCAGGGTCGGCCGGGGCCAGGGGACCTGCGAACGCTTCGTTCATTGCCTCACTGTCGATGCAGCTCACGGGGTGCGACCGTCCAACTCCCCGAGGGTCGAAACCGACGATGTCGAAACCGGTCGGGAACCTCCCCGACCGATCACGAACGAAGTCCACCCCAGACGCACCCGGCCCGCCGGGGTTGACGATCACGGTGCCCCGCCGCGGCCCGTCGGCCGGCTCGCGATAGACGAACAAGTCGATGCTCGGCCCTCGTGGGTCGTCGTAGTCGATCGGCACGGTCAGCGTCGCGCATTGCCCCCGATCGAGAGTCGGCTCCGCGCAGCCGGTCCACTCGAGACCACCGCTCTCCGGCGACGTCACGTTGGTCATCGACGTGCTCGGCATGCCGGCGGTCGAGGCGGTGGCGAGCGTCGCGTCGGCGGACCGTGCTGGACCGTCGCAACCCGCCGCAAGGTTCCCGACCGCGACGGCGATGGCGAGCGCACGGGCGGGTCGTGGGGCCATGGTCATTCCGTCCCGAGCCCGCGCTCGCTTCGCGGACCACCGCGAATCGTTCGCCACGCCGCCGCGACGGTGACCACGATCACTCCGGCACCAGGGATGATCCACGGCGGGACGAGCACCGAGGTAGCAGCAGCGCCGTAGGCGAGCCCGTTGCCGATGATCCTGCTGCGTCGGCAGGTCAGTACGACCGCCAAGGACGCGGCCACCGCGAGCCAGGGCGCAGCATTGGCGAGTGAGTGGTCGGCGATGTCGGGCACCGAACTGGTCGGCGTCTTGGCATGCCCGGCCGCGACCAGATCGTCGACAACGCGGAGGTTGCCGACCATGACCAGCACCGTCGTCGCCAACCACATCAGGACAGCCACCAGCACCGCCGGTGAGCGCGCCACACGTGGTTCAGCTCGGGCCAACAACGTGACCACAACGACGGCCATGAACGGCGCCGAGGCGCCGGTGAGATGCTCGGCAGCGTGGCCACCCACGTCGTATCGACGGCCGAGCACCAGGCGTTGCGCGACCACAGCGGCGACGAGCACGAACGCGACCGGCGCCCAGCGATGCACCACGCGCAGGGCCGCGGTCCTCCCTGACGCGGGTGGACTCGACGCGCGATCGTGTCGAGTGCGCTCGGGCGTGCACGGTTCGGTGCGGCTCATCGCAGTCCCCCAGTCCTCGACCTGCCGTGGCAACCTCGTGGCTCCCGGCGATCTTCTTGTCGCGGCGACCAGCTCGTTCGGTTCGGCCGCACCCGAGACCCCCTGAAGACCGGGCCCTCCGCAGATCTGTCCGGAGCGCTCGTGAACCGCTGATGGCGCCTGGCGCGACAATCCTCGTGTGCCCAGCCGGTTGACCGACTGCGACGACCTCGAGCTGGTGTCGTTGATCGCCGACGAGCACCGCGACGCGCTCGCAGAGCTCTATGGGCGTCATGCCGCGTGGTTGGTGGCACGCTTGCGTCATCGGTGTGCAGACGATGGGGTCGTCGCCGAAGCACTCCAGGACACCTTCGTCGCGGTGTGGCGAGGGGCCGGTCGCTTCGACGCACGTGGGCCTGTCGGTGCATGGCTGTGGGGCATCGCGATCCGACGACTGATCGGGGTGCTGCGCAAGCAACGCCCGGCTGCGGTCGACCCCGAGACGCGTGACCGTCTGCTCGTCAGCGCGGAGGATCTCGTGCTCAGCGGGACGGAACACGGCGATCTCGCAGGTGCGCTCCGTGCACTGTCGCCCGAGCTCCGGGCGGTGGTGCAGGCGACAGTGCTGGACGGGTTGACCACCCGCGAGGCGGCCGACCTGCTCGGCATTCCAACCGGCACGGTGAAGACCCGCATGATGCGGGCCCGCGCCGAGCTGAGAGGAGCGTTGGCGTGATCCGTCGACACGAGGATGGAGGAGGTTTGTGATGGGGTGGCATCTCGACCACACCGCTGCAGAGGCATACGTGACGCGGTCTACGAACGGTGCCGTGACGGCGTCGATCGAGGCGCACCTGGTGTCGTGCTCGTCGTGCCAGGCGCTCGTGGCCACCATGGAGGAGCCGGCCATGCTGCAGCTGGTCGCCGATGTGTGGGCGAAGGTCGACGACGTGCTGGATCGTCGAAGGACTCCCGCGATCGAGCGCGCCCTCCGTAGGGTCGGCTGCACCGAGACGACCGCGCGGATCATCGCGGTGAGCGCCCGTGCCCGCTGGACGTACCTGGCGGCGGTCACTGTGAGCGTCGCGATGGCCTTCGTGGCGGGGAGGTCCGGCAACGATCAGGCGTTCGAGGCATTCCTGCTCCTCGCCCCACTTGGGCCGCTCGTGGCCACCGTGGGGGCGTTCAACCGTCGTACCGATCCGCTCCATTCGTTGATGAGGTCGGTGCCGATCTCTCCGTGGCGGGTCGCGCTGTTGAGGACGATTGCGTCGGTGGTACCGGCGATCGGGCTCACGGCCGTCGGCGTTCCGATCCTCTACGACCGCGGGTGGCTCGCCGTCGCGTGGTTGCTGCCGTCCCTGGCGCTGAGCATGTGCGTGCTGGTGCTCGCGACGCGAGTATCGATCGAATCGGCAACGCTGATCGCCGGTGTCTCGTGGCTCTCGATCCCGCCATGGTCGCGGCTGCGCCAGGTTGATCTGCTCGGCGCGTTCGGCGGTGGGATCCAGATCGGCTCCCTCGTCGTCGTCGCCGGCATCGCCATCCTGCTCGCGGTGCATCGTCAACGGCTCGACGATCTGGTGATGCCGTGAGCGGCTTGGAGCAGGGCGAAGGAGGGGCGGCCCCGGGCAGGGCGCGGCCGACGCAGCCCGGTGACCGCGCAATGGTTCGCCTGACAGGCGTGACCAAGCGTTACGGGCATCGTGACGCGGTGAGCAATGTCGACCTGACGCTCGGACGCGGCGTGCTTGGTCTGCTGGGTCCCAACGGGGCGGGGAAGACCACGCTGCTGAAGATCCTGGCGACGTCGCTGGCGCCCACGTCCGGACGCATCAGCGTGTTCGGTCTCGACCCGATGGTCGCGAGTGAACGGCTGGAGATCCGCCGCCGACTTGGATACGTGCCCCAAGAGGTCGGACTGTACGAAACGTTCAGCGTGTTCGACTTCCTCGACTACATCGCCATCCTGAAAGAGCATGCCGATCGGTCAGACCGGCGGGCAGAAGTGAGGCGAGTGCTGCAGGCGGTCGATCTCGACGACATGCGCTCGAAGCCCATCCGCAAGCTGTCGGGAGGGATGCGACGCCGAGTCGCGCTCGCCCAATCACTGCTCGGCGACCCGGACCTGCTCGTGCTCGACGAGCCGACCGTGGGCCTCGACCCCGAGCAGCGTCTTCGGTTCCGCCAGATCGTGTCCCACCACGCAGACCGTCGGTGCGTGGTGCTCTCGACCCACCTGACCGACGATGTCGAGGCACTCTGCGACCGGGTCGTCGTGATGAACAGTGGGCGCATCACGTTCGACGGCACGCCCGCCGGCCTGGCAGCCTTGGCGACCGGCCGGGTCTGGCTCGCCGACTCGCCCGATCCACGCGCACTCACCTCGTGGCGCACCACCGAGGGGCGCCACCGCAACGTTGGCGAGGCTCCCGTCGGGGCACACCTGCTCGACCCGACGGTGCAGGACGGCTATGTGATCCTCAACGGATCGGCGATGAGGGAGCCGGCGGCGTGAGCAGCCCGACCGTCGCGCTGGCGATCGCCGAAGGTCGACGCTTCGTGCGCAACCCGTTGATCTGGGTCTCGTTGCTGCCGTCAGCGCTGTGGTTGCGAGCCGCGCTGCCAGAGAGCGCTGGCGAAGCTCGGCTGTTCCTGCTCGTCGGGTACGGGCTCGGCATGAGTGGTTTCGTGATGGTGGCGGCAGCCGTGCTCGCGACGTTGCGCGGTCGCCGGGAACACACCGACGAGCTGCTGGACACGCTGGCCATCGGCCCTGACGGGCGATCGCTCGCTCATCTCGGCTCGACGCTCGCACTCGGAGCCATCGGAGTGATCGTGACGATCGTCATCGCCATCGTGCTCCGCCCCGGCGACTCGCTCGGCACCTGGGACCCTTCCGATACCGGCGTCGCGGTCGACATCCCGCGGCCCAATCTCGCGCAGCTTCTCCAGGGCCCGCTGGCGTTGGTAGCGGTCGCAACACTGGCGATCGCCGTGGTTCGGTGGGTACCTACCTGGCTCGTGCTGGTGCCGTTGCTGTTCGCGTTGATGGTGCAGATGCTGTTCATCGGCGTGTACCACGGCGTTCCGGCCGTCGGCGGCCGATGGTTCTTCCCGCTTGGTACGGGCATCGTCAATGGCACATGGTCAGGCTGTCGGGACGGCGAAACCGGGTGTGTGCTCGCTGTGTCTGGCTACGACCGCGTCGCCCCGTGGTGGCATGCCGGCTATCTCGTGGCGGCCTCGTGCTGGTTCGGCTCGATCGCAGTGCTCAGGCACCGGCGCGATCGTCGCTCGTGGGCATGGTTCGTCGTCTCGCTCGCCGCCCTGGTCGGGGTCGGCCTGGTGCAGGTCGCCACGGCGAGGGAATTCGTGGCGTCGTGATGGCCGAGAGGGGCTGTGTCAAATTCTCTTGACATCGTCGATGGGCGGCCCCTATCGTCGAGATGTCAAAGAAACTAGACACTGCTGGAGCTGGCCATGACGTTCACCGAGAAGAGCACCATCACCATGACGGCGGTCCTGCTCGTCGTGTTCTCCGTCTACTTCGCGTTGGTCCTGGGCCAGTACGCCACGTCGTCCGATCGCCAGGCGGCGTTCACCGGGCTGACCATCGCCGCGGTGGTCGTGCTCGCCGTGCTCGCCGCGGTGTCACACATCGTGTTGGCGTTGGCCTTCCGCTCCCAGGCCGTGTCGTCCCGCGACGAGCGAGACCACCTGATCGCGTTGCGCAGTGGGCGGCTCGGCGGCTACGTGCTCGCGGTCGGCGTGTTCGCCGGCATCGTCCTCGCGATGGCCGATGCATCCGCCTTCTGGATCGGTCAGGTACTGCTCGGCGCGTGGGTGCTGGCCGAGGTAGCCCGCGGCGTCGCGGCGCTGGTGCTGTACCGGCGGGGCGCGTGAGCGTCGCCAAGCCCACTCGGGTCACCAACCGCATCGCCGAGCACCGCCATCACGCCGGCATGAGCCAGGCCGAGCTCGCCGAGCGGATCGGCGTCACTCGCCAGACGGTGAATGCGATCGAGCGTGGCAAGTACTCGCCCTCGCTCGAGGCGTCGTTCCTCATCGCCCGCGTGTTGCAGCGGCGGCTCGAGGAAGTGTTCGACTACCCGGCGGACTGAGGCGCGCATCTCCGCTCGGCGCTGGCCATCCGCAGGGCGTCGAATCGGTGGTGGATGGCGACGGTCGGCACACTGCGCCGAGGACGAACTTCAGAGGTCGCGTGGACAGGTCGCGTCAGCTGCGCATGCGCCCGCTGTGCCAGGCGAATGCCGCGAGCTCGACGCGGTTCCGGGCACCGATCTTGTCCTGGAGGCTCGACAGGTGGCTCTTCACAGTGCCCAGCGAGATGAAGAGCGTACGGGCGATCTCCAGGTTGCTGAGCCCCTTCGCAGTCGCGCGAAGGACCTCCTCCTCTCGATCGGTCAGTGGCACTGCGGGCTCGATCGGTGGCGTCGCCGCGGTGGTCGCGCTGTGATGGTGCAGCAGGCGGACCGTCATCGCCGGTGAGATGAGCACCTCGCCGCGCTGAGCCGCACGCACGGCCTCGAGGAGCAACGCGGCTCCGGCGTCCTTCAACAGGAAGCCGGCTGCGCCGCCGCGCAGCGCCGCATGCGCGTACTCGTCGAGATCGAAGGTGGTCACCACCACCACACGAAGCGGATCAGCGACGTCGGGCCCGGCGAGAAGGCGGGTCGCCTCGAGGCCGTCCATTCGCGGCATGCGCACGTCGAACAGGCACACGTCCGGCCGCAGCTGCTGTGCCAGCGCGACCGCGGTGGCGCCGTCGGCAGCTTCGGCCACCACCTCGATGTCGTCGGCGTCGTCGAGGATCATCCGGAAGCCGGTGCGGACCATGTCCTGGTCGTCGGCGATGAGGACACGGATGGTCAACGCAGGTGTCCGATCGGCAACTCCGCCCGCACCATCCATCCGCCGCCTCGGGCAGGGCCGGCGATGAGCGATCCGCCCAGTGCCGCCGCCCGCTCACGCATGCCGATGATGCCGAAACTGCCTCGCCGGGACGAGCCCGCCGGCGTTCCGTCGTCGCGCACCGTCACCACCAGCCGATCGTCGACACGGACGACCGAGATGTCGAGACGAGTGACGGCCGAAGCATGTCGCCGCACATTGGTCACCGCTTCGGCGATGATGCGGTGCACTGACGGCGCCAGCGACGGGGAGAGGTCTCGCACGGCCGGATCGATGGTCGCGTGCAGCGGCGCGCCCATCGATGCTGCGTCGGCGAGGAGTCGATCGATGTCGTCCCATCCTGAGCCGCCACTCGCCGCGGAGTTCGCCGTGTCGCGCCGCAGGCCCACCACCATCTGTCGCATGGCGTCCAGCGCATCCTGCCCGGCGGTCTCGATGCTCTGCAGCGCCGCCGTCGCGGCAGCGGGTTGCCGCTCGGCGACGTGGCGTGCCGCCTGTGCCCGGACGACGATGCCACTCACGTGGTGCCCCACCAGGTCGTGCAGCTCGCGGGCGAGTTCCAGCCGTTCGTTCGTGCGGGCTGCCTCCTCCGCCGCGAGGCGGCGCCAGTCCGTCCAGCGCAGGTACAGGCCGACGCACACGGCCACCGCCAACGCACCCTCGGCCGCCACGAGGAGGTACGCGGCCGCGGCAACCATCGGCCGCGATGCCTCGGCGGCGACCGCCAGGCCGGCGAGCCCGGCGAGGCGCACAGCGGGGCCGCTCGGCTCGCGTCGCACCACGACGACGGTCAGGATGCCAAGTGCGAAGAGCGCAGCGAACGACGGAGGCATGCTCGATCCGATCGCCAAGCTCGCACTGGTGAAGGCGATGGAAGCGCACGCGAGCACGGTCATCGCGGTGGTGGCGAATCGCCGACGCAGGACGACCGCCACCACGGCGGCTGCCCCGATGCCGGGCACCATCACGGCGATCGAGACCGCGAGGCGGCCCGTGTCGACCACCGGGTCGTTCACCCACACGGCGAAATCGACGAGCGCGAATGCGAGCGTGCAGCTGACCAGCAGCAGGCCCGTCGCCGTCGGGCCGACCCGCTGCACGACGTCGACGACTCGATCGAGCGGCGCGGTGGGCAGTGCTCTGTCGTCCAGCTCGAGAGGGGGAGTCACGGGGATGGGGTCTGCGGCGAGGTGTCGCATCGGTGCCAGGCTACGAGGTGCCGGTCCCGGACGTGATCGGCCGATCGGCTGGTTCTCCGCCGGGCAGTCCTCAGCCGGCCGGCTGTCGAAGACAGCCATGCGCCCGATGTGCGCAGCGGATGCTCGTCCGACAATGGCCGAGTGACGAACCGACGACCAGTTCCTGATCCCGCCACGCGCTCGCACGCCGGCGCCCGGACCGACGCGACTCAGCTGTGAGCGACGACCTGGGGGACATCCTGCGCGGACTCCTCCGATCGAGTGATGGCTCGAACCTCGCGTTCGACCGGATGCTCGACGACTACGCCCGCTACCACGCGGTGCTCGTCGCCATCGGTGGCCTGTTCGCGGTGATGGCCGGCGTGGCCGCCGTGGTGCTGTGGCGACGGAGCCGAGCGCTGGTCACGGCACCGCGATCGTTCGAAAGGACGACGTACCGGTGGTTCGCGCTCCTCGGCGTGATGGTCGCCCTCGGTCTCGGGCTCGTCGTCGTGGCGAACCTCGGCAACGCCCTGCACCCGCGCGAGGGCTTCGCCGGTGTCGTCGATGCGCTCGGCCCACCGACCTCTGCACCAGCCGTGGAACTGCGGCAAGCATTCGACGAATGGATCGCGTCGGGCTCCACCACGATGCCGGCGTTCGTGAGGAACCGAATCGATGCCCGTCTCGCCTGGCAGCGGCCGAAGGCGATCATCAGTGGTGTGCTGTTGCTGGTGGGGGTGTTGCTCGCGATGCGGGTGTGGCGCGCCTTGATCGACGCGTCGCGACGGTCGGCCGCGCGGACGGCCCGGGAGCGAGCGCTGCTGGTAGTGGGGTTCGGCTCCGTCGGCGCCTGCCTCGTCCTCGCGGTCATGGTGATCGGGAACACACAAGCGTCCCTCGCTCCAATTGTGTTGACGCTCCAGTTCGGGTGACGGGCGCGTCCGCCTCTCGCTGCGCGGTCAGGTCCCAACCGGAGCCTGCGGCGGCGTGGTCATCAGGGCGACGATCCGGGCATACCAGTCGGGGTCGACGAGCAGGTCGCCGGGGCCAGGGGTCGGGTCGAAGTCGGGGTCGAGGCAGTTCAGCTCGCCGTCGCAACCATCGACATCGACGAAGCTCACCGACAGCACCGCGCCGAACGAGGTCACTTCGCTGATCGAGACACCCGCGGCAACGAGTCGCGCGGTGCATGCCTGGAACGACTCGATGTCGGGCAGCGTGAATCCGAAGTGATCGAGGCGGCCCCTGCCGAACGGGCCGCCGAACGCGGACGGATCGACGTGTGGCATCTCGAACACGTGGAGGATCAGCGAGCCGGCCGCCAGCAGCGCGTGCCGGCCGTGGTCGCCAGACATCACGATGAGCGTCTGCACGCCGACGACCTCTTCGTAGAACGTGCGATAGCGGTCGAGGTCGGGCGTCATCAACGCGATGTGGCTGGCGCCTGTCGGGAACCTGACGGTGATGGCGTGGTCGTGAGTGGTGGGGTCCGGTGGGTCGGGAGGCAGTGTGTTCATGCCTTCGAGGCGTTCCGCGGCGACGGAACTTCGTTCCGGAGCACCGTCGGCGACGACGCTGCATCGACGATCACCCAGGCCAGGGCCGCCGCGGGTTCGGGCCGGTAGACGCAGAATCGTCCCGTGTGCACCGACACCTCGAGATGGCGCGCCAGATCGGGCGCCACGTGGTCGATCGTCGCGATCGCCCGCTTGAGGCTGCGGACGACGTTGATCCGGGCCCGTTCCGCGGTCGCTCCCATCGGACGATCACGCCCGCCGAGCCCGGTCGCCCGGCTCAGCTCGCTCAGCAGTGCATCGATCTCCTGCTGCGCCCGCTCGCTGCGTGTCGAATCACCGATGGCGTCGGCGCGGTCAAGCTCTTCACGCAGCTCGATCAGCCGGGCTCGGTAGGCGCGCTTGGCCGTCGCGTCGAGCGCCGGCCCGAGATCTCCCGTGACGGGTGCATCCGCTGCGCCGGCAAGGTCGACCGCGGAGACCTCCGTGTTCGGCGCGGCCAGCAGCCGCACCAGCTGCGACATCCCAGCCGACGTGGGCACGGTACCTGCGCCGAGCGGTGACTCGATCGTGTACCGCCCCGGCTCGAGCCGCATGGATGCCGATCGGCTCGAATGCGCCGCAGACGATCCGATCAAGGTGGTGGACGCCGTCACCAGGCCGGCCGTTGCGACTGGCTTCGGTCGTTCGTCCTGCGCATGCACATCCGGCTCTGGATCCTCGGCGTGTCCGATGGCGATCTCCAGATGGTGGAGGCACGCGGTGATGAGCGGCGGCGAACCCAACCGGCGAGAGAACGCGACGGCGGCACGCCCGTGTTCGACCGCCGCCTTCCAGTCGCCCCTCGCACCAGCGAGGCGACCGAGCAGGTCATCGACGGGGAGACCGGCCGACGCCGCGTTGCCCACGTTGAGGAGCCCTGCGAACGGCAACAGCGCGTCGTACATCGCGGGCGCGTGAGTCGTCGATCCGGTGCGGGCGACCAGTTCTCCGAGCGTTCGGAGCAGGGCGTCGCCGGTGAGCGAGCCCAGCACGAGATCGAGCGTCGGCAGGAAGCGTTCGATCACGTCGCGGGCCTTGTGATCGTTGCCGCTCAGCAGTGCCGCGTAGCCGAAGCTGACCTGCAGGAACGGAGCCGGTACACGTTCCAGGATCCCGAGCAGGCGGGTCAGCAGTTCGCCCAGACGGGGAGAGGCGGCACCGAACAGATCGGCCAGCATCGTCAGGTGGGCGAGTTCGAAACCCCACAGACCGATGTCGTCCATCCACCCCTCACCCAGGTCGGCGGCGTCGCGGACCAGCAACTCGGCGGTGGCCTGATCCCCACTCAACGCAGCGAGCGTGACACGACGGACGAGGACGCTGTACCTCCAGATCGGGGCCGGTTGCAGTGCTGCCAGGAGTTCCGCGCGGTGCAGCTCGCGGGTCGCGGCAGCGAAGTCGCCGTGGTTGAGGTGGTGGCTGACCAACCACTGGTGGCCTTGGATCGCCAGCTCGTTGCGGCCAAATCGTTCGCCGATCGCGATGACCTCGGCCATCGCCTCGGCCCGGGCGTCGAGCGCGGCGACCGTCGTCGGTGCGATGTGCTGATCGAGCAATGCCTGCGCCACCAGGACGGAGCTGCCGCTGAGCCGAGCCGCAGCCACGGCCTCGGTCGCCCACCGGCGAGCATCGGCGGCGTAGTGAGGATCGGCTCCGCAGACGACGGCCAGCCTGCCGCATCCGATCGCCCTGAGACGGTGCGAGTCGGAAGGGAGCGCGTCGACCACCGCGGACACGCGTCGCAGTCGCTCGGGGTCAGGCTGGAACGGCCTGTGCTGCATGGCCGCACCGAACTCCGCCCGAGCCCGTGTCTCGGCCGAGGCGGTGCGCGACAGGAGGGCGCACGCCGACTCGGCAACCCGGCAGGCATCGTCGCCCTCACCTCGATCGGCGTGCACATCAGCAAGGTCCAACAGCGCGCCGAGCTGCAGGTCCACCAAACCGGCCCGTGCCGCCAGATCGGCCCCATCGCGAAGCAGGGCGATGGCCCGCGAACCCTGGCCGCGGCCCGCCAGATCGGCGGCCGCGGTCTGGGCGTCGATGACGGCTTGGGTCGCGTCGGTTCGGTCGCTCGGTTCGGTCGCGTGAAGCCGATGGGATGCCGCCGACGCTGCTCCATCCGGCATCGTCGCCCACGCGGTGGCGAGGCGTCGATGAGCCGAGGTGATGTCCGCTCGCTGCAACACCGCACTGCGGAGCAGGCTGTGACGGAAGCGGACGCCGTCGCTGGTCACCTCATCCAACACGGTCGCGTCGACAGCGAGCGCGAGGTGTTCGGAGACAGCCGTCAGCGTGGCGCCCGCTGCAGCGGCAAGGACGGAAAGGGGGGTGGTCGAGCCGGCGACAGCGGCCAACTCGACGACCGCTGTGGTCTCCGGTGGCAGTCGCTCGATGGTCGGGGCCAACAGTTCGTCGATCATGTCATTGCGGTGCGGGGCCTCCAACAGCTCCCGGACGAACATCGGGTTGCCGCCGGTTCGCCCGTGCAGCGCCGCGGCATCGGCGCCGGCGTGACCGCGGAGCGCAGCCAGCTCACCGACCTGATCGACTCCGAGTCCCTCCAACACCATCACGTCGCACATCTGCCGGAGTCGATCGAGTCGGCCGACTCCGGTGTCCTCGCGACTCGTCGCGATGACGACGACGGGTGCGCCGGCCAGTGCGCGCGGTAGCCGTTCCAGCACCCACAACGACTCGTCGTCGGCCCAGTGCAGGTCGTCCAGCACGACCAGCGTCGGGCCGCTCGCGGACAGCGCTGCCGTGAGGATGTCGAGGTGCTCCCACCGCCGCTCCTCGGCCGCCAGGTTCGGGTCTGCCGTCGCGGCGATTCCCAAGGCACGGCGAACTCCGTGCCACAACGCCAACTCCTGCACTGCGTTGGGCTCGGCCTCGCCCCACACCACCCGCATACCGGCGGCGCGGGCGAGTGCAGCCCCTTCGCCCGCCAGGCGTGACTTGCCGATCCCGGCTTCGCCGGTGACGAGCACGACCGTCGCGCGGTTGTGCGTCGACTCGATCGTGCGACGCAGTCCGTCGATCTGGGCGCGCCGACCGACGAAATCGTCTCGACCCCGGTTGTGCACCGGACGATTCTGACAGACCGCGCGCGAGGGGAAGACCCCTCCGATCCCGGAGAGACCTTCCCCTGCACATCGTGCCGATGCTCGATCAGTTCACCGTGAACTCTGTCCACATTCCCTTGGCGTCGTGGCCCGTGATCGGACAGACGATCAGCCACCGGCCGGGCGTGACGTCGACCGTCAGCGCTGCCGTGTCGCCGGGAAGGGCTGGGTTCGAGTCGTACTCCTCGACCACGCCGACCTCACCCTGCGACGCGATGATCTCGTCGACGACGGCGTCGTCCTCGATGCGGGCGATGACCATCATGTGCGTCTCCTCGCCGGTGTTCGCCATCACGAACGAGTAGCGGCCGGCCGCGGTCGGCAACTCGCCCTCGATCGCGAACTCGGTCGCGGTGAGGTCGATCCGAACCGCATCCGGATCGACCGCGGTCTCCGCCGCGCCACCCTCGTCGTCGTCGCCTGACGACCCACACGAGGCCAGACCGACCGCTTCGGCGAGGCGGTCGACCTCGGCGAACGGGTCGTCGTCGCCGAGGAAGAACTCCTGCGGATCACCGGTCGTGGCGTCGGCGAGCGCGGCATGGACGGCGACGAGCAGTGCGTCGACCTGTGGAGCGAGCGATGCCGGCGCGTCGAGCGCGCCGATCGTGTCGGCCGCCTTGGTCGTCTCGTCGACGATCAACTGCAGCGCGGGTCCCATGGTCTCGGGAGTGGGGCCGGCAGCGAACAACTCGCCGATGCCGCTCTCGATCGCCGTGTTGGCCACGTCACACGCTGCGTTGCCCTGGGCCAGGAAGTCGGCCTCGGTCAGCGCGATGTCGGTGGCCGGTGGCGCGACCGTTGCGGCAACCGGGGTCGTAGTGCTCGCCGCCTCGTCGTCGGTGCCGCACGCGGCGATCGCGAACATGAAGAGCCACGGGAACCAGATGAGTCGGGGCCGGATGCTGTCGTGTTGTTTGGTCTGCATGCCCATGAGGCGTTCCACAGCGACGGAACAGTGTTCCGCGGTTGGACGACATCGAGAGCTGACGTCATGGTCACGTCATCGACGGGGAGACCGGCTACGGCAACGCGCCACGCCGGCGGGTCGTCGCAGATCGGGCTCGCTCAGAGTGTGTGGGTGATCGTGATCGCGATGGTGTCGCCGGCGGACTTGCCGAGTAGGTCGCGCAGCTTGGCCTTGATGGGGAACATGTGCGTTCCGTCGCCCATCGGGAGCAACGTCAGGTCGGTCTCGTGGCCGTCGATGGTCGTGCGAACCTTGACGGCACGCCGGGTACCGAGGACTTCGGACGAGCCGTCCAAGGTCGCGTAGGTCCACGCGCCCTTGGCCTCCCCGGACGTGAGCGGACGTTCGACGCTGTAAGGGGTGGAGAGCGGTGTCGGGCTGGTGGTCATCGTGGGGCTCCTTCGGGTCGTCTGCGACGGGTCGCAGACGGGGTGGGTTGAGGATCGGGCCGGCTAGCGGGGTCATCGCGGGGTGCGTACCCGGCGAGGAAGAGATCGAGGCATCGATCGAGGTGCGACGTTCGTTGCCTCGGCGTGGGGATCGTGTCGTCGCCGATGAGCATGGCGTCGTTGATCGGTCCGCCCATGACGAGCCAGTTGAGCTGGGTGGCCGCAACGGTCGGGTTGGGTACGTGGAGCAGGCCATCGGTGTGGGCATCGGCCAGCATCGACCCGAGGTTGCGTATCGCTCGTTGCGGCCCTTCTTCGGCAAGGGCTTTGCCGAGTGAGGGGAACCGTGTGTGTTCGCCGATCACGAGCCGCCGAAGTCGAAGGAGGGGAGGCGTGAGCACGATGTCGAGCTGACGTCGAAGGGTGTCGCGCAGGACCGCTCTCAGCTCGGCGTGCGACGTGGCGCGTGGGTGCTCGAGGTGGACGCGGTCGCCCGCCGATCGGGTCATCGTCTCGACGAGCCCGACGAAGAGCGCCTCCTTGTTGCGGAAGTGCGCGTAGACGGTCTGCTTCGACACGGACGATGCCTCGGCGATGGCGTCCATCGTCACGCTGTCGTAGCCGCGTTCGAGGAACGCCGCGATCGCGGCGTCGATGATCGCTTCTCGCTTCACGACTGAGCTCGGCCTGAGGCTCACGGTCACCTCCGTTCGATACATCACACTACTGGGTCTAGATTCACGAAACAAGACCTGGTAGTCTAAAAATCTGTGGACACGCGGAACGCGTGAACGGAGCGAGGAGGAGTGAGATGCCGAAGACCACTACATCTCGGGACGGCACCGCGATCGCCTACGACATCGCGGGCGATGGCGTGCCGCTCGTCTACGTCACGGGCGCGCTCTGTCACCGGCGGATGCGCGAGGTGAGGCGCGACGCGAAGGTGTTCTCCGAACGGTTCCGGGTGATCACGTTCGACCGGCGGGGTCGCGGCGACTCCGGGCCTGGGGGTGCGTGGTCGCTCGATCGCGAGCTCGATGATGTCGAAGCGCTGCTCGACGTTGCCGGTGACCGGGCAGTGATCTACGGGCACTCGTCGGGTGCGGTGATCGCGTTGCATGCTGCGGCGAGATTCGCGGGACGGGTCGACGCAGTCGCGTTGTACGACGCGGCATGGGCCGCAGACGACGCTGAGGTCGCCAGCTACCGGGGGTTGACCACCGAGGTCGACGGCCTCCTCGAACGCGGGAGGAACGCCGCCGCGATTCGCCGGTTCCTCGTCGGGATCGGCATGCCGAGGGTGTTCACGTACCTCCTACCGGTCCTGCCGCAGTGGTCGACGATGAAGCAGCTCGCACCGACGCTGCGCTATGACATGGCGCTCACGGCCACGCCACCGCCCCTCGACACCGTCGCCGACGTCGCGACCGCGGTCCACATCCTCGTCGGCGAGCGAAGCCCCCGTGAGCTTCACGCGGTCGCCACCGCGCTCGCCGGAGCTCGCCAGGGTGTGCCGACCGTCGTCGCCGGTCAGAACCACCTCGCGTCACCGGCGGTGATCCTTCCGCTGCTCACCGCCATCAGCAAGGCTGCGACCTAGGAACGTCACTGACGATCACGGTCGAGCGTCGTGGACGAGGAGGGCGATCTGCACCCGGTTCGTGACGTCGAGCTTGGTGAGCAGCCGCGAGACGTGCGCTTTGACGGTGGCCTCGCTCATGAACAGCGTTGCGGCGATCTCCGCGTTGGATGCTCCGGACCCCACCGCGGTCGCGACCTCGCGCTCTCGATCCGTGAGTGAGGCCAGGCGCATGGCAGCGGCGTGGCGGCGAGGCATCGCGTCGTCGTCGCCGAGGTGGGACAGCAGTGTGCGAGTGACCGACGGTGAGAGCATCGCCTCTCCCGCGGCCACGAGGCGTACTGCGTTGACGATCTCGGTCGGTGCCGTGTCCTTCAACAGGAACCCGTCGGCGCCGGCTCGAATCGCGCTCATGACGTGGTCGTCGGCCTGGAAGGTGGTGAGGACGATGACGTGCGGCGGAGTAGGAAGGCGGCGGAGAACTGCCGTGGCAGCGATGCCGTCCATCCCGGGCATCCGGATGTCCATGAGGACGACATCGGGCCGACTCGCGTGCACGGCCGCGACGGCGCCGGCGCCGTCGGCGGCCTCGCCGACCACCTCCAGGTCCTCTGACGAGGACAGGATCATCCGCAGGCCGGCCCGCACCAGCGCGTCGTCGTCGACCAGCAGCACCCGGGTCGTCACCACGGCAGGTCGGCCTCGACGACGAAGTCACCGGACGCGTCCGGCCCGTGTACGAGGGTGCCGTTGGCCAGGGTCACCCGCTCTTGCAGGCCGAGCAGGCCGGTGCCGGACCCCGGCAGCACCGGGTGGGTGAGAGCGCTCAGCGCGGCCGGGTTCCGAACGCTGACGTGCAGCCCGCAGTTCGGCGCTCCTGCGATGCGAACCCGGGCGCGGGTACCGTGCGCGTGCTTGCTGATGTTGGTCAGGGCTTCTTGCACGATGCGGTAGGCGTCGCGGCCCAGGTGGCCAGGCACCGGCGCGCCGCCGTCGACCTGCATCTCGAAGTCGATCTTGGTGCCCGTCCGGCGCGTCTCCTCCACCAAGCGTGGGATGTCGGCCAGGGTCGGTTGTGGCATCGTCGACGACTGCTCCTGCCCCGGTTCCTCGCGCAGGACACCGATCACGTCTCGCAACTCCTCCAGCGCTTGGTGGGCCGTGGTCCGCAGCAGCGCTGCGCTCTCGCGCACCTGATCGGGTGGCAGGTCGCGTGCGACCTCGAGTGCGCCGGCGTGCAGCGCCACGAGGGAGATGCGGTGGGCGAGGACGTCGTGCATCTCCCGTGCGATGCGGGCCCGCTCGGCCAGCCGCGCCCGTTCCGCGCGAGCGGACTGCTCGGCTTCGGCACGTTGGGCTCGGTCGAGCAGGGTGACGAGGAGCTGACGTCGGGCACGGATGAACATGCCCCATGCGATCGCGGCGGCGGCGAGCGCCGTGGTGGGCAGCAGCACCGACCAGGTGTTGGCCCGCCCGAGCCAGAGCGAGCAGACCACGGCGGACGCCACGAACAGCGCGGCGACGAGCAGCGTGGGCCGGAGATGGCGGTGGATGGCGAGCGAGGCCAGTGCCAGCAGGCCGGCCACGGTGCCAGACGTCGAGAACGCACCAAGGAGGACACAGACCACCGCCACACCGATCGGCCATCGTCGCCGCCACCACAGCGACAGGCAGCAGGTGGCTCCGAACGCGGCGTCGACGGCCACCTGCCCTGACGTCATCCGATCGCCGTAGTCGTCCAGCGTGATGTTGAGGAGCACGGCGCCGAGCACGAACGCGACGACGAACGCAGCGACGTCGACGGACCAGTCGCGCCGAGTCCTCTGCCCGTCGGCATCGGGAAGGGCCGGATCGGTGGGTGCCACGACAGCCATCGGAGCGGTCATGGCCCACCATCTGCGAAGCCAGGACATGACCTGACACTACGGTCTCCGAGCGCGGGCTGACCATCGACGAAAGTCGACAGTGCCATCGACGAAAGGCGACAGGTCCGACACGCCGACGCATCCCTTCGGATCGTTGGTTGTAGCCGCCCGCCCGATGCGGGCGGCGCACCGGCCGGTTCAGGCTGGCCGCATGATCACGACAACTGCGCTCACCAAGAGCTACAAGGAGGTTCCGGTCGTGCGCGACGTCTCGCTGCGCTGCGAACCCGGCACCATCACCGGCTTTCTCGGGGCCAACGGCGCCGGCAAGTCGACCACGCTGAAGATGATCGTCGGCCTGGTGCGGCCCGACCGCGGGGCTGCGACGATCGCCGGCCGACCGTTTGTCGAGTTGCCCAACCCGACGCGAGCGATCGGGATGCTGCTCGATGCGTCCGCGATGCATCCCGGGCGCAGCGGTCGGTCAACGCTCACGATCGCGGCGCGGATGGCAGGAGTTGAGGAGCAGCGGGTCGAGCACCTGCTCGATGTCGTCGGGCTCACCGACGCGGCGGACAAGCGGGTCGGGGCCTACTCCCTCGGCATGCGCCAGCGCCTCGGCATCGCCCAGGCCCTCGTCGGTGAACCGGCGGCGCTGATCCTCGACGAACCGGCGAACGGGCTCGATCCCGAGGGCATCGCGTGGATGCGAACCCTGCTGCGCGACTTCGCCGACCACGGCGGCACGGTGCTGCTGTCGAGCCACCTGCTCCACGAGGTGCAGGCCACCGCCGATCATCTCGTCGTCATCTCCGGCGGTGCGGTGGTCGCCGCGGGTCGGCTCGACGACCTGCTGGCCAGCTCCACGGCCCTGGTCCGTAGCCCCGATCCCGTCGCGCTGGCCGCGGCACTCGACGCAGCGCGGATCCAGTACGTCGCGGGGCCGGGAGCGGCGTTCACCGTTGACGTCGGCGACGGGCGGGTCACCACCGAGGTGCTGGCGGGCGTCGCCCGCGACCACCATGTCCTGCTCACCGAGCTGCGGCAGTCCGAGACCAACGGGCTCGAGCAGTTGTTCTTCTCACTCACCGCTGCCACGGCCCCCGCCCGGGAGGACGCAGCGTGAGCACGTCTCTGTCCCCTCGAACGCCCGGTCTCGACGCGACACCGTCGGGCGCAGCGCCGATCCCGTTCGCACGACTCGTCCGAGTCGAGTGGACCAAGGCGACCGACACCCGCGCGGCCCGCTGGCTCCTCGCGATCGTCATCCTGTCGACCGCGGGGATGATGCTGGCGTCGATCCTCGCCCCCACGAGGTTCGACCAGACCTACACGGGGTACCTCGAAGTCGCCTCCATCCCACAGGTGCTCTTCCTGCCTGTGGTGGGGATCCTGATGCTCACCGGCGAATGGAGCCACCGCAGCGTCATCACGACGTTCACCCAGGAACCACGACGTATCCGAGTCGTCATCGCCAAGGTGACGGCGGCGTTGATGCTGGGCAGCGGCGCGGCGGCCTTCGGCGGGGTGGTCACCGCCGCCGGCATCGGGCTGGCGACGGCATCGGGCCGCACCATCGAGGGCACCCTGAGCTCCGGCGACATCACCGGCTACCTGCTGTACCTGCTCCTCAACGTCCTCGGGGGCGTGGCGGTCGGCGCGCTCGTGCACAACTCGGCAACGGCGATCGCCGCCTACTTCTCCCTCAACATCGCCACCGCGCTGCTCGGCACCGCATCGACACTGATCGCCGACTGGATCGACACGGCGACGACCTGGACCTGGGTGCTCGACAACGACTGGAGCGGTCACGTGCCGCAGGTCGCGATCTCGACCCTGGTCTGGGTGGTGATCCCGCTCGCCGCCGGGGTCGTCCGAACCTTGCGCCGCGACATCGGCTAGCCGGTCAGTCCTGCACCCCATCCCCTCCACCACAGTCACAGAAAGCAACACCCATGCCTCTCCACCACGGCCGAACGGCCACCGCTTCCCGCGCCATCGCAGCCGTTCTCGCTGCCGGCCTCCTCGCTGCCGGGTGCGCCTCGGAGCAGTCGTCCGCCACGTCGACCCCAGCGACCACGACCACGACTCCAGCGACCACGACGCCGACACCGACAGCGACACCGACAGCGACACCCGACTACGCGGAGCCGGGCAGCCACGCCGTCGGATATCGCGTCTTCACCACCACCGGGGCACAGGACCAACCGCTGACAGTACGGGCGTGGTACCCCGCCGTTCCCACCGCCGCCGAGTCCGAGGCGATCACCTACGTCGCGCCCAACAAGTTCGACGAGCAGATCACGCCCGGCGAGCAGATCACCAGCGTCGGCCGAGCGCTCGCCGATGCCTCACCGGAACAGGCCGACGAGCCGTACCCGCTCGTGGTCTTCTCCCATGGCTTCGCACTGAGCCCGATCGTCTACAGCACGCTGGTGGAGCACTACGCATCACGGGGATACGTCGTGCTCGCACCCGAACACAACGAGCGCTTCGACGGATCACTCACCGGCTTCTGGCAGGAGTTGATCGACCGGCCCGTCGACATCCGTCGAACCATCGACCTCGCCGAGCAACTGACCGCGTCCGGAGCACCGTTGGCCGGGCTGGTCGACACCGACCACGTCGCCGTCGTGGGCCACTCCTACGGCGGGTACACCGCGCTCGCCGCCGGCGGCGCACGGTTCGACTTCGCCGCCTACGCGGACCGCTGCGCCGCGCTGACCGCGGACGATGCGCTCAACTTCTTCTGCGCTCCCCTCGCGAACGAGGCGGACATGGCGATGCGAGCCGGGCTCGACGAGGTCCCCTCCGGTCTGTGGCCGTCGTTCGGAGACCCGCGAGTCGACGCCGTCGTCTCGCTGGCAGGCGATGCGTACCTCTTCGATCAACGCGGCCTCGCGGAACTCGATGTTCCCGTCATGGCGATGGGCGGAACGATCGATGACGGCACCCCCTACGAGTGGGGCGCGAAGCTCACCTACGACCACGCAGGGAGCACGGACAAGACGCTCGTCTCGTTTCCCGGTGCCGGCCACATGCTCTTCCTCGACCCGTGCGAGAACCTTCCGTGGGTCGAAGACTCCGTCTACCGAGACGCGATCTGCACCGATGCGGTCTGGGAGACGCGACCGTTCGACATCGTCATGCACTACACCACCGCGTTCCTTCGCGACACGCTCAACGACGACGCCCAGGCACGGGCGGCACTCGCCGGCCCGCAACCCGACCTCGACGACGTCGAGTACGACACGACCATTCGTGCCGGAGGTGGTGCGTGAGCCACGGAACGAGGCGCCGGTTTCGAGTTCTGCTCTCGCGAGAGTGCAACCGCGGCTGCCGGAGATTCGTCGAAGCGCTGACGACGACGACTGCGTCAGCTCTCACCCGGTGTGACGAGGCCGTGTTCATAGGCGAGGATCACGGCCTGGACGCGATCTCGGAGGGCGAGCTTCATGAGGACGTGGCCGACGTGGGTCTTCACCGTCGACTCACCAAGGTACATTGCGATTGCGATCTCGGCGTTGCTCTGTCCGCGGGCGATGTGGAGGAGCACCTCGTGCTCGCGTGAGGTCAGCGTGTCGAGGGCGCTGCGGCCAGTGGGCAGCTGGGGGCGTTGGAGGAACTCCGTGATGAGCCGCTTGGTGACCCGGGGTGCGAGCAGGGCGTCGCCGTTGGCGACGACTCGCACGGCGTGGGCGAGTTCGTCGCGGGTGGCGTCCTTGAGCAGGAATCCGCTCGCCCCGGCACGGAGCGCTTCGTAGACGTACTCGTCGAGGTCGAAGGTGGTCAGGATCAGGACTCGGCTTGGGTGCGCGACACCGGGGCCGGCGAGTTGGCGGGTGGCGGAGATCCCGTCGAGCCGTGGCATGCGGATGTCCATCAAGATGACGTCTGGCCGCAGGGATCGGGCCGCGCCGATGGCTTCTTCGCCATCGGCGGCTTCGCCGATGACTTCGAAGTCGCTGTGGGCGTCGAGGATGGTCGCGAAGCCGGTGCGGACGATCGGTTGATCGTCGACGATGAGGATGGTTGTGGTCATGCCGTGTCGCTGGGGAGGTGCGCTTCGAGCCGGAAGCCGCCGAGCGGTCCAGGGCATGTGGTGAGCGTGCCGCCGAGGAGTGCGACACGTTCGTGGAGTCCGATCAGCCCGGTCCCGTCGCCTACTCGGTGCCCGCTGTGCTGCGTGAGTGGTGCAGGTGCGTTGACGATGACAACGGCGAGATCGCGATCAGTGGAGGTGATGGTCACCTTCGCGCTCGAGCCGGGTGCGTGCTTGACGACGTTGGTGAGACCTTCCTGCACAATGCGGTAGGCGGTGAGGTCGACGGAGGTGGACAGCGTGTCAACGGGTCCGTCGATGTCGACGCTCACGGTGGCGCCCGACGCCGCCACTTCAGCGAGCAGCGTGTCGAGGTTGCGGAGTGTGGGCTGCGGTGTGGCCAGCACCGAGCGGTCGCTGCGGAGCACGCCGAGCATCAGGCGCAACTGGGTCATGGCTGCTCGGCCACTGCGCGCCAGATCGTCGAAGATGGACCGAGCTGAAGCGGCGGGGAGATCGGGGCGGCTCGCTGCCGCCTCGGCCTGCACGACCAGCATCGTGACATGGTGGGCGACCACGTCGTGGAGTTCGCGTGCCACCCGGGCCCTTTCGGCGGCGCGGGCGTCGTCGAGCGCATGGAGTCGCTCAGCCTCGAGGCGGCGAATCCGCGCGCTGGCTTCCTCGAGGAGGCGCTTCTTGGCGCGCAGGTAGTCGCCGATGAGGGGCGCGCCGACAACGACGAGGACCGCGGTCCACCAGTCGAGCGCGTCCGAGTCCGTGATCCACGCCGTACCGACGAAGGTCGCCAACGCAGTGATAGCGAGCAACGACCACTTCATCGTGGCTCGGGAGTGTTCGAAGACCGTCGCCAGCGCCACGAACACGGCGAAGGGGATCAGGGGGTCGGGCCAATCGACCGCGCCGTACACCGCTGCCGCTGTGGAAGCCACCGCGAACATTGCAGCTGGGAATCGGCGGCGCCACACCAGCCCGATCGCGCCGACGGTGAGCACCATGAACGCTGCGAAGGAGAAGGACGGCTCGCCGTGCTTGGTGGCCGTGAACCCGGCGGTCGACGCGCTCAGGAGCAGCGTGACCCCAGCGACCAGCAGGTCGGGACGCGCCACACCCGTTGACCGGTCGTGCTCGTAGTCGTCGGCGTCCATGATGCGAACGCTACGCGTGACTCGTCGGCTCGTCCTCCACCTCGAGGATGAGATCGGATCGGTGGAACCGGCGAGGAGGAATCGCCGGCGAAGCGGACGACAGCCCCGGGCCGGTTCCGTACCGTCCGAGGGGTCCATCGATCCATGGGAGTCCCTCATGACCCGTCGCTCAATCCCCATCGCGCTCGTGTCGCTGGCGCTGGCAGCCTGCGGCTCGGCGCAGGCCGCCCGGTCGCCTGGCGCGTCCGACCGGCCGACGTCGACATCGCCCACGACCACTGAGATCCCTTCGAGAACGAGCGTGGCGCTCTCGCCATGCCCCGACTCGGGCGGCGCGCTTCCCGAACCGACCGGGGAGTACGGTGTCGGCACCGCGACGCTGCCCGGCCCGGCCGAACTCGGCCACCTCGCCGCGTACTACCCGACATCGGATTGCACCGGGGCTCGTCCGCCGTACTTGCGGGCGGAACTTGCCGACGCGCTCGGTGTCGATTCGAGCCTGCTCGACGCACTCGTCGTCCACGCCAGCTCGGATGTAGCGCCCCTCACCGGGGCACCGCGGCCCGTGGTCGTGCTCGCACCGGGCTGGACGTCGCTGGTCGCCCTTTCGACCTCACTCGCGACCGACCTCGCGAGCCACGGATACGTCGTCGTCACAGTCGACCCGCCGCTCGGGACCGAGACCACCACGTTCCCCGACGACGCCGCCGCCAGTCGCCGCCTGAAGACGCTTCGCGCGGTGCTCGATCTGCTCGACGACCCGGCGATCGAAGCGTTCACAGGGCCACTCGATCGGTCTCACATCGCTGCCGGTGGGCACTCGTACGCCGGATCGATCGCGTTCCAACTCGCGCAGGACGATCGACGTCTCGTCGCTGTCTTCGACCTCGATGGTGTGCTTCGCGGCGCCGCCCTGGACGCCCCGCTGCGTGTCCCAGCGCTGATCGTCGCCACCTCTGAAGGCAGTGCCACGGATCCGAGCCTGAGCTTTGTGCTGGCGCAGTCGCCGAATGCAGTCGGTCTCGTCGTGCAGCACGCTGACCACTACGACCTCACCGATGTGCCGGCTCTCGTCGGATCGCTCGGTGCGCTCACTGCATCGCTGGCCCGTGGTGAAATCGGCGTCGCTGCGGTCGACATCACCAACCAGCTTGTGCGCGGCTTCCTCGACTGCGTCATCAAGGAAGCGTCTGTCACGGCGCAGCCGTGCACACCAAGCGCAGCAACTCTCGCAGCCGGACTCACCGATGTTGCGCCACTCGCCGACCCGCCCACCACGAACTGAAGGAGAAGCCATGTATCAGCGCGTCGTCATCGACCGAGTCTCGTACGCCGTCGGCAAGGAAACATCCCACCGCACGATTCTGGACGCCGCCTCGCTCCAACTCGCCCCTGGGGAGTGGGTCGCGGTGATGGGGCCTTCCGGCTGCGGCAAGTCGACACTGCTGCACATGGTCGGAGGGCTCCGCCGTCCCGATGCCGGATCCATCACGATCGACGGTGTCGAGATCAGCTCCCTGTCCGACCACAGCCGCGCCCGCTATCGACGTAACCGGATCGGATATGTGTTCCAGCAGTACAACCTGATCGATGACCTCACCGTCGTGCACAACGTCGAACTCCCCGCCCTCCTGCTCGGGACCCCGCACCGCCGAGCCCGACACGACGCCGCGGAGCTCCTCGATCGGCTCGGACTCAGCTCGCTCGCGGGCGCGTGGCCCGCTGAGCTCTCCGGCGGAGAACAGCAACGCGTTGCCATCGCCCGCGCGCTGGTTGCCCGCCCGGCGGTAGTCCTGGCGGACGAACCGACCGGCGCGCTCGACCGCGCCGCCAGCGCCACGGTGATCGAGTTGCTCCGGGCTGCGAGCAATGAGCGCCAGACGATCCTCATGGTCACACACGACCCGGAGGTCGCCGCCGCGGCGGATCGTGTCGTGTGGATGCGAGACGGAACGATGCATGACCCCGAACCGTGTTCGGCAGTGCGCAGCACGGCGGAGTTGGTTGGTGACTCGCGATGAGTGTTCTTGCCACGATCCTTCGGATGGGCATCCGCCGGCGCTCCGTCATCCCAACTGTGATTGCCGCCGCCGTGACTGCCGCGGCCGCCTCAGGCATCGCAGCTGCCGTGGTCGTTCACGAGGACGCCGGCCGCGCCGTCGACACAGTCTTCGCCGACCACAACGGACCCGACCTCGTCGTCACCACCACCTTCGACGAGATCAGCGCCGTGCAAGCGATGCTCGACACCGACCCTCGAGTCTCCGCGACAGCTCCACCTCGGCGTGTCATCGAGACTCGCGCCGAGACCGCGACCCACGGGGTCCCCCTCACCATCAACGGCATCGACAGCACCACCCGCACGGGTGCACTCAACGCCCCGATCCTCACCGCCGGTCGCCTGCCAGCCAGCCCAGGGGAGATCGCGTTCGACACCGCGGCCGCGCGCGATGCTGGCATTTCACTTGGCGACACCGTCGCCATCAGCACCATCTCCGGCGAACGCCCAGTCAGCGTGGTCGGATTGGCCTACGATCTCACCGACTGCTTCTACCCGACCTGCGACCCCGCCCGAGCGTGGGTTCTCGACAGGCTGATCCCGACACTCGGCGCTGACGTTCACGCGTTGCTCGCAGTGGACGTCACCGACTCGGAGCTGGCCGACGCCGTCGGACGAGACATCACTCAGTCGTTGGGCGACACAACGGTCAGGTACAACACCTGGCTGGACACTCGGGGCGACCTTGTCGCAGAGTCGGAGTTCTTCGGTGCTTTCCTCGCGGCGTTCGGGCTGCTGGCCCTCGTCGCGTCGATGGTTGTGATCGCCGGAACGATCACCGCCAGAACCTGGTCACGGCGCCGAGCCCTCGCCCAGTTGCGTTCCCTCGGCAGCACTCGGGCACAGGTCACCATGGGCCTGCTCGCCGAGCACATACTGATCGCAATCGTAGGAATCGTCATCGGCAACGGCTCAACAGCGCTGATCGCACCACGGCTGCGCATCGGCGCGCTCAGCATCCTCGACGACACCACACCGCGCCTCCCTGGGGCTGCCGTTGTCGTCAGCTCCGTGGTCGTGCTCGTCATGTGCATCACTGCGACACTCCTGCCCTCTCTTCGCGCTGGTCGAGCCGACATCGTCGCCAGTATCGGCGCCGCACCAGCGCGCACCGGGCGGGGCTCAGCCGCCGGACGGCTGCTCGGCGCCGTTCCACTCCCTGTGCCTGTTGATCTCGGTGCACGCTCGGCACTCGTCAGGCCCGTGCGAACCGTGCTCGCGACCACGGCAATCGCGCTTGCCATCGGTACGACCGTTGTTGCCGTCTCGATCGATCAGACCATGGACGACCTGCTCTCCCATCCTGAACTGACCGGCAAGCCGGCCGACGCGACACTCACACCAGCGGTCGGCATCAGCCTCGACCAGTCGACACGCGCGCTCGAGCAGATCCCTGAGGTGGCCAGCTGGTACCTCGTCGCTGATACCAGCGCCAACGTCGACGAGCGATCCGTTCACGTCCGAGCGATCGGCGGCGACCCGAAGGCCACCGGCTACGTGATCGGCGACGGTGCACCACTCACCCAGCCAGGCCAGGCCGTCGCCGGATACGGACTACTCGACGCCACCGGCTGGCACATTGGACAGACCCTGCACCTCGAGATCCATGGCCAGGCGACCGACGTGACCCTGGTCGGCTGGTACCGAGAAACCGAAGACAGCGGTGCACTGCTCCAGATCCGCCTCGAGGACCTGCAGCAGATCGACAACAGCACAACCCCGCAGGTGGCCGTCCACGGAGCCGCTGGAGTGACACCACGACAGCTCGGATCGGCACTGACCCGAGCCTTCGGTACCTCAGCGGAAGTGGTGGTCCGCGAAGATGACGTCGGTCGCCTCTCACCGTTCCGCACCGCGCTCGGCACGATGACGGCACTCGTCGGGTTTGTCGCCCTCTCCAACATGATCGCTACCGCGACCGCCGCCAGCCGGGAAGGGTCGCGGCGAACAGGAACGCTCCGGGCGCTCGGCATGACGCGGCGAACATGCCTCGCCGCCGCTGCCTCGCACGCCATGACCGTGATTGTCGCCGCCGTCCCGATCGGTCTCCTGCTGGGCACGCTCGGCGCCGGTCGGATCGGCGACACACTCACCTCGCAACTCGGCAACGGCCCCGGGATCACCCACGGCCTACCCATCGCACAGCTCGCCACGATCGCGACCGTCGTCGCGCTCATCGCGGCACTTGCGGCCGCCGTGGCGTCCAGACCCACGATCGCCCGGCCGATTCCGGACCTCCTCGAGGAGCCATGACCCGCCGCGGGCAGTGATCTGGGCGATGCTGCCGAAGTGCCTGCTCATCTCAACGCCCTCGTCTCTGTTGTGGATCGATCTCGATCACGATCTTGCCGACTACCCGGTTGGCAGTTCGGAGGGAAGTCTGTCGTGGAGCCGTGAGAACTTCGTGTGCGTCACTCCCGGCTGAGGGCGGCCACGACGTCACCGGCGACGCGTTGGCCGGATTCGATGGCACCTTCGATGTAGCCGGGGTGCTCGCGGGCGGTCTCGGTGCCGGCCCAGTGGATGGGCCCGACGGGGTCGTTGGCGTCGGGTGCGGTCGCTGGGGCATCGGCGTTCGGCAGGGCTGCGTACCCGCCGCCGACGTAGGGGTCGAGATGCCAGGACTTCTCGTGCCAGCTCACCGGTTGCGTGACGGCGGTGCCGAGGTGGCCGGCCAGCGGGCCGAGGAGGGCGGCCTGGCGCTCGTCGGCCGACATCGTGTCGAGGGTTCTGGCTTCGGGCCCGGCGACGAGGAGGCACAGGTGGCCGGGCCCGTCGGGCGATGAGGTGTCGAAGACGGCAGCGCCGGGTTGGTCGAGCATGATCAGTTCGGTGTGGGCGCGACTGTCGCGCCAGAACGGCCGCGCGTACACGGCGATCGCCTTGTAGACGATGCCCATGTGGGTGTTGGCGATGAGCTGTGCACGCGCCGGCGGAAGCGGCGGGTCGAAGGTGATCGACGCCGTCATCGGCGGGGGCACGGTCACGATCGCCTTGGTGGAGCGGATGGTGCCCTCCGGCGTGTGGATGGTGACGCCGGCGTCGTCGTAGGACACACGGGTGACCCGCCGGCCGGTCAGCACGCGGGGGCCGAGCTCGTCGGCCATGCGCTCGGCGAGGCTGCCGGCGCCTTCCAGGACGAGGGCCTCCTGGGCACCGCCTTTGGTCTTGACCATGTCGGCGAGCCCGCCCTGCGAGCGGATCATGTCACCGAAGTCCGCCATCGCGTAGGTGTCGAGGTCGGCGCAGGTGGTCGCGGTGACCATGACGTCGAGGGCGCGGCGGGCCGTTGTCGACCGCACCCGAGTGGCGAGCCACTCGCGCACCGACCCGTCGGCCCATCGCGTCGGGTTCTGCGTGCGCCGGGCGGCGATCTCCCAGCGCACCAGCGCGAGGTTCGCCCACAGCATCGGCAGGCTCAGGGCGCCGATGCGCTTGCGTCCTCTGACGAAGTCCGGCTGCTTGGGGGTGTCCATCGGGAACACGGTCGCGCGCAGTTCGGCGGCCAGCGCTTCGAACCGGTGGTGTCCGTGACCGACCCATTGGCCGCCGAGGTCGAGTCGCGATCCGAGCGGTGAGGTCTCGGCCAGCACCCGCCCGCCGACGCGACCGGCGGCCTCGACCACGACGACGTCGATGCCGGCTCGGTGCAGGGCGCGAGCGGCGACGAGGCCCGCCATCCCGGCGCCGACCACCACGACGGTGGCGGTCTGGGAGCCGTCTGCTTCGGGTTCCGATGTCATGTCGTACTCCTGCTCGGGGGCAACCCGATCTCGAAAAGTCAGTCATTTGACTGACTCAGAGAATGTCGTGAAGCTGTCGTTCTGTCAAGAGTCGGTGATAGATATTCGGTCGAACGACCGGATCGGAGATGGCAGTGGTGTATGTCGAAGCGTCGTTGCGACGGCCGCAACTCGTCGCGGCCGCGCGCCGCGCGCTCGCCCGCGACGGTGTCGCCCAGACCTCGCTGCGCGCCGTCGCCGCCGAAGCCGGAGTGCCACTCGGCACCATGCAACACGTCTTCCCCACCAAGGAACTGCTCTTGCGTGCCGTCATCGAGGACGTCATCGACGAGATCGCCGGCGTCCTCACGTCGCTCGCCGACGCCGAACACGGATTGGAGCATGCGATCCGTACCGCGCTCACCAGCTTCTGGCAGCAGCTCGTCGAGGCCGACTCGGGCCTCCAGCTGATGCAGTACGAACTGACCCTCTACGCCCTGCGCAACGCCGGTCAGGAGGAGCTCGCCCGCTGGCAATACGAGCGCTACGCAGACGTCATCGCCGAGTGGTGCCAACTCGCCGCCAGCAAGGCCGGCGAGACCTGCCGCATCCCTTTCGGCCAGCTCGCCCGCATCATCCTCGCCGGTCTGGACGGCCTGATCATTCAGCACGTCTGCGACCCCAACCCGTCGCGCTCGCGCCAGAACCTCGACGCGCTGATCGAAACCTTTCCCTGCCTCGTTCGAACCTGACAACCACCGCTCCGGACGGCGAGATGCGTCCTCGCCGCGTAGCGTGGGGTGCATGGCGATCAGTCGGTTGATCGAATCGCAGGAGCAGGTCGACGCGCTGGCGCGAGCAGCCAACCAGGCGTCTCGGGATGGCCGCTGGGAGGACGCGGCAGCGGCGCTGCGGGCGATGCTCGCCCACCCCTGTGCTCGTCACCTGCTCGTCGACTACGAGGTGCTCAACGAGCTGCACCACGCGCTGCGGAACGCACGCCGCTTCGACGAGGCGATCGATGCCAAACGGGCAGCAATCACAGCCGGCTACCGGTCCGACCCTGACCCCGAGGCCGACATCGCCGAGGTGCTGCTCCAGGCAGGACGACGTGACGAAGCAGACCAGCTGTACGGCGAGCTTCGTCAGCGCGACCCGGACGACGTCTGGCTGTACAACTCGGCGGGCTTCTCCTATGCGGGCATCGACGACCGCCGGGCGCTGCAATGGTGCCTCGACGGGATCGATGTGGCGATCGCAACGGGTGACCCCGATCAGGTGGTGATCCAGTTGCTCGAGATGGCGGAGCGCCTGTGGTCGGTGCTCGGCGAGCCGGCGGATGAATCACTGGTCGAGCGCGTCGAACGATTCACCGCCGAGTGGACGCCAGTCCCGCATCGGCCGCGCTGGGGCGACCTGCCGCCCGCTCCGGTGATGACGGTGTGTGAGCACTGTGGCTTCGATCCCGATGCGCCGCTGCAGGAGATCGGTGCAACGGCTCGTGCAGTGGCCCCGGCTGCTCGGCCGACGATGCTGGCGTTCGCGTGGTTCCCGTCCGACGAGTGGGCCGCCGCCCGCACGTGGTGGCCAGATCTCGCCGACCTTCCGGCGGATCACACCGCGTACAGCCATCAGATCGAGTCTCGGGTGAAGGCGATCGCCAAGCACACGACCGGTCACCCGTTCCACATCGCCCCGCTCCGCGTCGATGAGCTGATCACCGTGATGGGGGAGCGTGCCGGCACTGCTACTGGTCGGTCCGAGCGGGCGGCGCAGATGGTGCAGGAGGGTCGCGCGATCGCATGGCCGCCCGCCCGCAACGACAGATGCTGGTGCGGTTCCGGCCGCAAGTACAAGCAGTGCTGCGCACCGGTGGCTGCAGCGCCAGCCGACGATGAGGTGGAGGAAGTTGCCTCGCCGGATCACCGTGCAGCCCCCGACCAGAGGCCTACTCGGGCGCCGGGGAGCGGCTGACGACGAGTCGCGCTGCGAGCCGGCGAGCGTCGCGTGCAGGGCGTGGTCCGTGGTGGATCAGGCAGTCGATGGTGGCACCATCCGCGAGCGCGACGAGGTGCGTGGCGACGGCTCGCGGTGCCTCGACTCCGCCGGCACGGAGGTGCCGTTCGACGCGCCGCGCGAAGGAGCGTTTGTGTTCTGCGACGATCCGTTGGGCGGGGTGTGCGCCGGGAAGCTCGATGGTTGCCTGGACGAATGGGCATCCGGTGAACCCGGGCCGGCTTGCGGCTCTGGCGATGCGGTCGAACATCGCGAGGACGGTCTCGACGCCGAGCGGCGCCGCCGGGAGGAGCCAGTCGAGATGCGCCGGGTCGCGCGCGCGGAGCACTTCGACGATGAGCGCGTCCTTGGAGGCGAAGTGCCGGTACAGCGACATCTTGCCGACGCCGGCGGTCGCTGCGATCTGGTCGACCCCGGTGATGTTGATGCCGTCGCGGGCGAACAGCACGGTCGCGGCGTCGAGCACGCGCTGTCGGGCGTCGTGGCGGCCGGGCATCTGTGGGATGATACCGAGCGGTATCATCCCAGGGGCGAACCGATGCGGGTCGCGTGACGAGGAGTGGCGACATGGACAGCGTTGAGCTCGACGAGGTGCTCGAAGACGTACGGCTCGCGGTCTATCGATCCCTTGCCGACACGGGCCGGCTGCCGAGTCCGGATCGGCTGGCAGAGATCGCTCACAGCCCCGTGCGAGCCGGGGAAGCCATCGTCGAACTCGCCCGCCAACGGGCATGGGCACTCGGCCCGGACGGCGCGATCGAGCTGGCTCATCCGTTCGGGACGCGGTCGTTCGGGTACAGCGTGATGAGCGCGACCACGCTGTGGTGGGGCGGCTGCTGCTGGGACGCGTTCGCGATCCCGCACCTGGTTCCTCACTGCGGCCCGGCGATCGTCGCCGGCGCGTGCCCCGCGTGCGACCGCCCACTCGCATGGCGGGTCGACACTCACGCGCCGCCCGAGGGCCCGCAACGGGCGCACTTCCTCGTGCCAACGGCGCACATGTGGGACGACGTCCTCCACACCTGCAGCAACCAGCTCCTGTTCTGCGACGACGCGTGCATCGACGCCTGGCTCGAGCGAACCGGCAACGCCGAGGGCTACCGCATGGATCTCGCGACCCTGTGGCGCTTCGCCTCCCAGTGGTACGCCGGCCGGCTCGACCGCGGCTACACGCGGCGCGAGCCGGCCGAGGCGCGCTCGTACTTCCAGTCCGTCGGGCTTCACGGGCCGTTCTGGGGATTGGACGACTGATCCCACGTGCTCGCGGTGGCTGCCCACGTTCGGGCTGACCGCGTCGTCACGTTCGACGTCGGCGACTTCCCGGAAGGGCGTGGTCAGGTCGCGACGTGATCGACCAGATCGAGAACCTGGGTGGTGGTGCGCCAGTTCCGGATGGTCATCAGGCGGTACTCGGGCGTGCCCATGATCGACGACAGTCTGCTCTGGGTGCGGCGTTCGATCAGGCGCTCGAAGTAGAGCACGCCGGTGCCGGCCCAGGCCCGGTCGACGCCGTCGCGGACCTGGACGACGCTCATCGCGGCCGAGGGGGTGAGCGGCGCCTTCAGGAAGATCACGTCGCTGTGGTGCTGGTCCGGAGACTCCCCGAAGCCGGGTGGTTTCGCGGCGACGACGGAGCGCATCTGGCGCGCCGACCGCACCACGACGGCGATGGGGATGCCGAAGCGTTGCTCCAGCACCGCCTCGAGGTGCGCTTCGAGCCGTGCCGCGGGGTGCTCGGTGGCGAACGCCACGTTGCCGGACTGGATGTACGTCCCGACGGAGCCGCATCCGGCCTCGGTGAATGCGTCACGCAACTCGGCCATCGGCACGCGGTTGCGACCGCCGACGTTGATGCCGCGCAGCAACGCTGCGTACCGCTGTACCACCATGTCGGAACCCTACCGAGGGCGCGGCGGGTCGGCTGCCGTGCCCGTCCGGGCTGCGCTCCGTCGGTGCAGGCCGGCCCGTGGGAGCTCATGGCGTCGGACTTGACCAGCTTCATCGTGCTCCCGCTGAGGTGGGGGTCGCGCTGCGGCTACCCTCGCACCTCGTGGGAGACGCAGGCGGGTACCAGGAGACGCCGGGTCGCGCCGTCACTGGTCCATGACCAGCGACCTCACCCGCTACGGCGCCGGCGCGTACGCGACGGTGTTCGACTACCTGGCGCTGACCGACGAGGTCCGGCCGAGCGACGCGATCGTCTGCTTCGGAAGCCGCGACCTGCACGTGCCGCATCGTGCGGCCGAGCTGTTCCACCAGGGCGTTGCCCCGCTGGTGCTCACCACGGGTGGGGTGACGCTGTCGGATGATCGCTGTGAAGCCGACGTGTTCGCCGACGAGCTCGAGCGGCGTGGCGTTCCCCGGCATCGCATCGTCGCCGAGCGTGACTCGGCCCACACCGGCGACAACGTGCGCCTTGGCATCGCGACGTTGCAGGAACGCCACGGAGCAATCACGTCGGTGATCTCCGTCGCCTGGCCGTTCGCCGCCCGGCGCTGCGTCGCGACGTTCGCGCGACATCACCCGCGCATGAAGGTGCGCTCGGCGCCGGCGTTCTGGCGAGCTGGCCTGCGCACTCCGTTCACCCGCGTCGCGGCCGGCCGCGCCGTGGACCAACTGTCGCGCCTGACGCACTATGCGGAACGCGGCGAGATCATCATCCACGAGACGCCGGCCGCCGTCAGGCGCGCGGCAGCGACGCTGAAGGAACTGCTCGCGCACTCACCCGCGTCGAGCAGCCGCGCTCCTGCGCTCACCGAGTGACGAGCGCGGCCTCGACCGCACGCAGGTGCACGGCGTCGGCGAAGCGGTCGACGAGTGGCGGCAGGGCATGGCCCACAGCGCGCTCGATGAGCTGATCGGCGAACCACGCGTTCTTCGCCAGAAGCGGACCGTGCAGGTAGGTGCCGATCACCGTCCCCGCCACGGCGCCCTCGAGGCGGTCGTCGCCGTTGTTGCCGGCACCGACGAGCACGGTGCCAAGAGGCTGGCAACCTGCGCCGAGCTCGGTGCGCCCCTGGTGGTTCTCGAACCCGACGAGTCGGGACGCAGGGAGTCGTGCAGCAGCAGGGAGTCGTGCAGCAGCAGGGAGTCGTGCAGCAGCAGTGAGTCGTGCAGCAGCAGGGAGTGGCGGCGGGGCGTGCATTCCCGCAGCGGTCACCTCGACGACGACGTTGCCCACGAGTCGTGGCCTGTCGCGTCGGGTGGTGACCGCGTCGAGCAACCCGAGGCCGGGGATCGTGCCGTCCGCCGTGACGTACTCGTGGCCGAGTAGCTGGAAGCCACCGCAGATCCCGAGCACGGTGGTGCCGGCGGCCGCAGCAGCGGCGAGCGTCTCGCGGTGCCGCAGCAGGTCGGTGCCGCAGGCGCGCTGGTCGCGATCTTGGCCTCCACCGAGGTACACGAGGTCCGGTCGCGTGGTACCGAACGTGTCGCCGAGGTGCATCGTGGTGAGCTCGAAGGCGATGCCCCTGCGCCGGCACCGCTGGGCGAGCACGAGCACGTTGCCGCGGTCCGCGTACAGGTTCAGGCGCTCCGGGTACAGCACCGTCGTCCGCATCACCATGCCGGCGCTGTGCACGCTCACCACCAGTACCGCGCAGCGTGTCCTTGCTCAGCGACGGTCTCACGTACGTCGAGCATCGCGGAGTAGTTGGCCACCGTCACCACCGGCCCGTCGGCCCGTTCGAGCGCACGTTGCAGGGGCGCGGCGATGCCGTCGACCACCTCGATCATCGTGGCGTCGATGCCCGCGTAGTCGAGCCGAAGTGCCGCCTCAGCCGCGCGCGAGCCGCCGCATGTGGCGCGTCCGACGTGCGGTGCGAGCCGCTCGACGTCGCTGTCCCAGATCCACGAGACGTCGCGCCCGTCGAGATCGCGATCGTTGAGCACGAACAGCAGGTCGAGCGGTCCCGGCTCGCTGCCGAGCATGGTGATCACCTCGTCGAAGCCGCATGGGTTCTTGGCCAGCACGAGCGTGGCCGTCTGCCCGCCGATCTGCAGTTGCTCGCTACGCCCGAATGCGCCGGTGCAGCCGGTGAGCCCCGCCACGATCGATCCGAACGAGTAGCCGAGCGCGAGTGCGGCCCCTGCGGCGGCGGTGGCGTTGGCCACGTTGAAGCGGCCGGGCACCGACAGCTGCACGCGCTCGGCGACGGAGGTGCCGGTCTCGGTGTCGCGCACGGTGAGCGTGAACGACGCGCCGCGGAGACCGTGCACCGAGACGTCGCTGCCCTCGACCACCGGAACCGGCGGCCGGTGATCCCCACAGTTGGGGCACGACCAGCTGCCGAGGTGGCCGACGTGAGCGCCCCGGTAGCCCAACACCCCGCCGCAGTGCAGGCAGTCGGGCACGTCTGTGCTGCCGACGGGAGCCTCGCGGTCGTGGTCGGCGAGCCCGACGTGCACGATGTTCGGGTGGGTCGAGGCCAGCTGGCACACGCGGGGGTCGTCGGCGTTCACCACCAGCACGGTCGACGGTGGCAGCCCTTCGACGCACGCGCGCCAGCGAGCCGCCACCCGATCGATCTCGCCCATGCGGTCGAGCTGGTCGCGGAACAGGTTGCCGAGCACGATGACTCGCGGGGCCAGCGGGCCGACCATGTGGTCGAGCCACAGCTCGTCGGCCTCGAACACACCGACATCGGCGCGCAGGGTGCCGCGGTGAGAGCGCCCGATCAGCTCGGCGCACACCCCGGGTGGCATGTTGGCGCCCAGGTGGTTCACCACCGGATTGTGGCCCGCGGCGCGCGCGATCTCGGCGAGCAGATTCGTGGTGGTGGTCTTGCCGTTGGTGGCCGACACGAGCGTGCACCCGCCGGGAAGCCGGCCCGCGAGGGTGGCCAGTGCGTGCGGCGCAGATCCCATCAGCGCACGCCCGGCGCGACTCGGGTCGATGCGCGAGTCGGTGTGACGATCGAGGCTGCGCAGCGCGCGTGCGGCAGCCACCGTAAACTCGAATCGCCGCCCAGGCTCGCTCCCCAGTGCGGGCGAGCGGATCGCCCGATCCAGCAGCCTGGCACCGAGGCGGGCGAGCGGGGCGCGCACGGCTACCCCCATCCGTACCCGAACGATCGGCGCGCGGCGTGGTCGTAGCGCGCGGGTACGTTGCCGAATCCCAGCAGCCGCCGGCGCTCGCCGTCCAGCTCGTCGGCGTCGCGCTGGCGCAGGCTGCCCGGGAAGTCCCAGTGCGGCTGCACCCAGCGGCGGGCGAACAGCACGTGGAGCGCTCGCCTCGGCCGTGCCGTCGTGTTCGCGCTCCCGGCGTGCACGCACGTGGCGTCGAACACCACAGCATCGCCCGGCTCGAGGGAGACGTGGCGGGCTCCTCCCTCCATCGCCGCCGGCTCCGTTCCCTGGAAGGCGTCGCGGTGGCTGCCGGGCACCACCCGGGTGGCCCCGTTGGCCTTGTTGAACTGGTTGAGCGCGACGACCGCGTGGAGGTAGAGGGTGACGCCCGGCGTGGGCACCGTGTGGTCGCGGTGCAGCGGCTGCCCCTCGCCTCCCGGGATCATCGACTGGCCGTTGAAGCCGGCGAGCACGGAGTCGTCGCCCAGCACGGTGGCGGCGAGCTCGGTGAGCGTGCCAGGGCGGCACAGGTCGAGAAAGACCGGGTGCTTCGCCGGCAACATGTACGCGACGCGATAGGCGGGGGTGAGCCACTGGCGAGCCGCGGCGATGTCGTCCTCTGCCGCGAAGACCTCGTCGAGCGCATCCACGCAGCGGGCCACCGCGTCGGCCGCGAGCACCGACGGCACCACGACGAACCCGTGCTGTTCGATGGCGCGCGAGCGCGCATCGTCCACCTGCGCCGCCGTGCGCGCGTGGTTCACGGCACCCACCGACCGACGTGCGGCCACTGCTTCATCCGTCGCCGCGCGAGCGCGATGTCGATCGCTCGCCGCAGCCGCTCGCTCGCCTTGGTCCGCGCCAGCTCGTCGCGGTAGCCCTTCCATGCTGTTCCCAGCCCCACCACGTTGACGCTCGCGATCTGGCGGAGCGTGGGCGGCGGCAGCGACGGGAAGCTGCCCTCCACGCCGGCGACGCGGATGGCGACCCCGCTGCGGATGCACTTCTCGCACTGCCCGCAGTTGTAGAGCCCGTCGCGGTTCTCGAAGCAGACGCGCAGGTGGTGGCGTGCTGCCGGCTCGCCGGCGATGGCGCGAACCTTCTCGAACCGTGTGGCGTCGGCGCCGTCGTGCACGATCTGCACCTGCTCGGTGCTCCACAGCGGGTCGAGCAGTGGATGCGAGCCGAGCGGGTAGAGGACCGCATAGGTGGTGGTGGCCGGCACGAACACCTTCGAGAAGTGTGGCGCCAGCAGCAACGCGACCGTGGCGAGCGCCGAGCCGTGGTAGTCGTCCCAGCTGATGCCGAACGAGGTGCTGTACGCGACGAGGTTGCACTCCACCTCGATCAGCGGCAACCCGAGCATGCCGGCGGCAGCCTGCAGCCGGGCGGAGACCTGCTGGTTGAGCGGATCGTGCTGATCGTCGAGGAGGTCGAAGCCGTGCACGAAGATGAGCGCGTCGAGCTCGTCGCGACGACGCAGCACGCTGTGGAACGAGTCGATCCCGCCGGTGAAGAAGCAGGCCGTCCCTCGCCGGTTGGGGGTGCGAGGTGGCTCGTCGGCCGGTTCCTCGCGGCGGGTGGCCACCAGCGGCACCCGGCTGTACTTCGAATGGCCGGGATGCAGCGCACGGTCCCAGGTGACCAGGATGTCGGCGATGAGCTCGGCGTTGTCGACGAGGCGCGCGGACACCGGCCCGTCCACCACCAGCGGCTCGCCGGCGGCCATCGCGGGCAGCCAGCCGGCTGCGACGGCGGCGTCGGCGGTGCCGGCGGTGCGCACCTCGGGCGGGAACCGGAACGTCGCATGGGTCTTACCGTCGAAGCGAATGGTCACGTCGTCGCCGTCGCGGGCAGGCGGATGCGCGATCACCGTGACCTCCCCTCCCACGCATCGAGCGCGGCTCTGGCGCACGCGCCGATGTCGGCGGAGGTGCGTGCCGGGTCGTCCTGACCGTCGGTGAGGAAGCAGGCGATCAGGTCGCCGCTCGGGGCGTGGATGACACCGACGTCGTTGACCACGCCGGCAAGGCTGCCGGTCTTGTGCGAAACGATGATCTCGTCGGGCATGCGCAGCAAGATCCGCGAGTTGAACAAGCTCGACCGCAGCGCGGGTCGCAACGGGGCCAGCGCCGGCAGCTGGAAGACCGCGGCGAGCACAGTGGCGCAGTCGGTAGCGGTGGTGACGTTCGCGCGACCGTGAGCGCTCAGCATCTCGTCGGCGAATCCGACGCGGAGCTGAGTGTCGGGGCAGCCGAGCGACGTGGACACCGCGTTCACGCGTTCCGCCCCGACGAGTTGCACCAGGTGCTCGGCGATGCGGTTGTCGCTGGTGGACAGCGCGAGTCGCGTCAGCTCTCCGATGCTGAAGCGGTGGTGCGGCAAGAGCGAGTCGAGCACGGACGGACCGATGCTGGACGGCAGGTCGGCCACGGCCACTCTCGCGTCGAGGTCGAACTGCGCGTCGGCTGCGAGGAGCTGGGCTGCAACCGAGACGAACACCTTGTGCACGCTGGCGCCCGGCCGAGAGACGTCGGCCGCGTGCCCCACCGAGCACCTGCGTCCCACGAGCAGGACGCTGCGCCCGGGGTCGTGCCCGACGAAGCGATCGACGGCGGTGCGCCAGCATTCGTGCAACGCTTCGACGCGGCCGGTGCCGTTGCTCGACCGTCCCGTCACCGCCCTCACCTCGGGAGACGCTACTCGCCGTGCGTCGCGGGCTGAACCTCCGCCCGCGGTTCACGTGAACCGCCGCCGAGATGCTCGGGGAATCGGGAACAAACCAATGCACTCGCATGTTACTAGTAGCATCGGAATCAAGAGCAAAGGTGATCGTGATGAGTGAACGGAAACTGGAAGGCGTGTACTCGGGGGACGGGTTCCACTGGGTGGGCGACGGGTTCTACGTGACGCAGGTGTTGCCCGGCCGGGCCGGGTTGGAGGCGTTGGCGGATCCGTTCCTGTTGATGGACTACCACCCGCCGCGTGACTATGCGCCGACCGATCGTCCCCGCGGGGTCGGGGTGCATCCGCATCGTGGGTTCGAGACGGTGACGCTGGCGTTCGAGGGTGCGGTCGCGCACCACGACTCGACTGGTGCGGGTGGCGTGATCCGCCCGGGTGATGTGCAGTGGATGACCGCCGCGCGCGGGATCCTGCACAAGGAGTACCACGAGGCCGACTGGGCCCGGGCCGGCGGCCTGTTCCACATGATGCAGCTGTGGGTGAACCTGCCGGGCCGCCACAAGATGGACGACCCCGGCTATCAACCCCTCGAGGCAGCGCACATGGGCGACGTCGCGTTGCCGGGCGGTGGTCGGGTGCGGTTGATCGCCGGTGAGCTCGACGGTGTGCGAGGCCCGGCGCGCACGCATACGCCGATCGAGCTGTGGGACCTGACGCTGACACCGGGGGAGCGGGCCGAGCTGCACACTCCGGACGGGCACACGACGATGGTCTTCGTGATCGACGGGCGGCTCGAGGCTGCCGGCGGCACGATCGAGCGGCAACAGCTGGGGATGTTCTCCCGCGACGGCGACCTCACCGTCCTCACTGCGGGAGATGCGGGGGCGCGGGCGATCCTGCTCGGTGGCGAGCCGATCGGGGAGCCGGTCGTGTTCTACGGTCCGTTCGTGATGAACACCGACGACGAGATCGCCCAGGCCATCGCCGACTTCAATGCCGGCACGTTCGGGCACCTCGTATGAACCGCACCCCGCGCCCCGCGGCAAGGTGCCTGCGGTGATCATCGAGCCGAGGTCGCGCCCCGTGGGCACGCTCACAGTCGGTCGCTTGCTGCCGTTCCGTCTGCGGCGCTCGGTGGGGCCGTTCGTGTTCTGCGACGTGATGGGGCCGGTCGACTTCGAGCCCGGGGCCGGGCTCGACGTCGACGCCCACCCGCACATCGGGTTGTCGACGCTGACCTATCTGCTCGCCGGGCGGGCGCGGCATCGCGACTCACTCGGCGTTGTCCGCACCATCGAGGCGGGCGAGGTGAACTGGATGACCGCCGGGGCCGGGGTGTGCCACACCGAACGCTCCCTTGCCGAGGACCGCCGGAGTGCGGCCCGGTTGGCCGGGGTCCAGTTCTGGGTCGCGCTCCCCGACGGGGCCGAGGACGGCCCGGCGAGCTTCCAGCACGCCGGCTCGCAGGATGCACCGACGCTCGACGTCGATGGCAGCCGCGTGCGGTTGCTGGCCGGTACCGGGTGGGGGGAACGATCACCGGTGACCGGTTCGTCGCCCCTCGTGCTCGGCGATGTCGCCCTGACCGGCGGCCCTGTCCCGCTCGACGGTGAGCATGGCGAGTGGGCGGTGCTGGCCCTCGACGGTGCGCCGACCGTCGCCGGGCACCGTCTGGCGCCGCATCATCTGCACGTCATCGAGCCGGGCGAGCCGCTCGTCGTCGCCGGGTCCGGACGGGTTGTCGTCCTCGGTGGCCAGCCGCTCGGTCGGCGGCACATGTGGTGGAACTTCGTGCACTCCGACCCTGATCGCATCGAGGACGCCAAGCAACGCTGGTTGCGCCAGGAGTTCCCACGCGTTCCCGACGACCACGATCCCTACGTCCCGCTTCCCACCTGAAGGACCACGCCATGAGCATCACCGTGACCGACAACCCCGCCGAATCCCGCTACGAGCTCCACACCGACGGCCGGCTCGCAGCGTTCGTCGTCTACCGCCTCGACGGCAATGTCACCGACATGATCCACACCGAAACCCTCGACGGGTTCGCCGGCCAAGGTTTCGCCGGCCAGCTCGTCGCCGGCGCCCTCGCCGACGTACGCCGTCTCGGCCGGCACGTCCGCCCGACCTGCCCCTACGTGCGCGGCTACCTCGACAAGCACCCCGACCAACGCGACCTCGTCCCCGACGACCTCCGCGCCCGGCTCTTCGGAGACACGCCGACGTGAACCGGTTCTCACCGTGTTCTTCCGTGCCTCTGAGCCGTTTCCCAGGAAGGAGGTTCAGGGTGGGGGCATGAACACCACACCCTCGCACGCCGATGACCACTTCGAGTTCGCCGCGAACGGCACCGATCACCTGACGCGGCGTCGTCTGCTGCAAGGCATCGGTCTGGCCGGCTTGGCCGCGGCCGGTTCGAGCCTGTTGGGCCGTTCGGCTGCAGCGGCGGCGGTCGCGGAGATCCCGGAGGAGACGGCGGGCCCATACCCCGGGGACGGGTCGAACGGTCCGAATGTGTTGACCCAGTCGGGGGTGATCCGCAGCGACATCCGGTCCAGTTTCGGTTCCTACTCGGGATCCGCGGCGGGGGTGCCGACGATCGACATCACGGTGTTGAACAGCAACGACGGCACCCCGCTGGTCGGTGCGGCTGTGTACCTGTGGCATTGCACCCGGGAGGGCAGCTACTCGCTGTACACGTCGGGGGTCACCAACCAGAACTACCTGCGTGGTGTGCAGGTCACCGATGCGAACGGCAAGATCACGTTCACGAGCATCTTCCCGGGCTGCTACTCGGGTCGTTGGCCGCACCTGCACTTCGAGGTGTATCCGGACGTGGCGTCCATCCTGTCGGTGTCGAACAAGATTGCCACGTCCCAGTTCGCGTTGCCGCAGGACGTCTGCCAGGCGGTGTACTCGGGGGCGAGCGGGTACTCGGCGAGCACCGGGAACCTGGCGCAGATCTCGCTGGCGTCGGACAATGTGTTCTCCGACGGCTACAGCCAGCAGATGATGACGGCGACCGGTTCGGTCGCTGCCGGCTATGTGTTGTCGGGCACCGCAGCGGTCGACGCCGGCACCACCACGACGCCGACCACTCCGCCGGCGGCGCCCACGGTGACGTACGGGTACACGCCGATGTCGCCGACGCGTGTCCTCGATACCCGTGATGGCACCGGCAGTGGCGTGGTCGCCAAGCTGGCGCAGCGCGGTGTGTTGGGATTGTCGTTGGCGTCGCGGCTCCCAGCCGACGCGGTGGCGGCGGTACTGAACGTGACCGCCACCAACCCCACCGCGCCGACGTATGTGACGGCGTATCCGGCGGGCACGACCCAGCCGACAGTGTCGAACCTGAACATCAACGCCGCTGGTGACACGGTCGCCAACCTGGCCGTCGTCGCGTTGGGTGGTGACCGCAGTGTGGACCTGTTCAACAGCGCGGGCAGCGTCGATCTCGTCGCCGACCTCGCCGGCTGGTTCAGCGCCAGCGGCACCGACCGGTTCGTTGCGGCCAGCCCGTCGCGCGTGCTGGACACCCGTGACGGCGTCGGAGGTGCGACCACCGTCGCAGCAGGCGGGACGGTCACCCTCGACCTGTCGGGCAGGCTGCCGGCGGACGCGACCGCGGTGGTGTTGAACGTGACCGCGACCAACCCGACCGCGCCGGGTTACGTGACGGTGTTCCCTGCCGGCAGGGAGCGGCCGCTGGCGTCGAACCTGAACATCATCCGCGCCGGTCAGACCGTGCCCAACCTCGTCGCCGTCCAGGTCGGCACCGGACGCCGGGTCAGCCTGTACAACGCTTCCGGCACGGTCGATCTGGTCGCCGATCTGCTCGGCTGGTACACCCCGAGCGGGGCGGATGAGTTCGTGCCGCTGTCCCCGGCGCGGGTGCTCGACACCCGCAACCGGATCGGCACCTCCACGATCGCCCAGCTCGGCGCCGGCTCGACCCTCACGCTCGCGCTGGCCGGCGCGGTGCCGGCGACTGCGACGGCGGTGGTGTTGAACGTGACCGCCACCAACCCGACCGGTGGCAGCTACCTGACCGTCTACCCGGCGGGCAGCAGCCGGCCGTACGCGTCGAACCTGAACACCGAGACGGGCCAGACGGTCGCCAACCTGGTCACCACCCCGCTCGGCACCGGCCTCGCTGTCGCGATCTACAACAGCTCCGGCAGCGTCGACGTGATCGCCGACATCGCCGGCTACTTCCACCCCGCGCTGTAGCCACCCCGAACCGGGCGACCGCCTTCCGGTCAGGACCGCCCGGTTCGGGTTGTGACGGTCAGGTGCGCACGCCAGGCGAGGGTGCGCTGGGCGGCCCCTCCCCGAGCGCGTTCTCGGCCAGGGCCACGCAGATCCAGGTGGTGCTCGTCGGCAGCCCCGACAGGGTCGCCGTCGTCGTGGTGGTCTGGGCCGTCGCGATCCCGCGCAACGAGATGCAGCCGACCGAGTAGCCGGTGATCGGCGAGCCGCCGTTGCTGGACGGAGGCGCGATCGTCACCGTCAGGCGCCCACGAGAGGGGGAGGTCGCCGACACGATCCGCGGCGCCCCGGGTTGGCCGAGCACCGTCACCGGTTCCGAGGGGGTCGACGCCGTACCGAGACCGGCCGAGTTCCGGGCGACGACGGTGCACGTGTACACCGAACCCGCCGTGAGGCCGTAGACCGAGATCGGGCTGGCAGGCCCGTCCTTCTTCCGAGTCACCCCGGTCGGTGAGGTGCAGGTGGCGGTGTAGTCGGTGATGGCCGCGCCACCGTTGTCGACCGGGGGTGTGAACGCCACGTCGAGGCGCCCCGCCCAACCGGTCGCAGCGCGGGTGGAGGCTCGGGCTGCTGTCGGCGCCCCCGGCGCGTGTGCGACGAGGAGGACTGCGGCACTCGTCGCCGCCGGGCCTCGCCCGACCGCGTTCGTGGCGACGACGGCACAGGTGTAGGTCGCGCGGGCCGTCAACGACCCCACCGCCACCGAGCCGGCGGTAGCCCTCGTGACCGACCGAGTCGCGCCGGTCGGCGAGGTGCACGTGACGGTGTAGCCGGTGATCGGCGAGTGCCCGTCGTCGGTCGGCGCCGTGAACTCGACGGTCAGCTCGGTCCGTCCCGTCATGCGTGCCGTGACGCTGCCCGGCGCGCCCGGCACCGACAGTCCCATGACCGTCACCGGGGCGCTGTTCGACGGATCGCTCGTGTAGCGGCCGTTCAGGGCGACGACGGTGCAGCCGTAGACGGCGTTGGCCGTCAGGCCGGTCACGACGATCGGGCTCGTGGCGCCGTCGGCCGAGCCCGTGGCCCCGGTGGGCGACACGCACGTGGCTCGGTACCCCGAGATCGGTACGCCGCCGGCGGGTGGTGTGAACGACACCGTCGCCTGACCGACCACGGTGGACGATGCAGCTGCCGAGGTCGGCGGCGCCGGCGCGGCGATCAGCGGGGCGATCGTCGGTCCGGTGATGTCGGTGCCGTCGTCGAGTTTCACTGTTGGGTATCCGGCGGGGACCGGGCCGGCGTAGGTGTGCTGGAAGGAGAACGTGGTCGGCCGTGCTGCCGGGTTGATCCCGATGCAGATCACGAGCCCACTGGAGTCGCACGCGTAGCGGCGGCTGGTGGTGGTGCCGTCGCCCCAGTCCACGGTCAACTGCACTTCGTCGTTGCCCGGGTCGGCGAACTGGCCGGCGACCGTCACGACGTCGGCTGCTGCGACGGCGGTCGGCCCGTCGGTGAAGGCGGCGGGTGCATTGCCGACGTGGAAGGTCACGGCGGCACCGACGCGGGCACCGTTGACGTCGGTGACGATGGCGCGAGCCGCGTAGTCGCCCGCCACGCGGTATGTCTGCTGCGCGGTGGCCCCGCTGACCTTCGGCCAGTTGCAGCCGTCACCGGGACCGGTCGCCGCGCGGCAGAGCGCGTCGACCGCTGGGTCCACGACGAGGAACGACGACTGCGGGTTGTCGGGCTCGATCATCCACTCGACCGTGTAGCCCGTGCCCGCCGCGCTGTGCGACGCG
Organism: uncultured Bifidobacterium sp.; assembly: GCA_964477795.1. Taxonomy (GTDB): domain Bacteria; phylum Actinomycetota; class Acidimicrobiia; order Acidimicrobiales; family Ilumatobacteraceae; genus UBA668. Next base: position 54,058 of record CAYZFZ010000004.1, read on the forward strand.
TGTGCGTCGAAGGTCAGCACCGAGCCTTCGAGCAGGTCGCCGCTGACCGTCGGTGCCACGCTCACCTGTGGCGCCGGCAGCGGGGCGATGGTCGGTCCGGTGATGTCGGTGCCGTCGTCGAGTTTCACCGTCGGGTATCCGGCCGGGACCGGGCCGGAGTAGGTGTGTTGGAAGGAGAACGTGGTCGGTCGTGCTGCCGGGTTGATCCCGATGCAGATCACGAGCCCACTGGAGTCGCACGCGTAGCGGCGGCTGGTGGTGGTGCCGTCGCCCCAGTCCACGGTCAACTGCACTTCGTCGTTGCCCGGGTCGGCGAACTGGCCGGCGACCGTCACGACGTCGGCTGCTGCGACGGCGGTCGGCCCGTCGGTGAAGGCGGCGGGTGCATTGCCGACGTGGAAGGTCACGGCGGCACCGACGCGGGCACCGTTGACGTCGGTGACGATGGCGCGAGCCGCGTAGTCGCCCGCCACGCGGTATGTCTGCTGCGCGGTGGCCCCGCTGACCTTCGGCCAGTTGCAGCCGTCACCGGGACCGGTCGCCGCGCGGCAGAGCGCGTCGACCGCTGGGTCCACGACGAGGAACGACGACTGCGGGTTGTCGGGCTCGATCATCCACTCGACCGTGTAGCCCGTGCCCGCCGCGCTGTGCGACGCGTGTGCGTCGAAGGTCAGCACCGAGCCTTCGAGCAGGTCGCCGCTGACCGTCGGTGCCACGCTCACCTGTGGCGTCGCATGCGTGGTGGCGAAGCCGTCGTACAGCGAGACGTCGACTGGGTACGTCGCGCCGGGATCGGCGTACGTGTGCTGGAGGCTGAACGTGCTGGGGTGAGCGAGCGGCGCGTCCGAGCTGCAGCCGCTGGTGAAGTCGCAGGGGAAGAGGCGATTCGACGACGTGCCGTCCCCCCAGTCCACTTTCACCTTCACGGAGGCGTCGCCCGGATCGTCGAACGTGCCGGCGACGGTCGCCGTCAGCCCGTTCATCGTGAGGGTGGGGCCACTGGTGAACCGCGGCGCGACGTTGCGCACGGTGAAGTTGAACGAGGACTCGCTCCGCGTGCCGTGGCTGTCGGTCGCGAACACGCGGGCGAGGTAGGTGCCAGGTGTCTGGTAGTTCAGCGTCACCTGGTCACCCGTATGCCGGGGCCAGTTGCACGTCGAGGTGGGCGGGAGCCCTCCCTCACGGCACTCACTCGTGGCACTGGGGTCTTGGTACGCGAGGCCGAGGCCCGGATCGGGCTCGACGAGCCAGGTCACGGTGACCGGATCGTTCGCGTCCAGGTCGGTGGCGTGCGCGGTGAGGGTGAAGGGCGAACTCTGGTCGATGGCGGACGGGTACGTGGGCGCAAGGCTCGGGAGGTGGTTGCCGTGCCAGGTGGCCGTGTGGGTGCGGAGGGTCAGCCCGTCATAGGTCGAGTAGACGAGCGCCTGCGAAGTGGTCGCTGGGGGCGGGCTCGTCGAATCCCCGGGTGGGCTGGAGAGGAAGCCGTCCACGTCGTCGAGGTAGGCCGTCTTCCTGCCGCCCCCGCCGTCGAGGTAGTGCAGCGACAGGCTCCACTCGAAGTCACCGGTGCCCTGCTTCGTCGCGAACCAGCGTCCGACCATGTAGGTCTCCTGGGGTGTGCCGTTCCAGTCACGCGTGACGATGGTCGAGGCGCCTGTGGTGGACCCGTCGACGAGGAACTCCGGGTCGGCGGCCGTGTGAGCGGGCGGGCTGTCCTTGGCGATCCGCTCGGCCGTCCAGTCCCCGTGCGTCGGGTCCAGCGTCGCCCCGAGGACCGCGCTGAACATCTCGACGTTGCCCTCCGGGGTCGCCGCGAGCGACGCGAGGTCGATGGTCTCGTTCTGTGCGTTCGACAACGCCTCGGCCAGCTTCGTCGGCACCTGTTCCGCCTCGATCAACTGCCACAGCGCGATCGCCGTGACGACCGAGGCGAGGGCGATGATCATCACGACCGACACCCCCGCGCCGATGGCGACCGTCGTCGCCGCGCTGGCGGCCCAGGCGGGTGGTGCCACGCCCAGTGCCAGGGCGCTCGACACCGCGCTGTAACCCAGGAGCGCAGAGCCCATCGCTCCTGCGATGGAGAACGCGAGCGAGCTGGAGGCGGCGATGGCTGCGGCCAGCGCCGCGCTGATCGCGCCTGCCGCGGCCAGCGACGAGAGGAAGGTGAGGGCCGTCACCGTGTTCTTCCACGCAGCCTGGGCGTCGGCCGCCCCGAACTTCTGGCCGTCGACGAGCACCCCGGCGTAGGCCTGGAACTGCTCCGCGGACGGGGGCGCCGGCGGCAAGCCCACGTAGAACGGGTCATTGCACCACGCATGCGTCGGGATGCTCGTGAAGCCGTAGCCGGCCGGCGGCTGGTAGGTGCACCGGTCGGCCGACCACCGGTTGTACTCGTCGACCGCCTTCTGGGCTTTCGCGACGCGGCGGGCCTTCATCTGCGACTGCAGCGTCGTCAACCACAACTGCTCGTCAGCCGTGAGCGCCTCGCCGTTGCCCTGCTTCTTGATGATGCTCAGCAGGCGCGCGTACATGAACCCGCGGATCTCGTCGCGGCCCCAGTGCAGCAGCTGACGATCGTTGGGGACGTCGTAGAGCAGCGCGACGCTCGCCCGCGCCTCGGATGCAAGCGAGTCCCACTGACCGGCGCTCGTGTCCTGGATCATCCGGTCCCACGGATCCAGCACGACGATCGGGGCTTCACCTCCGCTCGCCGAGCACCAGCCGGGCACCACCTCGACGCATCCGTCGGCCAGCACGCGCGGTGGTGTGTTCGCCACCCCGATGACCGTCACGGCCATCGCCAACGCCACCAGCCCCGCAACCCACCGCTGCAACCGCGCGCTCACATCCATCGTCTCCCACCCTCTGTGTTGAGTTGATCAACTCGACCACAGAGGGTGCCCACTGCCAATCGGGCAGTTGCCCGATGTGGCCGCGCGACCTCCGGCGCACGACAATGGGAGGGAGATGTAGGAGCAGCGGTGACGGGTGGGGTCAGCGGGGTCGAACAGGGCGTGACGGGTGACTCTGATGGCACGTCGCGCGACGTCCGCGCCGGCGGGATCGATGCGCTGCTGGCGTGGACCGACGCGCCGAGCCACCGCGTGCTCACCATCTCCGGGCCGGGAGGGATCGGCGCGACACACGTCGCCCGCCGGCTCCTCGACCGGATGGGCGCCACCCGGACCGTCGACATGCTGGTCCTGGACGACGTGGAGGATCCCGCCGAGGTCCTGAGCCGGATCGAGGACCTGCTCGATCGGGGCGATCTCGACGCGATGCTCCTCGACGGACTCACCCGCGCGGCGGTTCGAGTGGGCACGGCGCCGGTGCTCGAGCGCGTCCTGTCGGCTCACCCCGAGCTGCTGCTGATCGTGACGAGCAGGGTGCCCCTGCACCTCCGCGTCGAGCGCGTCGTCGTCCTCGCCCCGCTCGCCGTACCGGAGCGCGCCGCCGAGCCCCCGGCGATCCGAACCGCCCCTGCCGTCGCGCTCTTCTGCGAGGTCGCGGCGTCGACCGGCGCGACCGTCACCGACGCCGACCTGCCCCTGATCGCCGACATCTGCCGTCGCCTCGACGGGCTGCCGCTGGCCATCTCCCTCGCGGCCCGGCGGGCGGGCCAGATGTCGATCAGCGAGCTGGCTCGCCAGCTCGACGTCCGCGCGGGCCTCGACGTGCTGCGCGATGGCCCGGTCGATGCACCGCCGCGGCATCGCGACCTCGCCGAATCGGTGCGCTGGAGCCTCGCGCTGCTCAGCGATCGACAGCACCGCATCCTCGTGGCGCTGTCGGTGCTGCACGACCCCGCGACCCTCGACGAGCTCGTGGCGCTCACCCTCGAGACGGTGCCGGGCACGCGAGCGGAGCTGCTGGAGGCGCTGGATGCCCTGGTGCGCCACCACCTCCTCTCATCCGGCGCTGCCGACGAGCTGCGGCTGCGCGCCGTCCCACCGGTTGTGCGTGCAGTCGTCGCAGAGCAGACGCCCGCCGAGGTGCGCCGCGCGGCGATCGAGGCCGTCGACCGGTCGCTCCTGCCGTTCGCGACCCAGCACGTGGCCGGCGCGCGCGCCCACGGCCAGGCGACGTGGGCGGCAGGCCTGAGCCGGCGCCACCGCGATCTCGTCGCAGCCTTCGAGCGCGCACTCGACCGCGGCGACGTGCACGCTGCGAGTGTGCTCGCGGCCGCGACGTCACGCGTCTGGCACGACGGCGGGCAGGGTGCCGTCGCACTTCCGCTCCTGCGCGGCCTGCTCGACGCGCTCGCGGCCCACGACGACGAGGCCATGAACCGGGCGATGATCGGCGGTTGGGTCACATTGTTCGAGGTCCTCACGTCGGCCGACCAGACCCGGCGGCGCGAGCTCGGCCTGCGGTTCGACGCGCTCGTCGATGCCGCGGCCGAGACCGGCGACGCGATCGTCCTGTTCGACGTGGTCGAGCGGTCGGTGGCTGCGGTGCGGTACAGCCACCACTTCGACCGCTTGATCTCACAGCTCGAGCGCACACTGTGCGCCTGCGACGAGGCGGGCCTCTCGCGGCACGCCGCGGCGTGCGCGGTCTGGCTCGCGATGACAGTGAACGTGCAGCAGCGCTTCGACGACGCGGCGCGGCTGGCGTTCGCAGCCATGTCACGTGCCCGCGCGATCGGCAACGACGCGCAGATGGCGTATGCCGCGATGGTGCTGGCCCACTTGCCCCCGGGGGTCGTCGCCGCGCACGGTCCGCCTGTGACGATGGAACAGGCTGTCGTGCTCGCCCGCCGCTCCGGCGATCAGCGGCTGCTGGCCAACATCCTGCCGGGGGTCGCTGCGGTGCGAGCGGCGCTCGGCGACCGGCAGCAGGCCACACTCGCGGTGGCCGAGGGGTTCGAGCTGGCGCTCGCGACCGGCCTGCACGACGGAGCCCTGGGTTCGCTGCTCGTGATCGTCGAGATCGCGGCGGCCCGCGAGGACGACGAGGTCGCCGCCGTTCTCACCGGAGGGCTCGCCGACCAGTGGACGCTGATCGAGGGGCCGCTCTCGGGGATCCTGCGGCGCCGGCACGACGCGATGGTCGACGGCGTGCGGTCACGCCTGGGCGACACTCGCTTCCGGCAGGCGTTGGCCACCGGTGCCGCGATGAGCTGGGACGAGCTCGCGGACCATGCACTCGCCACCGTGCGCGGATGGACGAGGGTCGGGGGAGTGCCGGCACCGCCCGCCGGCAAGCTCACGGCACGAGAGCGCGAGGTGCTGCGCGCCCTTGTCGCCGGCGCCTCCAACAAGGAGCTGGCGGTCGCACTCGGCATCACGCGCAAGACCGCGATGCACCACACTTCGAACATCTACCGCAAGCTCGGTGTGCGCGGCCGCGCCGAGGCGGTCAGCTGGGCCTACCGCAACGGAGTGCTCGAGACCCCCTGAGGACGACGTCGAACACGTGGAGACGTTCGAGCATCTCGGCACCCGTCTGGTTCAGCGGCTCCCGAAGATCTGCGGGTTGGCCGCAGCGTACCGGGCGACCGCGTCGAGCACCGGTGCCGCGTCGCGACCGGCCTGCGTCAGCCGGTAGCGCACCACCACCGGTGGGCCCGGTTCCACGACACGCTCGGCCAGGCCGTGCTCGCACAGCTCCTTCAACCGGGTGGTCAGCACGCTGTCGGCCACATCAGGCACGCTCCGCGCCAGCTCCGAGAAGCGTTCGTTGCCATCGAGCATCGCCTGCACGACCGCACCCGCCCACGCTCGGCCGAGGACGGCCATCACCCGCTCGATCCCGGCACATCCCACCGCCGGAGCCTTCGACCCAGCCCGAGAACCCGACGACGATGTCGCTCGCGCCATCAGACCCTGCCTCGACTCGACGCCCGCGCGACCCGCCACAGAGCGCTCCCTGACCCCATCTCGTACATGACTCGTACTCTAGAAGTAACTCGCATCATGTGTGCGCCAAGGGCTCAGGTGGGGCGAACCTTGATTCCGGCAGACGGCCGAGAACGCAGGTCGCCCGCATGTGCATACATCAACGTATGTATGTAAGATCGGCGGATGATGACGACGCATGCCGACGCGACGCCGGTTCGGCGAACCCAGGAAGAGCGCAGCACCGCGACTCGCGCTGCGCTGGCAGATGCCGCGACCGACCTGCTGATCGAGCGCGGCTGGGCCGCGCTGTCCGCGGTCGAGATCTGCAACCGGGTCGGTGTCAGCCGCGGCGCCTTCCATCACCACTACGAGAGCGTGCCCAGCCTCCTCGCCGATGCACTGCGCCGCCTGTACGCCGACATGCGCAGTGCGCAGCGGCCGGTCGCGACGGGCATGATCGGCTTGGTCGACGGCACGTGGGCTGCGATCAGCAACCCACGGTTCAAGGCGGTGCTGGAGGCATGGTTGGCGATGTCGAACGACGCCGGCTTGCGCGCCGAGATCGGCCCGGTCGTTGCCGAGTTCGCCGAGCTGGTTCGCCCCGACGCACGCGCCTCACAGGTGTTGGCCGACGCCAACGGTCGCGACTTCTACCTCCTCGCCCGCGAGACGATGCTCGGCCTCGCGCTCGGGCGGGCCACCAACTTCGGTCGCGCACCCCTCGCCCATGAACGACGCGTGCTGGCCCGCCTGCGGGCCGAGGCGGCATCGATCGACCAGGCCCGCAACCCGTCGACCACCAGGAGGCATCGATGACAACGACGAGCACGGACGCGCCGGCACCGGCCACGGCGGGGCTGCTCGTCGAAGCCGAGGACTTCGCCGACTACGGGGGCTGGGTGCTCGACTCGCAGTTCGAGCTGCAGATGGGTTCGCCCTACCTGCTGGCCCACGGGCTCGGCCGCCCGGTGCACGACGCGAGCACGACGGTGACGATCCCGGCCGCTGGGGCGTACACGGTGTGGGTGCGAGCGAAGGACTGGGTGCCCGCGCACCATCCGGGTCGGTTCACCGTGTCGATCGGCGGCGTCGCCCTCGCCACCGAGCTGGGAGCGAACGGGCAGGACTGGTCGTGGCAGGAGGCAGGGCATGTCCAGCTGGATGCCGGAGACGCGACGATCGTGCTGCACGACCTGACCGGCTTCGACGGGCGCTGCGACGCGATCTACCTCAGCCGTGACGGGAGCAGACCGGTCGACGGCGCCGACTCGACCGCGCGGGCGTGGCGCACACGCTTGCGCGGCATCCCGGACCTGCCCGCTCCCGCCGGCGCGTTCGACGTGGTGGTCTTGGGTGGCGGGGTCGCCGGGTGCGCGGCTGCGCTGACGGCGGCACGGCAGGGCTGCCGGGTGGCGTTGATCCAGGATCGCCCCGTGCTCGGCGGCAACGCGAGCAAGGAGATCGGGCTCAGCCCCCGTGGCGACACCGGTGGCCTCGTGCACGAGCTCTCCGGTCGCCACCCCGACGGCGACCTCGTCGCGCTGCAGGTCCTCCAGGCCGAACCGAACGCGGCCGTGTTCCTGGAGCATCGGGTGTTCGACGCTGTCACCGACGGCACGCGCATCGTGTCGATCGACGTCCGCGAGGCCCGCAGCGGCCGGGAGCACCGGTTCGTGGCGCCGATGTTCATCGACTGCACGGGCACCGCGCTCCTCGGGATGCTCGCCGGCGCCGAGACCCTGTCCGGGCAGGAGTCGAGGGCCGAGTTCGGGGAACCGCTCGCGCCCGAGCTGGGCGACGCGATGCACCACGGCAACACCCTGTTCTTCCGCACTCGGATGGCCGACCATCCGGTCGAGTTCCCGGACGTGCCGTGGGCCGTGGAGGTGGCCAAGGACTACGCGAACCTCAGCGGCCAGCTCGCCCGACCGGGCATCGAGAACGCCGACGGGCCGATCGCCGGGGAGAACCCCGATCGGCCGGAATTCTCCTTCGCCCAGGCCTTCGCCGACGCCAAGCCCGGCGAGAACCCACTGATGAAGTTCCCGGCGACGCACTTCTGGGAGTACGGGCAGTGGCTCGACCTCTACACCCAGGGCGAGCTGATCCGCGACTACCTCCTCCGGGCCCTCTACGGAACCTTCTCCAACGTCAAGCGGCTCGACCCGGCCAACTACGCCAACCTCGAGTTCGACTGGGTCGCCTACGTCGCCGCGCAGGGCGAGTTCAAGCGCTACCGGGGCGACCACGTGCTCACCGAGACCGACATCCGCGAGCACACCGAGTTCCCCGACGCGGTGGTGCTCAACGACGGCGCGTTCTGCCTGCACTGCCCGAACCAGCCGGGCGAGGGCGACTACGACTTCCGCCTCAAGGACTGGACGTGGGACGTGCGCGACAACCAGCCGTACGCCATCCCGTTCCGCTGCCTGTACTCGACGAACATCGACAACCTGATGATGGCCGGCAAGCACATCAGCGTCACCCACGTCGCCGGCACGAGCACCAAGTTCATCGGCAACGGCGTGCAGCACGGCACTGCCGTCGGCGTCGCCGCCGCGCTGTGCAAGCAGTACGAGACCACGCCTCGCGGGGTCTACGAGCAGCACCTCGGCGAGCTGCAGAGCATCACCGAGCATCTCACCGGCCACCACCACCCGTAGACGGCAGCCCGTGCGCCGCCAGGTGACCGCGCGCAGGCTCCGATCGCCGATCTTTTCGTTGACAAGTTCGCGGGTGTGTCGTATATCTTGTCGATGACAAGTTGCCGACGAGGAGGCTGTGATGACTGATTCGAACGCCGCGAGCTGGTGCCTGCAGCGCTGGCATCGGGTAGTGGGCGGCGGTGAGCCCGAACTGTTGGGCGAGCTGATCGCCGATGACGCCGTGCTGCATTCACCGGTCCTGTTCCGGCCGTTGGCCGGCAAGGAGACGGTGATCCGCTACCTGACGGCCGCGTCGATGTCGTTCGTCGGTGATCGCCCAGCGAGCGGGCGGGTTCGCGTCGACGGCGCTCCGGGCGAGTGGGATGGCCGTTTCCGATACGTGCGCGAGGTCGTCGGCGAGTTCGACGCGGTGCTCGAGTTCGAGACCACCATGAGCGGCAAGTACGTCAACGGGGTCGACATGATCCGCTGGGACGGCACCGGTCGGATCGTCGACTTCAAGGTGATGGTGCGGCCGGCGCAGGCGATCGACGCGGTCCGCCAGCTGATGGTCGCAGCCCTCGACACGCTGGGGCCGACCGGCGGCTGAGCCGGTATCCACGACCTCGCGCTCTGCAACGGGTCTAGGGTGCGGGCGTGACTCGCCCACGTGAACGCCTCGATCGTCGGGGTGTCGCGTGGGGAAGTGTAGGGATCGCTGTCGTCGTCGCGCTGACCTTCATCGGCAGCGATCGTCTGGTGTGGTTCGATGCGGCACTGGTCGGCTACCTGTTCGGTGTCGTCTTCGCCGTGTTCGGCGTGGCGTACCGGTATGCGGTGTGGTTGCGGCGGCCGCCGACGGCGATGCTCAACCGTCGCGGGTGGGATGCGTTCCGGCAACACAAGGTGGCCAACGCGGCAGCCCTGCCGTCGCTGGTCGCGACCCAGTTGCTGGCACAGGGGTTCATCCGGCGCCGGTCGTTCGCCCGCTGGCTGGCGCATCAGCTGGTGTTCTGGGGCTGCATCCTGGCCGGGCTGGTGACGATCCCCCTCACGCTCGGCCTGCTGCACTTCGAGAGCGTCGGCCAGCGTGCCGACCACTACCAGGTGTACCTGTCGCGGGTGGGCACCGTGAAGTTCGATGCCGAGAGCATCGTCGGCTGGTTCATGTTCCACGCCCTCGACGTCGCGGCGGTGCTCGTGCTCGCCGGTGTGTTCATCTTCCTGCGCCGCCGGTTGCGCGACCCGGGCGCAATGGCTGTGGAACGCTCCGGCGACTTCCTGGCGCTCGCCGGGTTGTTCGCGGTGTCGGTGTCGGGGCTGTTCTTGACGGTGTCGAGCATGTGGCTCGAGGGGCGCTTCTACTCGGCGCTGAACACGATCCACGCGCTGACGGTGATCCTCGGGTTGATGTACCTGCCCTTCGGCAAGCTGTTCCACATCTTCCAGCGGCCGGGCAATCTCGGCGTCGCCTACTACAAGCGAGCGAACGACGAGGGCCCGCCGGCGACCTGCCGGCGTTGCGGTGGCGCGTTCGCGAGCGCCCAGCAGATCGCGGATCTGCAGGCGGTGCTGCCCCAGGTCGGGTTCGACTACTCGATCGACGGTGGCGGGAACTATCAGGACACCTGCCCGCGCTGCCGGCGCGCCCAGGTCACACTCGCCCAATCGGCGCGCGTAGGGGGGTTCGGCTGATGGCACGGCCACCGATCACCGACGACGAGTTGATCGCCCGCTACGGGCCGCATCTCAACGAGGCGCCCCCGGGCGGGTGGAACGCCGGGATCGACATCGACCGGGTGGTGAACACGCATTGCTGCTTCTGCGGCCAGCAGTGCGGCATCAAGCTCAAGGTGCACGACAACGCAGTCGTCGGGTTCGAACCGTGGTACGAGTTCCCGTTCAACGAGGGCAAGCTGTGCCCGAAGGGTGTGAAGCGTTACCTGCAGGGCAGCCACCCCGACCGGTTGCTGCATCCGATGGAGCGCGACCCGTCGGCGCCGGGTGGGTTCCGCCAGGTCAGCTGGGACCACGCGCTCGACCGGGTCGTGTCCGAGATCCGGCGGATCCAGGCCGAGCACGGCGACGACTCGTTCGCCATGCTGTCCGGGGTGTCGTTGACGAACGAGAAGAGCTACCTCGTGGGCAAGTTCGCACGCCTCGCGTTGCACACCGCGAACCTCGACTACAACGGCCGCTTCTGCATGGTGTCGGCCGGCACCGGGAACAAGAAGGCGTTGGGCATCGACCGTGCGCCGAACCCGTGGAGCGACATCCCGCTCGCGGATGTCGTGTGGGTCGCAGGTGCGAACGTGGCCGAGACGTTCCCCATCACCACCGGCTACATCTGGCGTGCGCGCGACCGCGGTGCCCGGCTGATCGTCCAGGATCCCCGCGTCGTGCCGCTGGCACGCACCGCGGATCTGTTCCTCCCGGTGCGACCGGGCACCGACTCGGCCCTGTTCGGCGCGGTGCTGCACGTGCTGATCGAGCGTGACTGGCTCGACCACGAGTTCATCGACAGCCACACGGTGGATTTCGACAACGCGGCCGCCGCCGTCGCCGGCATGACCCCGGCGTGGGCCGCCGACGTCACCGGGGTACCGGCGGCGCGGATCGAGGAGGCCGCAGAGTGGTGGGGTACGTCGGCGACCGGGATGATGCTCCACGCCCGCGGGATCGAGCAGCACACCAAAGGCGTCGACAACGTCCTCGCCGCGATCAACCTCGGGCTCGCCACGGGCAAGTTCGGCAAACCCGGGTGTGGCGTGTCGACGATCACCGGGCAGGGCAACGGCCAGGGCGGCCGCGAGCACGGCCACAAGTGCGACCAGCTGCCCGGCAACCGCGACATCACCAACCCCGAGCACC